>NZ_CP087176.1:1022382-1324009 GCF_024748695.1 Pseudomonas sp. B21-040
GACCAGCCAGGTATTGCGCCCGAGCCGTTTCGCCCTGGATTGCCCGCAACTGCAAACAAACTACGATGCCTGCTGGGCCACGCTGCCTGCCACTTTCGACCCGACCCGGAGATAACCCATGACTCAGACTTCCATCACTCGTAGCTGGGTTGCCTCCGCCAACGGCCACACCGATTTCCCGCTGCAAAACCTGCCGTTGGGTGTGTTCAGCGTGAACGGTTCAGCCCCGCGCAGCGGTGTGGCGATCGGCGAGCATATTTTTGATCTGGAGGCGGCGCTGGAAGCCGGGCTGTTCGATGGCGCTGCGAAAGCGGCCGTCGAAGCGACCCGTGGCGGTCAACTGAATGCGTTTTTCGAACTGGGTCGCGACGCTCGCGTTGCCTTGCGCCAACGTCTGCTGGAACTGTTCACCGAAGGCAGCACCCTGCACGGAAAAATCGAAGCCCAAGGCGCAAAACTGCTGCCCTTGGCGGCGAATTGCGAGATGCACCTGCCAGCTAAAATCAACGATTACACCGACTTCTACGTCGGTATCGAGCACGCGCAAAACGTCGGCAAACTGTTCCGCCCCGATAACCCGCTGCTGCCGAACTACAAGTACGTCCCCATCGGTTATCACGGCCGCGCTTCGACCATTCGTCCGTCCGGTACTGACGTTCGCCGTCCGAAAGGCCAGACCTTGCCGGCCGGTCAGACCGAGCCGACATTTGGTCCGTGCGCGCGTCTGGACTACGAACTGGAACTGGGCATCTGGATTGGCCAAGGCAACGAGATGGGCGACTCGATCGCCATCGGTGATGCCGCTGATCACATCGCCGGTTTCTGCTTGCTCAACGATTGGTCGGCACGTGACATTCAAGCGTGGGAATACCAGCCGTTGGGGCCGTTCCTGTCGAAAAGCTTTATCACCAGCATTTCACCGTGGGTGGTGACGGCCGAAGCGCTGGAGCCGTTCCGTCGCCCGCAAGCTGCGCGCCCTGAAGGCGATCCGCAGCCGCTGCCGTACCTGTTCGACAAACGCGATCAAGCCGCTGGCGGTTTCGACATCGAACTCGAAGTGCTGCTGCTCACCGAAGGCCTGCGCGAGCAGAAGTTGCCGGCCCATCGCCTGACGCTCAGCAACACCCAACACATGTACTGGACCGTGGCGCAAATGGTCGCGCACCACAGCGTCAATGGTTGCCAGTTGCAGGCCGGTGACCTGTTCGGCTCGGGCACCTTGTCCGGTCCCGAAAGCGGTCAGTTCGGCAGCCTGCTGGAAATCACCGAGGGCGGTAAAAAGCCGATCGAACTGGCGTCGGGTGAGGTGCGTAAATTCCTGGAAGACGGCGACGAAATCATCCTGCGTGCCCGTTGCAGCCGTGAAGGTTTTGCCTCTATCGGTTTCGGCGAATGCCGCGGCAAAGTGCTGTCGGCTCGCTAAGAGGATCGGGTCATGGAACTCTATACCTACTACCGTTCGACCTCGTCTTTTCGGGTGCGAATCGCATTGGCGCTCAAGGGCCTGGACTACCAGGCGCTGCCGATCAACCTGATTGCACCGCAAGGTGGCGAACATCGGCAGCCGCCTTATCTGGGCATCAACCCGCAGGGTCGGGTGCCGGCTCTGCGCACGGACGAAGGCGATCTGTTGATTCAGTCGCCAGCGATCATCGAGTACCTGGAAGAACGTTATCCACAGGTGCCGCTGCTGTCCAAAGACCTTGCCGCCCGCGCCCATGAACGCGGTGTGGCGGCGGTGATTGGTTGCGATGTGCATCCATTGCATAACGTCAGCGTGCTCAACAAGCTGCGCCAACTGGGTCATGACGAGCCGCAAGTGGTGGAGTGGATCGGGCACTGGATCAGCCAGGGGCTGGCGACGGTGGAGCAGTTGATCGGTGAGAAGGGTTATTGCTTTGGCGACGAACCGGGATTGGCGGATGTCTACCTGATCCCCCAGCTGTACGCGGCCGAGCGATTCAATATTTCCCTCGAAGCGTATCCACGAATTCGCCGAGTAGCGGCACTGGCAGCCACCCATCCAGCGTTCATCACGGCGCACCCGGCCAACCAGCCTGATACCCCATAAAGCCTCATGTTGACCCCTGTAGGAGCCGGCGATTAATCAATGGACGATCGAGTTGGGCGGCAAATGCCCCAGCCGTTCCGTCAGGCGAATCCGCTGGATCGGGTCGTCGCTGAGCAACAGCGCATGCTCCAGATCAAATCGCTCGGCATTCGGACAGTCCAGCCGTTGATAGAGGCTGGCCCTGGCCAGGTAGTCGGCGGCGTTGGCGTTGCCCAGTTCCAGTACGCGTTCGGCGTCGATCAGGGCACCGATGTAGTCATCGTGGGACAGGTGCAGCTGACGCAGGTTTCGCGACAGGCGCTGCATCATCTGCACCGGGTCAGCCGTCAGTAAATGGTCAGCGCTGAGTTTCATGTTCGGGCCGTACTGTCGATGCAGCAGTTCACGGCAGTCGTTGGGGTATAACCGGCGCCCGCCACAAGGGTCGAGCAGATGATCGGCACCGGGAACCCGCAACAGGAAGTGCCCGGGGAAGTTGACGCCCACCAGCGGGATTTCCAGGCGTTTGGCCAACTCCAGTGCAATCAGCCCAAGGGACAACGGCTGGCCACGTCGCAGCTCCAGCACTCTGTTGAGCAAGGCGACTTGAGGGCGTAACGGAGTGAAGTCGTCCTGGGCGAACCCCAGGTCATTCATCCGCCGCAACAACGGCTGGGCCAGTTCGGCGACCGGCAACATCGGCAAACCCTGGCTGACCTGCTGTGTCAGGTCGTTGAGGTCGGCCAGTACTGCCTCGGGGGCCAGCCTGGCATCGTGCTCGACCGCCATCCACAGCCCTGCCTCGAACAGCGCGGGCGGTGAACGTTGCAGGCAATCGAAGAAGCATTGTCGGGGCGTCATCAAAATCTCCGGCGGATGCCTCGTTTTAGCCCCGTCTCCGGCATTCGTCCAGTGCTGCACACATGCGGTTTCAGGTTATGTCCGAAAGCCTGCAAAGTAGCGCCGCTTATTCCGGTGCGCTTCTGCAATTTTTGGGCGCAAGCCTATACTGGCGACTACAAGAAGTGATTCGGGAGCCCCACGATGTTCGCTCTCATGCAAAGCACTCGCCTTGAATCGCTGCATCTGAGCGTCGACCCGGTCACCGGGTTGAAGGCGGTGATTGCCATTCATAACAGCCGGCTGGGACCTGCCCTGGGCGGCTGTCGTTACCTTGCCTACCCCAGCGACGAATCGGCGGTCGAGGATGCCATACGCCTGGCACAAGGCATGAGTTACAAAGCTGCGCTGGCCGGTCTGGCCCAGGGCGGCGGCGTGGCGGTGATTGTTCGCCCGGCCCATGTGGAAAATCGCGGTGCATTGTTCGAAGCTTTCGGGCGCTGCATCGACCAGCTCGACGGCCGCTATATCACGGCTATCGACAGTGGCACTTCAGTCGCCGACATGGATTGCATCGCCCAGCAAACCCAACACGTCACCAGCACCACGTCAGCGGGCGACCCAGCACCGCATGCCGCCATGGGCGTGTTCACCGGCATTCGAGCGACCGCGATGGCCCGTCTGGGCAGCGATAATCTGGAGGGCCTGCGTGTGGCCATCCAAGGGTTGG
Source organism: Pseudomonas sp. B21-040 (assembly GCF_024748695.1). Taxonomy (NCBI): domain Bacteria; kingdom Pseudomonadati; phylum Pseudomonadota; class Gammaproteobacteria; order Pseudomonadales; family Pseudomonadaceae; genus Pseudomonas; species Pseudomonas sp. B21-040. The sequence goes on from NZ_CP087176.1 coordinate 1,026,003, forward strand.
GCAATGTCGGTTACGCGCTCGCTGAACAACTGCATGCGGCAGGCGCTGAACTGCTGGTCAGCGATATCGATCACGGCAAGGTGCAACTGGCGATGGAACAATTGGGCGCGCACCCGATTGCCAACGACGCACTGCTCAGCACGCCGTGTGACATCCTCGCGCCGTGTGGCCTGGGCGGCGTGCTCAACAGCCACTCCGTGACACAACTGCGCTGCTCGGCGGTGGCCGGCTCTGCCAACAATCAACTGACGCACCTGGAAGTCGCCGATCAACTGGAGCGACGCGGCATCCTGTATGCGCCGGACTACGTGATCAATTCGGGCGGGCTGATCTACGTTTCGCTCAAGCACCGTGGCGAAGAGCTGACGACCATCACCGCGCACCTGTCGAAAATTGCTTCACGGCTGACCGAAGTCTTCGCCCATGCCCAGGCGGAAAAACGCTCGCCTGCGCGGGTGGCGGACGAACTGGCGGAGAAAGTGTTGTACCGCTGAATTCTGCTATTGCCCAAGACATGAAAAAGGCCCTGAGTCATTCGACTCAGGGCCTATTCAATTCGGGTGTTTCTTACTTCGGTGCCTTGGCCGCTTTGGCTGGCTTGGTCGGCGCAGCGTCAGGCGCTTCAACAGCCACTTCGACAGCTTCGGCCGTTTCAATGACTTCAGCCGGCGCATTCAGCAGCTCGGACAAGGCATCCGGCTGGCTCTTGAACGCCTTGGCAAATACATCGCGATTCTTCGCCATGTAAATCCCGGCTTCTTCCACTTGCTGCTCGGTCAGGGACGGAACGGCTTTTTGCAACACTTCAGCCAGCAATTCAGCCAGTTCGAGCATTTTGTCATGACGGTCAGCTTCGGCTTTATCCATGAACAAGCGCTCCAGATCTCGGCTGCTGCGGTATACCACTTCGACGGCCATTCACCACCTCACATGCCTTCACAATAGTTGTCTGTTTCGACCACTGTATTTATATACAGCGAAAAGGATAAGCGAATCCCTGCGCTTTGGGTAGTGGCTTTTTAATGTAGACCGAAATTGGCGTTTGTCAGGTGAACCGTGTTGTCCCCAATCGCGAGCAAGCTCCCACAGTGGTTTTGTGAACACCACAGATCCCCTGTGGGAGCGAGCTTGCTCGCGATGGCGTCAGTGAATTCACCACAAAAGTGTCCAGCAACAACTCATCATCTTCTCACCGAGAGCGGCTGGCCTTTTTTCTGCATGCAGAACAACCGTCACGTCAATCGCGCATCATCCGCTCGAACCGAGCTAAGGAAGCATCATCGTGAAAATCAACTGGGCCGAAAACCTGCGGCAGAACGTGCACCAACTGGCCGAATCCCTGGGCAACCTGTTCGTCGAAACCTTCCATTACCTGGCGCTGTTCGCCATCGGTGCGGTGACCGCGTATGCCGCGGTGATGGAGTTTATGGGGATGATCGAAGCAGGGCACATCAAGATCGATGACATCTTGCTGCTGTTCATCTACCTGGAACTGGGTGCGATGGTCGGGATTTATTTCAAGACCAACCACATGCCGGTGCGTTTCCTGATCTACGTGGCGATCACCGCGCTGACGCGCTTGCTGATTTCCAACGTCTCGCACCATAACCCGCCGGACCTGGGGATCATCTACCTGTGCGGCGGGATTTTGCTGCTGGCGTTTTCGATCCTGGTGGTGCGTTACGCTTCGTCGCAGTTTCCTTCGGTGAAAATCGAACACCCGCAACGCAAGATCGGTGCGGGGTCCGGTGAGCATCCGGAAGTGGAGAAGGGCGAGCTTTAGAGCCGGACCGCGTGTCGGGGCTGGCCATTGATGTAGGGCGGCGGCAAAGTGTGATCGTCGCCGTCGGTCATGGCTTCGAGGATGGCCATGGCACTGTGGCCCTGTTCGATGGCAATGCCGAACTGGATGCTTTGCACGAGGCGTTTGAGGCGTTTGGGGTCATTGCGCTGGTCGGCGCTGATCATGCGTTTGGCGACCACGCGGCCCGCGTTGGAAAGGGTCAGCATGATGCTGCCGTCCAGACCCTGAATGCTCAGGTTGATCTGGTAATCCGGTGCAAAGGCATCGGTAATGACCTGAAAGGGGTTGTCCATGATGCGTCACCGCTTGATTGAACGTGCAGTTGTTGACCGGCCATGTCCGGGTTGGTTCGCACCACCAGACCATCGGCAGATCGCTCGCTGAGGTTTCAAAAGTCCATTTGCCTCATCGGTGACGTAGCAAGGGGCATGCCGCACAAAGTTGTCGAACAACTATCTCGGCAAAAAAGCGACGGACGTCCTGGCTCATCCAAGCTCACTAAACCACACCGTTCTCTGTAGCAGCTGGCGCAGCCTGCGTCCGGCTGCGCAGCAGTCGTAAAACCTGAGTGTGCGGTCTTGCTGAAACACCGCGTCGTCTGATTTAACGACTGCTTCGCAGCCGGACGCAGGCTGCGCCAGCTGCTACGAAGTGCGATTGCGTGTGCCCGTTTCAGGGCAAGAATGAAGCGATGACCGCAGACAGTGCAATCAGCACTCTACCCAGCTCACCGCCAGGCCGCCCCGTGAAGTTTCTTTGTACTTGTCATGCATATCGGCGCCGGTATCGCGCATGGTGCGGATGACCCGGTCCAGGGAAATGAAGTGTTTACCGTCGCCGCGCAGGGCCATTTGTGTGGCGTTGATCGCTTTCACGGCGGCAATCGCATTGCGCTCGATGCACGGCACTTGCACCAGGCCGCCGACCGGGTCGCAGGTCAGGCCAAGGTTGTGTTCCAGGCCGATTTCGGCGGCGTTTTCCAGTTGCTCCGGGGTGGCGCCGAGCACGTCGGCCAGGCCGGCAGCGGCCATCGCGCAGGCGGAACCGACTTCGCCCTGGCAACCGACTTCAGCACCGGAGATCGAGGCGTTTTTCTTGCACAGAATCCCGACCGCCGCCGCGCCCAGAAAGAACGCGACTACGTCATCGTCCGACGCGTCCGGGTTGAACTTCATGTAGTAATGAAGCACTGCTGGAATAATCCCCGCCGCGCCGTTGGTCGGTGCCGTGACCATGCGCCCGCCTGCGGCGTTTTCTTCGTTTACGGCGAGGGCAAACAGGTTGACCCACTCCATGGCCGACAGGGTGGACGTGATGACATTCGGTTTGCCGATTTCCAACAGACTGCGGTGCAGTTTCGCGGCACGACGTGGCACATTCAGGCCACCTGGCAGGATGCCTTCGTGACGTAAACCTTGCTCGACGCACTCACGCATCACCGACCAGATGTGCAGCAGACCCTGGCGGATCTCGGCTTCGCTGCGCCAGGCCAATTCGTTGGCCATCATCAATTCGGACACACGCAAGCCGTGCTGGTTGCAGAGTCTGAGCAGTTCGGCGGCGCTGGAAAAATCATACGGCAGCACCACATCGCTGGCAGGGGCGATGCCGGACTCGGCTTGCGCCGCTTCGATGATAAAACCGCCGCCAACGGAGTAATACGTTTGCTCCGACAATTCGCCGGTTTCGCCGAAGGCTGTCAGGGACATGGCATTGGGGTGATAGGGCAGGCTCTCATTGAGCAACAAGAGATCGCGCTGCCAGTTGAAGGCGATGGTTCTTTTGCCGGCCAGCGCGAGTTCACCGGTTTCGAGCAACGTGTTGATTCGGCTGTCGATGCTGCCCGGATCAATGCTGTCCGGCCATTCACCCATCAAGCCCATGACACAGGCCCGGTCGGTGGCGTGGCCGACGCCGGTGGCGGACAGCGAACCATACAGGCGGATTTCTACCCGGCGCACGGCGTCCAGCAAACCGTGGTCAATCAGTGTCTGGGCGAAGGTCGCGGCGGCGCGCATCGGGCCGACGGTGTGGGAGCTGGACGGACCGATGCCGACTTTGAAGAGATCGAAAACACTGATAGCCATGCTAAAGCCTATACAAGTAATGGAGGAGAAATCGCTGCCATTTTTGTAGGACAAGCGCAATCTCGGCGATACTGACTCCCTCGGTCCATCGTGACCAACGAAACTTCCTAAGACAGCCTTTAGCAGGACTAAACGATGAGTCGTCAATTGCATGCCCAGACCTACGTCTGGCTGCACGTGTTTTCCTGTGCCGCGCGGCACTTGTCGTTCACCCGTTGCGCCGAAGAACTGCACATCACGCCGGGGGCGGTCAGTCAGCAAATTCGGCAACTGGAAGAGCGCTTGGGTTTTCGCCTGTTTCATCGTCGCGCTCGCGGTGTGGAACTGAGCGCAGAAGGCCAGCGTCTGGCCATTACGGTCAACGAGGCGTACGGCAGCATCGATGCCGAATTACGCCGTCTGGACGCCGGAATGATCAGCGGCACTTTGCGGTTACGCTCGATTCCGTCATTCCTGAGTAAATGGCTGACCCCGCGCCTGCCACGTTTGCAGCAGCGCTTTCCGGACATTCAATTGCGCCTGGTGGCCGAGGACAGCAGCGTGCCGCTGCACGAGGGGGATTTCGATCTGGCCATCGACCTGAACGATGGCAGCTACCCCGGCCTGTTATCCACAGCCTTGCTCGACGAACAGATCTTTCCGGTCTGTGCCCCCAGCCTGTTGCGAGGGCGGCCACCGCTGCATGGCCCGGCGGACCTGATGCATTTCCCGTTGCTGCACGACATCACCGCCTGGCGCGGCAGTTACGAATACGCGGAATGGGAGTTCTACCTCAATGCCATCGGCTTCGAGGGCGCAGACGTGCGGCGCGGGCACACCTTCAATCGCAATCACCTGACCATCGAAGCCGCCATCGCCGGGATGGGCGTGGCGATTGCGCGGCGTACGCTGCTCAACGATGAGTTGGAGCGAGGGACATTGATCGTGCCGTTCGGGCTGACGGTGCCCAATCACAAGCGCTATATGCTGCTGTATGCGCCGGGCGCTTTGAGCCATCCGGGCGTGCGCGCGGTGCATGACTGGCTGGTGGAGGAGGCGGGAATATTTCGAAGTGTGCACCCGCTGGCGGAGCAGCAGATGTGAGTAATTGTGACAAAGAAGTGAAGCGACCCAACTCCCGACCTTAGCAGCGCTTTTAGCCGTTGTCCGGCTTTTTTTGCGATTAGATATTTATCTTTTTTAAGGGGTTGAATTGTTCAGCGTACAGACCGATTGTGTAGTTAAGAGGTCACGGTGATGACGCCCAAGGGCTTAGCTGACCGGCCTCTCGCGAGCTAGCTGAAATAAGGGAAGAACTATGCAAATCCAAGTCAATAGCGATAACCATATTCAAGGCAGTAAACGACTGGAGGAGTGGGTACGTACGACCATTGAGAGCACGCTCGAACGATATGAAGAGGACCTGACCCGCGTCGAGGTTCACCTGCGGGACGAAAACGGCGAGAAGCCCGGACCGCACGACATACGCTGCCAACTGGAAGCGAGGCCAAAAGGCCACCAACCGATTTCTGTCACCCATAAAGCCGCCAATCTGGAACTGGCGATCGACGGTGCAGCCGAAAAACTCGAACACGCGCTAGAGCACCTGTTCGGCAAACTGCGAGGCAAACCACGTGCCGTGGTGGTGCCGTTCGAGAGAAACGCAGCCGATGCGCTGCTGGAAGACGAATTTCTCGAGAACGAACAGGCAGCGCAAAACGGCTGAAGCCTGATTCACTTTTACCCTCCCCAAAAAACGGGCCTGCGATTGCAGGCCCGTTTTTGTTTGAGCACTGATTTCTGATCGTTCCCACGCAGATACTGATCGTTCCCACGCTCTGCGTGGGAACGCCTCGATGGACGCTCTGCGTCCGCTGTTGGGACGAGGAGCGTCTCAAGCTGCATTCCCATGCAGGTGTGGGAACCATCAGAAACAGGTTCATGCCTCCTCGGTAAAACGGGATCTGGCAATCGGATCTCTTTGCGTATGAGAATATTTATCATTAATATCTCGCCCTCGTTGGTGCCTCTATCGTCACCACGTTTGTGCAGAGCTGAGCCGATGATCACCCTCCCACCCGAACCACACGACGAAGAACATCGCGGGGCGCGCGCGCATTTCCTGCAGGTGTTCCTTTCCCAGCGTTCGCAGATGGAAGCCTTGGTGAACCGGCGCGTGGGGTGTCGGGCGACGGCTGCGGACCTGGTGCAAGACTTGTTCCTGCGTTTCTGGCGGCGGCCGCTGGTACAAGTCGAAGAGCTCAGCACTTACTTGCTGCGCTGCGCCGGCAACATCGCCATTGACCATTTGCGCAGCGAAGGCACGCGGGTGCGGGTCAACGAAGGCTGGATACCGGAGGCGCCAGACAGCCACGGCAGCGAACCGCAAGCCGCGCTGGAAGCCGGTAATGATTTGCGTCACGTCGAAGCGGCGTTGCGGGCCTTGCCGGAGCGCACGCGGCAGATCTTTTTGCTCAACCGCATCCACGGTCGCAAATACGCCGAAATCGCCAAGGCCATGGGCTTGTCCCAAAGCGCCGTGGAAAAACATATGATGCGCGCCCTCGATGCCTGCAAGGCCAGCCTGCAGGAATCGCCCATGCGCACGCCAGGGAAAGCACCGTGAATCAGCCCGAACGCGTCACCCCGACGCCCGCTCAGGAGCAGGCCGCCTACACTTGGCTGAGCTTGTTGCATGACCAGCCCAGCAGTGGCGATCAACTTACGTTCAGTCACTGGCTGCAGGCTGATCCTGCCCACGCCGAGGCTTATGCACAGGCGCAAGTCGTGTGGGAATTGAGCGAAGCGCCGGCGCGAACCCTGGCCGATGAAGATGCATTGGCCTTGCAGGGTTATCTCAATGCGATGAATCAATCGCCTCGCAACAGCGTGCGGCGCTGGTCGGGTGCGCTGGCCATGGCGGCGTGTCTGGTGCTGATGATCGGCGTAGGGGTCGGTTGGCAGCCGATGCGTTGGGTCGATGATCTGGGCGCCGATTATGTCTCGGCACCGGGCGAAATTCGCACCGTGACACTGGCCGATCAATCGCAAGTCACGCTGGATGCCGACAGCGCCATTGCCGTGGATTTCAGTCGCGGTGAACGGCGCGTCCAGCTGCGACGCGGCGCCGGATTTTTCAGCGTGACGCACACCGGCGACCCGTTTGTGGTCGATGCCGAACAGGGGCAGGCGCGAGTGCTGGGCACGCAGTTTGAAGTGCGCCTGCAACCGCAGGGGGCGCAAGTCACGGTGTTGTCCGGACGGGTGGGCGTGACTGCGGACAAGCACGCGGAGCAGCAAATCCTCACCGCCGGCCAGCAAGTGGCCTATGGCAACGGCGCAACGCAACAATCCCATGCGGTGGACAGCGAAGCGCAATTGGCCTGGCGCCAGGGTTGGCTCAATTACTACAAGGCGACGCTGGCCGAGGTGGTGCAGGATTTGCGGCGTTACTTCCCGGGGCGGATCGTGTTGCTCAATGATGAACTGGCGGCGCGGCGAATCAGTGGCAGCTTTCCGAGCAGGGATCCGCAGGTCGTGTTGAGTTCGTTGCAAGGGGTGTTGGGGTTTGAGCAGCACAGCGTGTTGGGGCAGCTGATTATTTTGCGTTAAAGCTGCTGGCCCCATCGCGGGCAAGCCCGGCTCCCACACTTGACCGCATTCTCATGAAGGAACCCGATCCCTGTAGGAGCCGGGCTTGCCCGCGATGAGGACCGATCAGACACCGCATCTTTCAGAACAAAAATTATTTTCAACATTTTGATGAGGTAAAACCAAGCCCCATCCGTGTAGTGACTGAAACTGCGAGTCATTCGCATCCGTTGCGGTTCTACACAGGTCTATCGAGCAATGAAGTCCAGGGCAAAATCGGGTTGGGTCAAACAGTGGTTGGGTGCCTCGGCACTGAGTATGTCGGCGCTGGCGTTGCTGCCCTTGAGCATCGCCTCGGCCGCTGACACGGGCAGCACGCAACAGCGGGCGCCGTTCAACTTCGCCATTGCCGCCAAACCGCTGCCCCAGGCCCTGAGCGACTTCAGCCGGGTGACCGGCATCAGTGTGGTCTACACCGATGAAGCGCCCTACGGCGTCACCGCCCCGGCGATCAACGGCCCGTTGAGCGCCGAACAAGCCCTGCAGCGTTTGCTCAGCGGTTCGGGACTGATCTTCCGCCGTACCGACCCCAACACCCTGATCCTTGAGCCGGTGCCGACGGCGGGCACCCTGAACCTGGGCGCCACCACCATCACCTCGGTGGCCGATCAATCCATGAGTTATCAGCCGCCGCCCACCAGTTCGGTGATGCGTTCTTCGGCCTTGCTCCAGGAAGTCCCGCAGACCGTCAATGTGGTCCCGGCCCAAGTCATTCGCGATCAGGTGCCGCGCAATCTGGATGACGCGCTGGCCAACGTCAGCGGCATCACCCAGGGCAACACACTGGCGAGCACCCAGGACTCGGTGATGACGCGTGGTTTCGGTGACAACCGCAACGGCTCGATCATGCGCGACGGCATGCCGATCGTGCAGGGGCGTGGCCTGAGTGAGAGTGTCGAACGCGTCGAAGTGCTCAAGGGGCCGGCGTCCTTGCTGTACGGCATCCAGGACCCGGGCGGCGTGGTCAACATGGTCAGCAAGAAGCCGGAACTGGAACAGTACAACGCCCTGACTCTGCGCGGTTCGACCTACGACGATGGCAAGAACGGCAGCGGTGGCACCCTCGACAGCACCGGCGCACTGGGCACATCGGGCCTCGCTTATCGCATGGTGCTGGACCATGAAGACGAAGATTACTGGCGCAATTTCGGCACCCACCGCGAGTCGATGATCGCGCCGTCGCTGGCCTGGTTCGGCGAAAGCACCACGCTGTTGTTCTCCTATGAACACCGTGAGTTTCTGACCCCGTTTGACCGTGGCACAGTCATCGATCCGAACACCAATCATCCGTTGGACATCTCGCGCAACCTGCGCCTCGACGAGCCGTTCAACAACATGGAAGGCCGTTCGGACCTGTACCACTTCGAGGCCGATCACGAGCTCAACGACAACTGGAAAGCTCACTTCGGCTACAGCTGGAACCGTGAAACCTACGACGCCAGCCAGGTGCGCGTGACCGCCATCGACACCGACAAAGGCACGTTGACCCGCAGCATGGACGGCACGCAAAACGCCATCAGCACCGACCGCTTCACCACCGTCGGCCTCGAAGGCAATGTCGAATGGTCCGGGATGAAACACGACCTGGTGTTCGGCCTCGATGACGAGTACCGCAAGATTTACCGCGAAGACCTGATCCGCCAGAAAAGCCGGAGCATCTTCAGCTACGTCGACCCGATCTACGGCCTTGAAGTGCCGGGCACCACCGTCAGTGCGGCCGACAGTAATCAAACCGATGAATTGCGCAGCAACTCGATCTTCCTTCAGGACTCGATCCACCTCACCGACCAATGGATTTTCGTCGCGGGCGGGCGCTTCCAGGAATACGACCAGTACGCCGGCAAAGGTGTGCCGTTCAAGGCCAACACGGACAACAACGGCCAGAAATGGGTGCCGCGTGCGGGCCTGGTGTACCGCTACACCGACGAACTGTCGTTCTACGGCAGCTACACCGAATCGTTCAAACCCAACTCCACCATCGCGCCGTTGAGCGGCAGCAGCACCGTGCTCGACGGCAGCATTGCGCCGGAAGAAGCCAAGTCCTGGGAGGTTGGGGCCAAGCTCGACATGCCGGGCCGCATCACGGCGGATATCGCGCTGTTCGACATCAAGAAACGCAACGTACTGGTGGCCAACGCCGAAGGCCCGGTGACGATTTACAGTGCTGCCGGCGAAGTGCGTTCCCGTGGCCTGGAAGTGGATCTGACCGGCCAGCTCACGGACCGTTGGAGCATGATCGGCAGCTATGCCTACATCGATGCTGAAGTCACCGAAGACCCGGATTACAAAGGCAAGCAACTGCAGAACGTCGCCAAGAATAGCGGCTCGCTGTCGGCGGTCTATGACTTCGGCACCATCGTCGGTGGCGATCAGTTGCGCGTCGGCGCGGGTGCGCGATATGTCGGCGAGCGGGCGGGTAACGCCGTCAACGACTTCGACCTGCCGGCCTACACCGTGGCCGATGCATTCGCCACGTACGACACCAAGGTCGAAGGGCAGAAGGTCAAGTTCCAGCTCAACGTGAAGAACATGTTCGACCGCACCTACTACACCTCGGCGGCGAGCCGGTTCTTTGTGTCGATGGGCGATTCGCGGCAGGTGTTGTTTTCCAGCACTTTGGAGTTCTGACCGAGACCGCGTCATCGTTCATCGCGGGCAAGCCCGGCTCCCACAGGAATAGTGTCGTTCACAGGAGTGCGCTTCGACACCTATTCCTGTAGGAGCCGGGCTTGCCCGCGATGGCGTCCTGAGAGGCAGCGACTGTCATGGGCCTTAGCGCAAAAACGCCTGGCGATAGTCGCCAGGTGTCCCACCCAATGCCTGCCGAAACCGATTGGTGAAATGACTGGCGCTGGCAAACCCGCAGGCCAATGCAATCTCCCCCAACGGCTGCGACGTCGAGCGCAGCAACTCCCTTGCCCGGCTCAGTCTTCGCGCCAACACATATTGATGCGGCGGCAAGCCGAAGCTTTCCCTGAACATCCGCGCAAAGTGGTATTCCGATAACGCGCACAGCGCGGCCAATTGCCCAAGGCTGATGGCCTCCGCCAACTGGTTGTCGATGAACTCCACCAACTGCCGCCGCTGATGCGCGGCCAGTCCACCCTTGAGCCGCAAGCCCTCACGCATTCCAACCTGCCCGAGCAACACGTGGCTGAGCATTTCGTGGGCCAGGCTGCTGGTCAGCACGCGTTCGCCGGGTTCGTTCCAGTTAAGGGTGAGCATCTGCCGAAAGCGTCGGGCTTGCGCCGGATCGTCGAGAAAAGTGCCTTCGCGCAATTGCAGTTCGCGCGGTTCACGGTCCAGCAGCGTGACGCAGCCGAGGGCGAATTGTTCGGGGCTGAAATACACGTGGGCCAGGCGAATGTCGCCGTTGATCACCCAACCGGATTGATGCTCGGCGGGCAGAATGCACAACTTGTCGGGGCCGCCCTTGGTGCCGGGTTGGTCGCGGCGAAACGTGCCGGTGCCGCCGGCGATGTAGCACGACAACGTGTGATGACTCGGCGCTTCGTAATCCTGCGCGTCGTGATGGTTGCTCCACAAGGCTGCAGCCATGCCGTCACCGAGCTCGGCGCTGTGCTCAAGGCGAGCATTGGGCGAGCGGTTGAGGGCTTGAAAGACTTGCAGTGTTTCCAGTGCGGGCATGATCGGTTCTCTCCAACGCCTTGCATCCTACTCCGTAGACGTTGGCCTGCCAGCCTCTGCGCCGACAAAAGCGCAAGTTTATGCAAGTGCGGGGCGAGCGGGCGCGGGACACTGAACCTCTATTGAGGAGTGTTTGCCATGAACCTGTCGTTGTACTTGCTGACCGTGCTGATCTGGGGCACCACCTGGATTGCCTTGAAATGGCAACTGGGCGTGGTGGCGATTCCGGTGTCGATCGTCTATCGTTTCGGCCTCGCGGCGCTGGTGCTGTTCGCGATGTTGCTGCTGAGTCGGCGTCTGCAAGTGATGAACCGGCGTGGGCATTTGATCTGTCTGGCGCAGGGGCTGTGCCTGTTCTGCGTCAACTTCATGTGCTTCCTGACGGCCAGCCAGTGGATTCCCAGTGGTTTGGTTGCCGTGGTGTTTTCCACCGCCACCCTGTGGAATGCGCTGAATGCGCGGGTGTTTTTCGGTCAAAAAATCGCTCGCAATGTGTTGATGGGCGGGGCACTGGGGTTGTTCGGGCTTGGCCTGTTGTTCTGGCCGGAACTGGCCGGGCATACCGCCAGCCCGGAAACGCTGCTCGGCCTGGGCCTGGCCTTGCTCGGGACCTTGTGCTTCTCGGCTGGCAACATGCTGTCGAGTTTGCAGCAGAAGGCCGGATTGAAACCGCTGACGACCAACGCCTGGGGTATGGCCTACGGCGCGGCGATGTTGTCGGTGTGGTGCCTGGTCAAAGGCATTCCGTTCGACATGGAATGGAACGCGCGCTACATCGGTTCGCTGCTGTACCTGGTGATCCCGGGTTCGGTGATCGGTTTCACCGCTTACCTGACGCTGGTCGGGCGCATGGGCCCGGAGCGCGCGGCGTATTGCACCGTGTTGTTTCCGGTGGTGGCGCTGAATGTGTCGGCGTTTGCCGAAGGCTACCAATGGACCGCGCCGGCGCTGGTGGGGTTGGTGCTGGTGATGCTGGGCAACGTGCTGGTATTTCGTAAACCCAAGGCACCGATGCTGGGGGGAAGTGGAAAACTGGCTTGATCGTACGGGCAGACGTTTGGACACGTCTGCCCGTTTTTCGTCAGCCTTTCCAGACTTGCGGGTTGACCAGGTCTTGCGGCCGCTCGCCCAACAGCGCGCTGCGCAGGTTGGCCAGGGCGCGGTTGGCCATGGCTTCACGGGTTTCGTGGGTGGCCGAGCCGATGTGCGGCAATGTCACGGCGTTTTTCAGTTGGAACAACGGCGACTCGGCCAGCGGTTCTTTTTCGTAGACGTCCAGACCGGCGCCGCGAATGCGGTTGTTTTGCAGCGCTTCGATCAGGGCTGGTTCGTCCACGACCGGGCCGCGTGAGATGTTCACCAGGATGGCGCCGGGTTTCATCAGTGCCAGTTCGCGGTGGCTGATCAGGTGTTTGGTCTTTTCGCTGAGTGGCACCACCAGGCAAACGAAATCGGCTTCGGCCAGCAGTTGATCCAGCGTGCGGAACTGGGCGCCGAGTTGTTGTTCCAGGTCTGTCTTGCGGCTGTTGCCGCTGTAGAGAATCGGCATGTTGAACCCCAGGCGACCGCGACGGGCAATGGCCGCGCCGATGTTGCCCATGCCGACGATGCCTAGGGTTTTGCCGTGCACGTCGGTGCCGAACAGTGGTGCGCCGACGGTGGCTTGCCATTGGCCGGCCTTGGTCCAGGCGTCCAGTTCGGCGACGCGGCGGGCGCTGCTCATGAGCAGGGTGAAGGCGAGGTCGGCGGTGCTTTCGGTGAGGACGTCGGGGGTGTTGGTGAGCATGATCCCGCGTTCGTTGAAGTAGGCGAGGTCGTAGTTGTCGTAGCCGACTGAGACGCTGGAGACGACTTGGAGTTTGGCGGCGGTTTCGAGTTGTGCGCGACCGAGTTTGCGGCCGACGCCGATCAGGCCGTGGGCGTGGGGCAGGGCTTCGTTGAATTGGGCGTTGATGTCGCCGTTTTTCGGGTTTGGCACGATGACTTCGAAGTCTTGCTTGAGGTGTTCGACCATTTCGGGGGTGATGCGGCTGAAGGCGAGGACGGTCTTTTTCATGGGAGGTGGGCTCGTCGGGCTTGGCTTGATTTGGCTTGGAGAATGCCAAGCACGCTAACATTCTTTTTCGTAGTTGTGAGCTTTTGAACTTGGCGGCCTTTGGGCCGACCATGTTCTTGTGGGTTGTGTACATATCCGTTGCTGCGGTAACGGCCGCTTAGGGTTTCGCCCTTACGGCGACTCACTTTTTTTTCAAACGCCAAAAAAAAGTAAGCAAAAAAAGGCTCGCCCCGAGCGTCCGGCCCCTCGCTGGGGCTCGGCGTTCCTTCGCTCCGGTATCCATCCGGGGACACTGCCCTCCGGTCGGCTTCGCTTCGACCTACATGCAGCGTGTTCGACTGCGTCGAACGGCGCTGCGCGCCACTCCCCGGATGCACACCTCCACTCAGCCTCCCGAAGGGGCGGGTGGATCAAGATCAAGAGCTGAAGGCGAGCTAACGCTCGGCCTGATGAGTGGTGAGAAGCGGCCGGTGTACTCATTCCCTGTAGGAGCTTGGCTTGCCAGCGATGGCGGCCTGACAGCCGACCAATCTCTTCCAGACGGCCCCGGTCCAATTGTAGGAGCGAGCCTGCTCGCGATGGCGGACTCACATTCAACATTGAAGTCGACTGACACACCGTCATCGCGAGCAGGCTCACTCCTACAGGAGGATTGGTTTCTGCCGGGGATTAGCGGTGTGGCGTGGGTTTGGGGATTTCGAGGTTATCCATCATCCGGTTCGCTGCCAGTTCCGCCAGCATGACGATCTGCTGAATCGCCATCGCCGTGTTCCGATGCGGGCCTTCCAGATAGGCGGCAAAATCGCCGGCCATCACACTGGCCTGGGCCAACGATTCACAAGTGTGGGCCAGCAAGTCCTCGTCTTTGATATTGGGCGCAAGCACGAACATTGTGCTGGGCTTGCGAGTCGCGGGTGATTTGAGGGCGGCGGGATTGAGGTAGTGATTCAACGCGCGTTCGGCGGCTTCGTTGAGTTTTTTGGAGTCGATGGATTCGTAGGGGGAAACGTCGTCGGTTTCCGGAGGATTCGGTGATTCTTTAATCATTGGCAAAGATCCTTGAAGTCGAGGAGCCGCCACTTTCCGTTTTCCAGACGATTGGGTGGCAGCTGTACGCGGACTGGAAAAACCGAGAAGGATCAAACCCGGCAGACCCGAAGGTCTCCCACGCACAGCCGCCATAACTTAAATCGCGGAGCTGAAAAAGCGCCGCATTATGTCATGTGCTGTGACCCTATCTTCGGGTTTTCCAGGCCCGATCGCTGAAAAGCCAGCGACGCCCAAAGCCTACCCATTTCCCGTCTGACCCAACAACCGACAGAACCCGTCGGAAACCTTCCCCAAATTCTCCGCGTCTGTAGGACCGTGAAATCAGTTCGCCACCCGGGCGCCAGCCAGGCTCCCGCTCAATTCATATGCCGCCAGTTCCGCCTGATGCGCCGCCAGAATCTCCGGCAACGACCCGCGCAAGTACTCGACCCACGTCTTGATCTTCGCATCCAGATACTGGCGCGACGGGTAGATTGCGTACAGGTTCAGCTCCTGCGACCGGTACTTGGGCATCACCCGCACCAGCGAGCCGTTGCGCAGCCCTTCAATCGCCGCGTACACCGGCAACACGCCAACGCCCATGCCGCTGGTGATTGCGGTCTTCATCGCATCCGCCGAGTTCACCAAAAACGGTGAGCTGTTGATGGTCACCATTTCCTGGCCATCCGGGCCGTCGAAGGCCCATTTCTCCAGCGGGATCACCGGGCTTACCAGGCGCAGGCACATGTGGTTGAGCAAGTCGCTGGGCTTTTGCGCGCAGCCGTTGGCTTTCACATAGGCCGGCGAGGCGCAGACGATGCTGTAGGTGATACCCAGGCGCTGGGACACAAAACCCGAGTCCGGCAGTTCGCTGGCCAGCACGATGGACACGTCGTAGCCCTCGTCGAGCAGGTCCGGCACGCGGTTGGCCATGGTCAGGTCGAAGGTGACGTCCGGGTGGGTCTTGCGATAGCGGGCGATGGCGTCGATCACGAAGTGCTGACCGATGCCGGTCATGGTGTGCACCTTGAGCTGCCCGGCCGGCCGCGCATGGGCGTCGCTGGCCTCGGCTTCGGCTTCTTCGACGTAGGCCAGGATCTGCTCGCAGCGCAACAAGTAGCGCTTGCCGGCTTCGGTCAGGGCGATGCGGCGGGTGGTGCGGTTGAGCAGGCGGGTTTGCAGGTGGGCTTCCAGGTTGGAGACCGCGCGCGAGACGTTGGCCGTGGTGGTGTCCAGTTGCACGGCGGCGGCGGTGAAGCTGCCGGCCTCGGCCACGTAACTGAAGGCGCGCATGTTTTGCAAAGTGTCCATGGGGTGCTCTCGGGTTCGATGGCAAATTGTGACACGAAGTTTCAGGGGCTGAGACCCCGACAAAGGGATTATCGCGTTAACGGTAACAAAGATTCACAAGAATCCCAGCTTATCGCCAACCAGACCCACCCCTAGAATTGCGCCACTGTAGGAGCCGGGCTTGCCCGCGATGGCATCACCGCGGTCATCCAGACCCACCGCGGTGATGCCATCGCGGGCAAGCCCGGCTCCTACAGGAACTCGTACCTCCCCTATTTCAGGAAATCGCAGCAGTGCCGCGTCGCATCAGCAGAGCGCTTCAGCCGCTCAGTGTTTTGGCTTTAACCCTGGCAATCAGTGGCTGCATCGGTACCGCAGGGATCGCCCCGCAGGGCAAGGCACTGGAGGCCGATTCATTGGCCACCGACGCAGCCATCCAGAGCGCCGCACAAGACGCGCACTGGCCCACCGCACAATGGTGGCAGGCTTATGGCGACCCGCAACTGAACCGCTGGATCGACCGCGCCGTGCAAGGCAGCCCGACCATGGCCATGGCCGCCGCACGGGTGCGCCAGGCCAAATCCATGGCCGGCATCGCCGAATCCGCCGAGTCGTTGCAGATCAATGGCGAATCCACCCTCAAGCGCCACAACTGGCCGACCGATCAGTTCTACGGGCCGGGTGAGCTGGCCAACACCACCACTTGGGATAACAACGCCGCCCTGGGTTTCAGCTATGCGCTGGACCTCTGGGGTCGCGAAAGCAATGCCACGGAACGCGCCGTGGACATGGCGCACATGAGCGCCGCCGAAGCGCGCCTGGCGCAGCTCGAATTGCAGAACAACATCGTGCGTGCCTACATCGAGCTGTCGTTGCATTACGCGCAGCGCGACATCGTCGAAGCGACCCTGAAACAGCAACAACAGATTCTCGACCTGGCGCAAAAGCGCCTGAACGGTGGCATCGGCACGCATTTCGAAGTCAGCCAGGCGCAAACGCCGCTGCCGGAAACCCATCGGCAGATTGATGCGCTGGACGAAGAAATCGCCCTCAGCCGCAACCAGCTCGCGGCATTGGCTGGCTTCGGTCCGGGGGAGGGTGCGCAATTGCAGCGGCCGACATTGTCGTTGGGCACGGCGCTGAAATTGCCGTCGGCGTTACCCGCGCAATTGCTCGGTCAACGCCCGGATGTGGTCGCCAGTCGCTGGCAAGTGGCGGCGCAAGCGCGGGGCATTGATGTCGCGCACGCCGGTTTTTATCCCAACGTCGATCTGGTTGGCAGCCTCGGCTACATGGCCACGGGCGGCGGGGCGCTGGAGTTTTTGACCGGCAAGAAACTCAACTACAGCGTCGGCCCGGCGATTTCGTTGCCGATTTTCGATGGCGGGCGTTTGCGTTCGGAGCTGGGTGAAGCCTCGGCCGGGTATGACATCGCCGTGGCCAAGTACAACCAGACACTGGTCAATGCACTGAAAAACATCTCTGACCAGTTGATCCGCCGTGAGTCCATGGACAAGCAGCAGGCCTTCGCTGCCGAGTCGGTGGCCACCGCGCAGAAGACCTATGACATCGCGATGATCGCCTACCAGCGCGGGCTCACCGATTACCTCAACGTGCTCAATGCCCAGACGCTGTTGTTCAAGCAGCAGCAGGTTCAGCAACAGGTTCAGGCGGCGCGGTTGAGTGCTCATGCAGAACTGGTGACGGCGCTCGGTGGAGGATTGGGGGCGGGCAATGATGTGCCAACCACCGAACAAACCCAGGCCCCGAAAACCCCGGCCCTGCTTCAGAGCCTCACAAATTGAACACGGACCCTGTGGGAGCGAGCTTGCTCGCGATGAGGCCGTGTCAGTCAATGCATGTGTCGCCTGACACTCCGCCATCGCGAGCAAGCTCGCTCCCACAGGTTCTGCGTCTTAATCGAATCTCACTGAGCAGGATTTCATGACGCCCTTGCCCGCACCTTTGCGCTGGCTGTATTCCCTTGAATGGCGCCGGGGTTTCTTTGACTGGGCGCGCAGTGATGGCGTGACCTGGGTCTACATTTTCAAGGTGCTGTTCGCCGCATTCCTGACGCTGTGGCTGGCGATGCGTCTGGAATTTCCGCAACCGCGCACGGCGATGATCACGGTGTTTATCGTGATGCAGCCGCAGAGCGGGCAGGTGTTTGCCAAGAGTTTTTACCGCTTTCTCGGCACGTTGACCGGGTCGGCGGTGATGGTCGCGCTGATTGCCTTGTTCGCGCAGAACACTGAGCTGTTCCTCGGCTCGCTGGCGATTTGGGTGGGTATTTGCTCGGCCGGCGCGGCGCGGTATCGCAACTTTCGCGCCTACGGTTTTGTCCTCGCCGGGTACACCGCCGCAATGGTCGGTTTGCCTGCCTTGGCACACCCGGACGGCGCCTTCATGGCGGCAGTCTGGCGAGTGTTGGAGATCTCCCTCGGCATTCTCTGCTCGACACTGGTCAGCGCCGCCATCCTGCCGCAAACCGCCAGCGCCGCGATGCGCAACGCTTTGTATCAGCGCTTCGGCGTGTTCGCCTTGTTCGTCACCGATGGCTTGCGCGGTCGCAGTCAACGGGAG
This sequence comes from Pseudomonas sp. B21-040, assembly GCF_024748695.1. Taxonomy (NCBI): domain Bacteria; kingdom Pseudomonadati; phylum Pseudomonadota; class Gammaproteobacteria; order Pseudomonadales; family Pseudomonadaceae; genus Pseudomonas; species Pseudomonas sp. B21-040. Next base: position 1,044,130 of record NZ_CP087176.1, read on the forward strand.
GCTTTTGAGGCCAGCAACGTGCGCTTCATCGCCGAGGCGGTCGGGCTGGAAGGGCTGCGCAGCGTCACCGTGTTTGAAGACCCGCACATGCGTCGACGCAACGGTCGGCTCAATCGCTTGAACAGCGAGTTCATGGGCATCACCACCCGGTTCAATGCCTTGCATCAGTTGCTCGAACGCTTGCGCAGCAGTGGTGCCGACCCCGTGGTCGCGGCGATCAAACCGGGGTTGCAGGACTTGGCGGAAGTGCTCGACGGCTTCAGTGGCCGGGCCTTGACCCATGCAGACGCGGCCCGCCTGGTCGCCGAGTTGAGCGCTTACAAAGAGGGTTTGCCGGCCCGGGTGCGCAACTTGCGTGCGCACTTTCAGGAGACCCGGCCGAGCGACGCCGAGTTGCTGGATTTCCACACCGCGTACGAGTTGCTCTACCGCTTCGTCGATGACCTGCACAGTTATGCACAGACCCACGCCTCGCTGGCTGAACATAGCCATGAGCGGGAGCAATGGGATGAGCCGTTCACCCCGCAAACCAACTGGATGGCGTCCGCCGCTTCGGGGATTCGCGCGGCGTTCATTCTGGTGGTGCTCGGCAGTTACTGGGTGGCCACGGCCTGGCCGAGTGGCGCGACCATGACCCTGATAGCCGCCGCCACCGTGGGGCTTTCTGCGGCGACACCCAACCCTAAGCGCATGGCGTTTCAGATGGCGTGCGGGACGCTGCTCGGGGCGTTGATCGGCTTCGTCGAGATGTTTTTCATCTTCCCGTGGATCGACGGTTTCCCGTTGCTGTGCGTGATGCTCGCGCCGGTGATCGTGCTCGGTTCGTTCCTCACGTCGCGACCGCAATACGCCGGTGTCGGCCTCGGTTTGTTGATCTTCTTCAGCACCGGTTCAGTGCCGGACAACCTCACGGTCTACAACCCGTACACCTTCATCAACGATTACATCGCCATGGTGCTCGGCATGCTGGTATGCGCGGCGGCCGGGGCAATCATTTTGCCGCCTAACAGCCGCTGGTTGTGGCGTCGGCTGGAGCAGGATTTGCGCGGGCAAGTGGTGTACGCCATCAGCGGCAAACTCAAGGGGCTGGCGTCGAGTTTTGAAAGCCGCACGCGGGACTTGCTGCACCAGGCTTACGGCCTCGCGGCGGGTCAGCCGCAAGTCCAAAGCGACTTGTTGCGCTGGATGTTCGTGGTGCTGGAGGTGGGGCACGCGATCATCGAATTGCGCAAGGAACAGGCGATTCTGCCGGTGCACCCGGCCTATGCCGAAACGCAGCCGTGGCGCCAGGCCATCCGGGTGATGGGGCGTTCGCTGATGCGGCTGTTCTTGCAACCGAGCCAGAGCAACCTGGAGCGCAGCCTGATCGCGGTCGACCATGCGATCAGTCGCGTGCAAGCCACGGATGAGCCTTTCGCGCCGCACTTCGACACCTCGGCCCTACGCCGGGTGAAGAGTTACCTGCACTTCATTCGTACGTCGTTGCTGGACCCGCAGTCACCGCTCGCGGGCTTCACGAAAACCGAGCCCAAAGGACTTGAACATGCCTCGTGAGATCGCCTTCCACGGCGTGTACATGCCGACCATGACCCTGATGTTTTTCATCGCGGCGGCAATGGCCTGGGCGCTGGACCGATTCTTGTCCGGGTTCGATCTGTACCGCTTCTTCTGGCACCCGGCGCTGCTGCGCCTGAGCCTGTTTACCTGTCTGTTTGGCGCCCTGGCGCTGACTGTCTACCGTTGACTCTCTATCACTGAAGAAGGCCCTGATGAAAAAGCTTTTCAGCCTGCTCGCCACCCTGCTGGTGCTGGCCCTCGCGCTATGGATCGGCCGGACCTTGTGGGAGCACTACATGAACACCCCCTGGACCCGCGATGGCCGGGTGCGCGCCGACATCATCAACGTCGCCGCCGACGTCACCGGTGAAGTGGTGGACGTGCCGGTGCGCGACAACCAGTTAGTGAAGAAGGGCGATTTGCTGATGCAGATCGACCCCGAGCACTATCGCATCGCGGTCAAGCAGGCGCAGTCGCTGGTTGCTTCACGCAAGTCGACCTGGGAGATGCGCAAGGTCAATGCCCATCGCCGCGCCGACATGGACAACCTGGTGATCTCCAAGGAAAACCGCGACGACGCCAGCAATATCGCCGACTCGGCACTGGCCGATTATCAACACGCGCAGGCACAACTCGAAGCCGCCGAACTCAACCTCAAGCGCACCGAAGTGCGGGCGGCGGTGGACGGCTACGTGACCAACCTCAACGTGCATCGCGGCGACTACGCGCGCATCGGCGAAGCGAAAATGGCCGTGGTCGATATGAACTCGTTCTGGGTGTACGGCTTTTTCGAAGAAACCAAGTTGCCGCACGTTCGCGTGGGCGATAAGGCCGACATGCAGTTGATGAGCGGTGAAGTGCTCAAGGGGCACGTGGAGAGTATTTCTCGCGGTATCTATGACCGCGACAACCCGGAGAGTCGCGAGCTGATTGCCGATGTGAACCCGACGTTCAACTGGGTGCGCCTGGCACAGCGGGTGCCGGTGCGGATTCACATTGATGAAGTGCCGGACGGGGTGTGGTTGGCGGCGGGGATTACGTGCACGGTGGTGGTCACGCCATCCCCGCTGCCGTTATAGCAACCGGTACATCAATGATTCAGCCTAGGTAACGGCGCAGCGAGCCTATCGACCCCCCTATCCCGCCGACATTTGCTGCCCAAAGAATCTTGCTATCGGGGCGGCTCACCACAAAGGCTGATCTGACACCCGTGTCCCTAATCAATACGGCGCCGTCCGTTCCGAACTCGGTATCGGGGCTGCCGTTGCTCAGCCAGCGTGAAAGGAATGGGCGTCCCGCTGACGAGAGCACCAGTTTTCCATCAGGTTGCATGTAACCGTCGGACCAGGAGGTCTCTGTTTCTGACGTATATTTCGTAATTAGTGGTTTGCCATCATTGAAGTCGAGGTCTTCCAGCCCCTCTTTTGTTATGCCGACCATCATTCCCTGGCTGACCGTACCGGGTTCATCCTCACCAGCCTTACCTGTGGCGACAAATCCGCGGGGTGTGGACAACAGGTTGTTGAACTGGGTCCAGAGACCGCCTACGGGTACGGTGTGGTAACCCGGTGAGTTTCGACGGCCAAAAGTCTTGTCGAGCGTGCCGTCGTTATGGAAGCGTGCAATGACTGCTGTTCCTAATCCGGGTTGAAAACAAATATGACCCACCACCACAATTTTTCCGCCGGCTTGCGCGAGGCAGGCTTTCAGGCCGGTGGCTGCGTCCGGGTCTTGCCCTTTGATCTCCAGGCGGCCGTTACCGTTGAAGGTTGTATCGAGTGTGCCATTGGTATGCAGCCGATAAAGTATGCCAGTGGTTTTGTAAGCGTTGCCCCATTCATGATACTCGGTGCAGATGAGTAGCTTGCCATCTGCTTGCTGGGTGACATTGGCGTAGCGGGACATGTAAATTTCGGTTGAGCTATTTTCGATAACGAGATGGCCTGTGCCTTCTCCTCCGAAAGTCGTGTCCAGCTTATAGTCCTCGGTGTAACAGGCCATGGCCAAGTGGGGAATTGACGTTCCCCCCTCGTTTATACCGACGCTACCGAGCATAAACAGGCGTCCGTCCTCAAGGCGCAGCAGCCGGCCACCCTTGCTGGATTCCTTAGGCCTGAAATTGTCGGTAATGACTCCATCAACACCAAAATCTTTATCAAGTATCCCATCAGGAGACAGCCGCGCCAGTCCGTACGAAGGTGGAGCCCCAAACCCAATCAATGGGTTTATTGACACTCCCAGGCCTACCAGGATCTTGTTGTCCGGGAGGATCAGAACGCCTTGGAGAAGGCGGTCAGTACCAATATAGGTCGGTAGAATACTCAGCGAGACTTCACCGTCAGTACCGAAAGTCGTGTCGAGGTCGCCTGCGCGGCGTGTCGAGTTTTTTGGATTCATAACAACCTCTGCATGGTTAACGTGATGTTCACCGGCAGATGCGTGTTACTCGAAAAGGCTTGCGAGGTGCAGGCAGTCATTTCCCGGTAAGCGGCAGCCTGTGCGAGGAGCTACAATGCGTCTACTGTCAGAAGTAACAGGTAGTCGCGGATTTCAGACGAGCGGGCAATGTGTTCAGCCTTGGATAAAAGTCTCATGCAAATGCCGCCAGACCAGCCGACCATCGGCCTGTTTCTCAAACACCACCGTCGAGCGCCGATCAGAGTGCAGCCCGGTGGCATCGGTCTGCTGCTCGCGATAACTCACGGTCGCGCCACCGTCATGCAGGGCGACACCGCGCAATTCACTAAGCTGAATCCTGAACCCGAGTTTCTTGCCGCCCGCCAGTTGAAACAACTCCCTCAACGCCTCGAAATCCAGCACCCGGCCCAACGGCGAGACCATGGAGAACTGTGGTGAAAATCGGGTCAGCAAGTGCTCCAGCGCAGTCGGGTCTTGTTCTTCGGCCAGCCATTGTTCGATGGCAACGTGAGCCTGGATGACTTCGTCGAAGTAGTGGGTGTAATCGGTCATCGTGTTTCCTGAATTTTTCTGTGTTAGTTCTGACGCCATCGCGAGCAGGCTCACTCCTACAAGGTTCTGTTGGGTGGCATAAATAGCATTCACACCCAAGATCCCTGTGGGAGCGGGCTTGCCCGCGATGGTGTCGACTCGGTCTCAGAGTTGCCCGCGCAACCCAAACCGCTTCATCAATCCCGCTTCCAGCAAGCCCTTGGGCAGCAACCCCGCCAGCAACGGCAACGCCCGGCTGCCATTGCCCAGGCGAATCAAGCGTGGTGGTTTGCTCTGCTGAACAGCCTTGAGCACCCCTTCGGCAAACGCCCTGGCCGGTGTTGGATTGTCCTGCGATGCCTTGGCCCGTGCGCGAATGCCTTCGCGCAATGGAAACCACGGCGATTGTTCGGTGATTAACTGTTCCGCCTCGTGGCCGGCATTTTTGGCGAAGCTGGATTCGATGGCGCCCGGCTGGACCTCCATCACGCGCACACCGAACGGCGCCAATTCCATGCGCAGCGCATCGCTCAACGCATGAACGGCGGCTTTCGAAGCACAGTAGGCGCCCGCGAACGGCGTGACCAGGATTCCTGAAACGCTGCCGATGTTCACCACCAGGCCCTTGGCGCGACGCAACACCGGGAACAGTGCTCGGGTGACACCGACGATGGCAAACACATTGGTTTCGAACTGGCGCTGCATCGCCGGCACACCGCCGTCGAGCAGCGGCCCCATCGCGCCGAAACCGGCGTTGTTGATCAGTACATCGAGGCCGCCATGTTGCTGGTTGATGCGCTCGCTCAGCTGTTCGAGTGCCGCGCCGTCGTTGACGTCCAGCTGCACGGCGGTAAAACCGGCGGCGGCCAGGGCCGCGACGTCTTCAGCCTTGCGGGCGCTGGCCCAGACTTTGTAGCCGGCGTTTTTGAACACGTCGGCGAGGGCGCGGCCAATGCCGCTGGAGCAACCGGTAATCAACGCAACGGGCATGGCGCGGTCCTTGTGCAAAAAGAAGAAGGGGATTAATCGGAGAAACTACCCTGCAATCGCTCGGCGCGAAACTCCAGGGTTTGCGGGCGGTAGCCAGGACGCAGCGGCGGCAGTGGCAAACAGTCTTCCCAGTTGGCGCCGGCTTGCAGTTCGCCGGGGCCGCGATAACGGGGGGCTTCGTATTGATTGTCAGCCAGATTGACCGTGTCACCCGGTGCATACGCCGCGATGCGCCAGCGCAATTCGGTCAGCGGCACGTCGTTGCCGTTGTTCATTTTCAGCTGCAACGGACGATCCGCCGGGCACTGCTCTGGCGCGTAGGCGATGCGCAATTCCAGTCGCGCCAGTTGCTTGATCTCGCGGTTGTCCAGCCAGATCACCCACATGGCCACCAGGCCCAAACCGACGGCGGCTGCCACGGACACTGGAAACGCCTTGGACGGGTAGCGCAGCAGCAGGATCAGCCAGGTGATGACCAGCAGGACGCCGATGAACATGTGTGTACGCTCCTTGAACTCATGGCCTCCATCCTACCGAAGGGCTGCGCGAATGGACATTCGTGGATCAAGCGCTGTTGCCATTGGTCGGAACTGTAATTTCTGACAGTAGCCGGCTCGCGCCACAAGCGATTAGCTCACCACTGGCTCACAGGGGCACGCCGGCATGCACTATAAAACTCCCACCGTGTCGGTCGTCGACCCGCGAAAGCTGCCGATCCTTTCCATTGATTATTGGTGCGCGGTTGCAGATGAACCGACGCAGACCCGCATTCATCGTACCCTCCACAATGCGGCGGGGCGTGCTGTCAAACAATGGGACCCACGGCTCTGGTTGTTGCAGGAACAAAACCCTCTGGCGCCCGCCAATCTTGTGGTCGTTTATTCACTGTCGGGTGTCGCCGTAGCGACGCACAGCGTGGATGCCGGCTCGCAGATCAATCTCCCCGGTCTCGCCAATGAAGTCCTGCAAGGCTGGGACAGTCGTGGTACGCGGTGGGAGATTGGATACGACGACCTGCTACGTCCTGTGGCGGTATTTGAGCACGTCGCTACAGAACCACGACGTTGTGCTGAACGCATGGAATATGGTCGCCCCGGTCAGGGTAGCCAGGACTACAGCCAGTTTGGCCAGCTCATTCGGCAGGATGGGCCCGGCGGCACTGTATTGTTTGAGGGGTTTGCGATCACCGGCCAATGCACATGCCACGTTCAACACTTTACCGAGGATGCAACTGCGCCTGATTGGCCAGAGCCGATTGCTGATCGCAATGAGTTGTTGGAGCCGGGCGATGGCGCGGTCTCGACGTGGCGGTTCAGTCCGTTAGGGAATGTGCTGGCGTCGGTCGATGCCCGGCAGAGCGCTCAGGCTTTTAGCTTTACCCTCGATGGCAGGCTGCGCCAAAGTGCCTTGAAGCTCGCAGCCTTGCCCGGTTGGCAAACCCTGGTGAGTGACATCGAGTACAACGCTGACGGGCAGATCACTCGCGAAGTGGCGGGTAACGGCGTACAGACGAATCTCACGTATGCGCCGCAAGACGGGCGACTGATCGAGCGCCGGGCCCATAGCGATCGCACCGGTCTGTTGCAACACCTGATTTACGTCTATGACCAAATGGGCAACGTGCTGAGCATCGAAGACAAGGCACTGCCGATTCGTTACTTCAACAATCAACGCATCGAGCCGATCAGCCGGTTTGTCTACGACAGCCTGTATCAATTGATCGAGGCATTTGGCTGGGAGGCAGGCGCTCCCATGCAAGGTCCGGAGTCCGTGGGGCGCAACGATCCTGCGGCACTCAGCAACTACCAGCAAACTTACCGTTATGACGAAAGTGGCAATTTGCTGAAGCTGGTGCATGTCGGCGTGCAAAGTCCAGGACGTGAACTGACGGCTGCCCTCTACAGCAATCGTTGCCTGCCCTGGCGCAATGGCGTGCCGCCGACGGAAGAGGAAATCGCTGCAGCATTCGACGCTAACGGCAATTTGCTGGAGCTGGATCAGGGGCGTTTTTTGACCTGGGATTTGCGCAATCAATTGCAAACGGTCAGCCCGGTCGAGCGCGACTCCGGGCGCAATGACTCTGAGCTCTATTTCTATGATGGCGGTGGCCAGCGTGTGCGCAAGATTCGTTCGTTGCAGACCCATGCCCGCACACTGTTGGCGCAGGTGCGTTACTTGCCGGGGCTGGAGCTGCGCACCGACAGTGGTACCGGAGAGGTGCTGCAAGTCATCACCGCACTGGCGGGCCTAAACTCCGTTCGGGTATTGCACTGGGAAAGTGCTCCACCCTCCGGCGTCAATGATCAGTATCGGTACACCCTGGTTGATCACCTGAAGTCCTGCACCGTAGAACTGGGCAATGACGCGCGAATTATCAGCCGCGAAGTTTTTTATCCCTTCGGCGAGACAGCGTGGTTTGCCGGCGGGGAAGCGATTGACGTCGACTACAAGATCGTTCGGTATTCGGGCAAGGAGCGGGATGCGACGCGGCTTTATTACTATGGTTTTCGGTACTACATACCGTGGTTGCAACGTTGGATTAGCCCTGACCCGGCAGGAGTTGTGGATGGTCTGAATTTTTATGCGATGGTCATTAATAACCCAATGACCTATTGGGATACGAATGGACTTAGCCGTACCGGAAACTATGAAGTGAATGTGGGGTTAAAGGAGAAGCTCGCGCTGAAATTGGCGAAATTGAAGAAGGTTAACGTACTTGATAGCGCGTCCGGGAAGTACAAAGAGTCAGGTGAGTTTAAGGTTGTGGAGGTGGAATCGGATAGCAAATACCTGGTGGGTCGTGACGAGGTAAAGAAAAGCCTTAAGGGCTACAGGGAAATTTATAGCGCCCGTTCGAACGTTGCACCGCCAAGGAGAGCGGGGGAAGTGGAATCTAATGACAGCCTTGGAGAAAGCGTTTCGGGTTACATGTTGCGGAGCGCTAATGACACCTTTGTGGATGACGCGAACACCTTAGACTCACCAAATCGGCATCCTGACATTGTCGTTGAACGACGATTTTTCGTTGTTTTGAGAAGAGCGGATAAGAATAAATTGCCTGAGCAGCGAGTTATATACGGTCTGACCGAACTGAATACTTTTACGGAAAAAGGAAAGACCGAGGTGACGGTCGTTCAAACGGTCGTCCACCCTGATACACAAGGTGCAGGGGAACCATCGGGAGGAAAGTTCGGGAGCTCTGGCGTAACGGGACGATTACCCCGTATGCAAGGGATAGGTACTTACTTGACGGTGCAGTCTCTGGCGATAGTGTCGAAACGGATGAACGTCACCAAAGTAATAACCGAGGCGATCAATCCACGTTCAGCCAAAATCGCACTTAAATTCGGTGCCAAGTTGGTCAAATAGAAAAAGCCCCCGCCCAACCCGCTGCGGATAGGGAACGCAGCGGGCTGGACGGGGGCTTTTATTTTGCTGAACGCTTACTGCGCGATGGTTTTCACCGACACGCCGCGCTCGACCGGTGTCGATCGACCGTAGATATCCTCAAAGCGCTCGATATCGTCTTCACCCAAATAGCTGCCCGATTGCACTTCGATGATCTCGAGTGGAATCTTGCCCGGGTTGCGCAAACGGTGGACCGAGGCAATCGGGATGTAAGTCGACTGGTTCTCGCACAGCAGGAACACGTTTTCGTCGCAGGTCACTTCAGCGGTGCCGCTGACCACGATCCAGTGTTCCGCACGGTGGTGGTGCATTTGCAGCGACAGGCAGGCGCCCGGCTTGACCGAAATGTGCTTGACCTGGAAGCGACCGCCCATGTCCACCGAGTCGTAGGAACCCCACGGACGATAGACTTCGCAGTGGTTCTGGGTTTCGCTGCGGCCCTGCTCGTTGAGGGTGTTGACCATCTGTTTCACGCCTTGGACCGAGTCCTTGTGCGCAATCATCATGGCGTCCTTGGTTTCGACCACCACGATGTTTTCCAGGCCGATCACCGACACCAGTTTGCCATTGCCGTGGATCATGCAGTTTTTGCTGTCCTGAATGACCACGTCGCCTTTGGTGACGTTGCCGTTGGCGTCCTTTTCATTCACTTCCCACAGCGACGACCAGCAACCGACATCGCTCCAGCCAGCGGTCAACGGCACCACGCAGGCGCGCTGGGTTTTTTCCATCACCGAGTAGTCGATGGAATTGTCCGGGCAGCAGGCGAAAGTGGCTTCGTCGAAGGTGATGGAGTCGGCGTCCTGCTGGCTGCGTTCGAGGGTCAGCAGGCAGGTGTCGTAGATGTCCGGATCGTGCTTCTTCAGTTCTTCGAGGAAGCGGCTGGCACGGAACAGGAACATGCCGCTGTTCCAGAAGTAACCGCCGGACTCGACGAACTCGGTGGCGCGTTTCACATCGGGTTTTTCGACGAAGTGCGAGACGCGGCTCACGCCTTCCGGCAACAGCGAATCGTTGGTGGATTTGATGTAGCCGTAGCCGGTTTCCGGCTTGGTGGCCGGCACGCCGAAGAGCACCATTTCACCGTTTTCAGCCGCGACGGTGGCCAGGGCCAGGGCGCGTTGCAAGGCTTTCTGGTCTTCCAGTACGTGGTCGGCCGGCAGCACCAGCATCAACTCGTCGCGACCTTCATTGACCAGCATCATCGCGGTCAGGGCCACGGCCGGCGCTGTGTTGCGACCGAAGGGCTCCATCAGGATGCGCTGGGTTTCCAGTTTGCGGTTGGCCAACTGTTCGTTGACGATGAAGCGGTGGTCTTTGTTGCAGACCACAATCGGCGTGTCCATGCCTTCGAACACCAGGCGTTCCAGGGTTTGCTGGAACAGCGTGTGTTCGCCGGTCAGGGCGAGGAATTGCTTGGGAAACTGTTTACGCGAAAGCGGCCAAAGACGTGAGCCGCTACCACCTGACAAGATCACCGGAATCATGTTGTTACTCCTTTAAAATCGATTGGTTAGAGCTACGAACGTTCTGTCGTTTCACTCTTGTTTTTATTCCGTAACCAGGCCGTTTCACCGATGTAGCAGCTGCCGAGCCTGCGAGGCTGCGTTCGGCGGCGCAGCCGTCGCAATCCGTTCAACGCGGTCATTCAGAAAAACCGAGTTGTCTGGATTGCGACGGCTGCGCAGTCGGACGCAGGCTTCGCCAGCTGCTACAGGGGGATCTCCGTCCTGATGAATGTGTTAGCGCGTCGAGACGGGGCGTTTTACCCAGACTGGCGACAGGCTGCTGCCGGTGCCGGTGACGTACAGCACGGCGGCTTCACCGCGTTCCAGGGCAACCGGTTTGACGTCGCCAACTTTCTTGTCGCCTTCAAACAGCGCCAGGCTGACTTTCACCGGGTTGATCTCACGCTCGCCACGGCCCTTGGCGGCCACGCTTGGCACCACGTCAGTCTTGCCGTCGGCGGTCTTCAGGGTCAGGGACTTGTCGCTCAGGTTCTGCAGACGCACCAGGGACTTCTGCTTGTTCTTGAACGGCGGTTCTTCGATCAACTGCGGCGCGCCGGCGGCGTTGTTGACCAGGGTGTAATAGTGATCACCGGCCAGTTTCACCGGCAGGGTCTGGCTGCCGACCTTGGCGCTGTAATCGCCGCCCGGCATGAAGCTGAAGTCGGTGCTGGCCAGCGGCGCAACGTCGCTCAGGCTGGTGCTGCCAACCGTGGCGCTGACTTCAGCGTTGCTGGCGTTGTAGACACGCACGAAGGTCGAACCTTTCGGTGCAGTCGGACCGTAAAGTGCGGCGTCGCCGGCGAAGGCGGACATGGACAGCACGCTCATGCCAGCGACGAGAGCAAAGGTCTTGGCGAGACGGCGAGGAGTAGTCGTAGTGAAAGTCATGGTGTACCTCTCTCTTTCAGTTTTGCGCCCGGTCGGGCGTCTCGGATGTAGTGTTTGCAGCTACGTTTTGTTGGCCGGACTGGGTGGAAGCTGCTGCGCTCGGCAATCTGGCGTTAAAAACAGGCTCGGACTGCTCATTTACAGCCCGTAAACTCCGCGTCCTTGCCTGTTTTTGCCTTGTCTTGCCTTCGCTCGCGACGCTTCCACCCAGCCCGGTTCGAGCGCCGGCTTCTTTGAGCTCTGCGACCCACTGCGGGTCGGCGTCACCGATTTCGTTGTTCACAGGCAGATAGCGTTCAGGAAACTCCCAGATCAGCACCTGTGGCGGGCTGTTCTTGAAAGCATCGCTTTTCAGGTAGCTGAGCATCGGCAGAATCGGGCCGTGACCGTCTTCGGCGTAATTGACCACGTCGCTGTGCAGCGCTTGTTTCAGCGCACCGACGAAGTTCCAGTTCGGGTTGGCGCTGTAGCTGGTGCCGATCAGGGCCACCGGCACTTCGGTGTTGGCGAACAGGGCGTCGTCACCGGCCGGTTGATCTTCAGCGGCCACGGTGTTGCGCTTTTGCAAAGGCTCCGGTGCCGGCATCAGGTTTTCGAACAGCGGGTCCAGTGGCAGGAACAGGCGCAAGTCACCCTTGTGCGTGATGTTCTCTGCCGCTTGGGTGACGAAGTTTTGCGGCTCGCCGCTTAGCGGGTATTTGTCGGCAATGGTCCTGGCCAGACGGTTGGCGGCGATCTCGGCGCCTTCCGGGGTCCAGTGGGTGTCGGTGCGCAAGAACACTTGCTGACCGTTCTGTTTTGCCTGTTGCAGCGGGCCGAGCAGGTCCGGCGCAGGAATCCGGTCGGCGGCCAGGCGCTGGTGGAAATCCTTGTAGAGGTTGGCGTGGATGCTGGCCGGTTTCACCTCACCCACGTGTTCCGGGTACAAGCGCACCTTGGCCGGCACCACCGCCATCACCAGTTGCACGCCTTTGGCCTTGAGGGTCTGGCGCACGCCTTCGACCAGCCTGTAGTTGCCTTGCAGGTTCAGCTCTTCGTTGACGACCGGGTGGAACTCTTCATCGCTGTAGAGCCACTGATCGCGACCGAGCACAACGCCCGGACGACCTTCGTTGAACAGTTTGAAATCCAGCGCGGCCCAGAGGTTGGTGCCCAGGCGCTTGATCGGAAACTCGTCGTCGTAGTGCGTCTCCACGGCTTTGGTCCAGCGGCCGTTGAGCACCGTGGTGTCGGCACTGGTGCTGAAACCGAAGAAGCTGCGCGTGGACCACAGGCCCAAGACCAACAGGGTCAACAGGAACAGGGCGATGTAGAAGATGCGTAATGAGCGGGTCATGGTCAGATCCCTCAGAACTGGAAGTAAAGGAACGGCGAGAAGCTTTGCGCCGAGAGTTTGAAAATCGAAGCGATGAACAGCAGCAGCACCAGGGCGCGCATCACATAACGCGACCAGTCAGCGGTCCAGTAGGCCGGTTGCACGGTGGCTTCGACGCCGACGGTGTAACCCGGTTGATGGATGCTGGCCGGGTTGTCGCCCGGTACGGCTTTGATCATTCCAGGGGTCGCAGCGGCAGGACCATCGGTCTCGACGTTGACGGCAGGCTTGGTCTTCTCCGGCGGACGGTTGGTGTAGAAATCACGGATGCCGAAGAACGCCAGCGTCACGTAAGCCACCACCAGGGTTGCCACTTGCAGGCCGGTGAGGCTGGCCTGGTTGAGTTCCGACAGCGACCATTCACCGAAGCTGAACATCGCGCCGTACATACGGCCGGCGACGTGCAGGTTTTCCGAACGGAAGATCACCCAGCCCATCACCACCAGCAGGAAGGTCAGTGCCCAGCGGATCGGGTTGATGCTGCGCGGCGAAGTGTTCAGGCCCAGGGCTTTTTCAATCGCCAGCCACATGCCGTGCCACGCACCCCAGACGATGTAGGTGATGTTCGCGCCGTGCCACAGACCACCGAGCAGCATGGTCAGGAACAGGTTGCGATAGGTCATCAACGTGCCTTTGCGATTACCGCCCAGCGTGATGTACAGGTAGTCACGCAGCCAGGTGGACAGGCTGATGTGCCAGCGCCGCCAGAACTCGGTGATCGACTGGCTGATGTACGGCTGCTTGAAGTTTTCCATGAAGCGGAAACCCATCATCAAGCCCAGGCCGATGGCCATGTCGCTGTAGCCCGAGAAGTCGAAATACAGTTGCGCGGTGTAGGCCAGCGCCCCGAGCCAGGCATCGCCCGTGGTCGGGTTTTGCAAGGCGAAGCAATGGTCGGCCACCACCGCGAGGGTGTCGGCGATGAAGACTTTCTTGATGAAACCCTGCATGAACCGCGTGCAGCCCTCGGAGAACTTGTCCAGGGTGTGGGTGCGGTTGTTGAATTGGTCGGCGAGGTCACGAAAGCGCAATACCGGGCCGGCAATCAGGTGCGGGAAGATCGCCACGAACGCCGCGAAGTCGATCAGATTGCGGGTCGCCGGGGTGTCGCCACGGTAGACGTCGATGATGTAGCTGATGGACTCGAAAATGTAGAACGAGATCCCGATCGGCAGCAGCACGTGGGTCAGGATGAACGGCGACAGACCGACCGACGTCATCATCGCGTTGATGCTGTCGACGCCGAAGTTGGCGTACTTGAAGTAGCCAAGGATGCACAGGTCGACGGCCACGCCGAGCAGCAGCCAGCGTTGGGCCGGTTTGGTGCGCACGCCGGCGGCACCGACTTTCAGGCCGATCCAGTAATTCCACAGCGTGACGGCGGCGAACAGCGCCAGGAAGTCCACGCGCCACCAGGCATAGAACACGTAACTGGCGATCAGCAGCAGCAGGTTGCGATAGCGTATTCCGCTCAAGTAGTACAAGCCGAGAAAGATCGGCAAGAACAGAAACAGGAACACATTGGATGAAAATACCATCCTGATCTCTCCATGTTTAATCAACAGTCAAGGGCCAACGGCCCCCCCAAACCCCCCACGAAAATCCGGGGGCATTACACTCAATTCATGCCTTGCACCCTGTAGGAGCCGAGCTTGCTCGCGATAGCGGTCTGACATTCAACATCGATGTCGACTGACACTCAGTCATCGCGAGCAAGCTCGGCTCCTACAGGCTTTTTGTGTTTGCCGCTAAGAACCCTTGTTGCCTTTTTCATTGGCCGGGTCGTAGACCTTGGTCAGGTCGCCGCCGAGGCGGAAGGACTTGAACGGCTGCATCCCGTGCTTCTTCTTCAGCGCATCCGGCGCGCAGGTGTAGAGCGTGCAGAACGGTTCAAGCCAGGCAAATTTCGAGTCGATCTTCAGATCGGTCATGTCCTGTTCCTTGCCGTTCTTCTTCTCGAAGATGTCCGGGTCTTTCACCCCGGCCAGCACTTGATCACCCAGGCGTTTCAGTGCGCCGTTGTTTTCCTGGCGCAAGTCCACACCGTTGACCTGAGCGAAACTAGCGATCATCGCCAGTGGCGGCAGGGCATAGTTGTGGTAGGCGAGGGCGCGTTGCTGACGCTTGAGTTCATTCGGCAGGAAGCCTTGGGCGTCGACCTGATTGGCGCCGACCTTGTATTCCTTGACCGCCCAATCGAACAGGTCGCGACGGTTGGTGGCGACGGACGTTGCCATCACCGACCAGGCCGCCCAGTACGAGTGGTTGTTGGTTTGTTCGAGCGGCAGGTTGTCCCAGTCGCTGACCACCTGATCGGCCATTTTGCTGAACCAGGCTTCGATCAACTGCGACTCTTGCTGATGGTTGGCCAGCGGATGCGAGTCGGAGAACTTCAGGCGAATGTACGACGACGCCATGCTGCCCAGCGCCCATTTGCGCATGGACTTGCCGGTGTGGTTGAAGTCCTTGGACATCAAGGCATCGGCCTTGGCCCAGGCGGTGAGCCAGTTGAGTGTGCATTCCAGTTGTTCCGGGCGACCGTCACGCATGAACTGCATCACACGCTTGCTGGTGCCGCGTTCGATTTTGGTGATGTCGGCGGTGCTGTCACGGAAGGCCTTTTCCGATTGCTCGTTCAGGGTCGCGCGGGCCTTGTCCGAGCCTTCGTACTTGCTGCGAAATTGCAGTGAGCCGGTGTACGGCGTCGGCATCGCATCACACCCTTCGCTGCTGTCGCCGGTTTTGACTTTCTCAATCGGCGCGAAGTAACCCTGGGGCGGACGCAGGGGCGCGGCGGCTTGGGTGGCACCGGCGAACATCGCCAGGCTCAACAGCGTCGGTGCCAACAGATTCTTCAATTTCGGATTTCGCATAGCAGACCTCATTGCCCGACCGAAGCAGTACGCTGCTCGGCACTCGGGAACACGTTGCGTTTGCAGATTTTCGCTTCGACTTTTTGTGGTGCGGCACCGGCTTCAGGGCCTTGGACTTCAACGGCCAGCAAGTTCTGCGAGGCCCAGTCTTCGTCCGTGCGCAACTCAAAGGCGAAACGCCCGTCGGTGTCGGAGGTTTCCGGTTTATCGATCTTGATGTCCTCGTGGCGACCGTTCATGTACCAGAGGGTGGCGTGCAGGGTTTTCACCGATGGATCGGCGAAGCGAATGTCGACCTGGTGGCTACTGTTTTGCAGGTTCAGGTTGTTGCTGTTGACCATCAATTCGTTCTTGCCCGGTTTCAGCGTGGCGCTGCCGGACATCTGTGCATCCTTGCCTTCGCAACCGTTGTCCAGCAGCGCCATCATCTGGCGGTAGATGGTTTCCTGGTCGAGGCGATAGAGCGGCGAGAATTCCCATATCAGGATTTTCGGCGGCTTGGTCTGGAACTCTTCGCTGCCCAGGTATTGCAGCATCGAACCTTCCAGGCCACCGCCGGGGAACGCCACGTTGAGGATGTCGGCGCCGATGGCCTCTTCGAGGAAACCGGCGAAGTTGTAGTTCTTGCCACTGTGACTGGTGCCGACCAGGGTGATCTCCGGGTTGCCGGCATCACTGAAGAGGTCGCCGTCGGCGGCTTCGCCCTTGGGCTCGGTGGTGAACTGATCCATGTACTGGATCGCGTAGCTGGTGCCACAAAGTTGACCGGCCATGTTGTGCAACGTTCCGGTCTTGCCCATGCGACCCGACCTGTGGGTCTCGAATTCACGCTTGGGAATGCCGGCGAAGGCCGGAATCTGCTTGACCTTTTCGGCGACGATTTTCGCCGTGCGCTGGGCGCCATACGGTGTCCAGTGCTGGTCGCCGCGGAAGTAGAAATCGTGGGCCGGCAAGGTGTCGGGCAGCGATTCGTTGGTCAGCGGCGAGAGGTCCGGCACCACGTAACCCATGGCGGCGAAACGACCGAGCATGCCCTTGTAGTTCTTCAGCGCCTTGTCGAAATCGTACTGGGCCTTTTCTTGCGGGTTGAGCTTGTTGCGATTCACCAGGCCACGAGTGGGTTGATAAACAACAACGAGCTCCACGCCTTTGCTCTTGAACGCATCGTGCAGCTCTTTCATGCGTTTGTAGCCGGCGGGGGTGGTGTCGAATTCGGTGCGCAAGTCTTCCTGCGTCCGGAACAGCCAGTCGCCCTGGGCCTGCACCAGCGTGGTGAAGTTCTGCTGATAGCGCGTGGTGTAGTTCTTCGCGTCGTGCGCTTCGGGGCACAGGTTGCAGCACGGTTCGGCGCTGAACTTTGGAGCCTGGATTTCATCCGCGCGAACACCATGGCTGGCCGCGAGAATGCCGGCGGTCAAGGCCGACAGGCTGAGTAATTTGATCAAGTGTGGGTGCATAAAATAATCCTCAGTCCCGAATTTCGGTCTGGCGTTCGACAGGGTCGATCAGCACGGCTTTCTGCTGGCGCACCAGCAGGTCGAGAATTTCATCCTGACGCTCGCCGAGAATGCCGCTGAAGCTGATGCCGCTGGCTTTGGTCGGAGAGAGCATGGACACGCGATACAACTCGACGCTCAACGGCGAGTCGATGGACAGCGGGCCGCTGCCGTTGCCGGCCAGTTCACCGCCGACCACGATCAAGGACACCTGGGCGTCGAACGGGTCGAGCTTGATGTCCCGATCGGTGTCGCTCAGGTCTTTGATGTGGCCGTAGACGCCGGTCAGGCCGTTGGCCATGGACAGGTTTTCGTAGAGGCGAATGTTCACGCTGTTACGAATGCGGATGCCGTGGCGTTTGTTGCTGATTACCTTGTTGCCGTAGATCAGGTTGTCGGCACTCTCGTAGAGGGTGATGCCGTCGGTGTGGTTCTTGTAGATCTCGTTGTAGGCAATCAGGTTATTCACGCTGTTACGGTCGATCACCAGCCCCGAGAGGTGGTTGTCGTAGCTGCGGTTGTTGAAAATGAAGCTGTCGTTGACCTCACGGGAAATAATGATCCCGTGCTTCTTCTTGGTCCCGTAGACGGTGTTGTCGGCAATGATCAGACCGTGGGAACGGTCGTGCGGGTCGATGCCGTAGACGATGTTGTCTTTGTAAGTGTTGCCCTTGACCACGAAGTCGCGGGTTTCGTAGCAATAGAAGCCGTACCACATGTCCGAGAACTCGGAGCCGACGATCCAGCCGGTCGGTTCAGGGCGCTTAAGGACCTTGGCCATGTTCGGCGTGTATTGGGAAATACTCACGCCATAGGACTTACTGTTGGCGTAGCCGAAACTGGCGATCTTGCTGTTGGCGATGTAGGTCTCGGTGCCGCCCCAGGACAGCAGGAACGGACGGAATTCCTTCGGCGAAGTGAACGTCGCCGGGCCGTTGTCCTTTTCGCGCCAGCCAGTGATTTTGGTGTCACGCACAAACAGCTGGCCGTCGTTGACCAGGAACGAACCGGCTTCTTGCGACAGGCGCAATTCCTGGGTCTGCTTGTCGATTTCAAGAATGCCGTGACGGCCGACCACGATCGGCAACTTCGCCAGGAACACACCCGGCGAGGTTTCGCTGAAGTACTGCTTGGGCAGTTTCTTCGCCAGGTCCTTGAGGTTCATGTAGCCGTCGTCGACGAAGATTGCCTGCGGGATACCGTGCTGGCGCACCACCCACTCGGCCATCTTGTTGTCACCGCCGATGAAGTCCTTCAGGGCGTCTTCCTGCATCATCCGGCGCACGCTGATTTTGCCGGCCTTGCTGCGCACGATCTTCGCGGCAATGGCTTCGGCGGTGTAACCGGACAGGTCCGGCAGTTTTGGTTTGGCCAGTTCCAGCGGCGCGGTCGGCGCGCTGCTGACGGTGTAGGTCTTGGCTTGTTGCAAACCTTTGGCAAGGGTCGCCGGGTGTCCTTTCTGGACGGGTGTGACCGGCTCCACATTGGCGAAGGCAGCCGCACTGGCCAGCAACATCGCGCTGGCCAGCAAGGTGAGCGAACCTCGCTTCGAATTGTTCATGTCGGGCACTCCCTTCGCGGTTCGCATCAGAAGCGCCAGATCACGTCGATAAACGCGCGATGCATGTACGAATCGACTTCCTTGCCGTACGCATCACCCGGCTTGAACACACCACCACGGAAACGCACGAGTGCCGAAGGCTCGTCGATCGACTGGCTCAACGCCGCCGGCAACAGGCCTTGCTTGAAGTACTTGGTCACGACCAGGTCCATTTCCTGACCGAGGTCTTTTTCGCCATCGTTCAGCGGCAGGGAAGTGGTGGAGAGAATCGCGCCGGTAGGGTCGTCGGTGTTGTTCTCGACCGCGTTGATGCCGTTGCTGCCGATCGGCTTGTTGCCGTCGACGCGCCAGAATTTGTGGTAGATCAGGCTGGCGTCGTATTCGTCGTTGAGCATCCACGAACCGAACAGGGTCGCGGTCTGCATGTTCTGCATTTCACCGCGGAAGGCTTCGCCGAAACGGTGAACCCGCGAACGGGTACCGGTGTAGTTCGAGCGGTTGCTTTCCAGGCCGTTCTGTTCGTACTCGGCACTGGCGCGGGCATAGGCGGCACCGACTTGCCATTGCGGATCGAGGCGCAGACGCACGCCGACATCCGTGGCCCAGCCATTGAGGTCTTGACCGCGCTTGGCTTCGGCCGGAGGCGTACCGTTGGCGTTCAGCGGGTTGACCGTGTCGGTGTCGCCGCTCATGCCGGTGATGCTGCCCCAGTAATTGACGGTGTTGGTGTTGCGCCAGTTGTAGGCGTCGCTGTCGGCGGTCAGGCCCAGCCAGCTGATGTCGCCGTTCTGTTTTTTGTCCAGCGAATCGGTGGGTACACCCGGTTGCGGGTAGTCGAGCTTGCCGTCATCGTGGGTGTGATGACCCCGAATGCCGACCCAGTTGCCCGGCGGCCACTGATACTCCGCGTCGGCGTAGACGTGCAGGCGATCCTTGTCTTTGGGGGCCAGTTCCGTGAGGTCGGTGCGGTACTCGCTGAAGCGTTCGGCGACACCGACGTTGGCGCGCAACAGGGTGGTGTCGAAGGTCCAGTTCAGGGCTTCGATGTTGGTGTCGCGCCATTGGCCGTCAGCATTGTGCAGACGTTGGCGACCGAACTTGAGCATCTCGCCCGGATACGGCGTGAGGCCGCTGTAACCGACCCAGAATTCGCGCATCGCCAGGTAGTTTTTCTTGGTCTTGCGATCATCGTTGGTGGTCGGCGTGGTGCCGTCGCCGGCGGTCCCTTGCAAGGTATCCGTCTCGATGATGTCAGTGGCGGTCACGGCCTGGCCCATGGCATAGGCGCTCCATGCGCCGCTCTCGCCATAGATCCACGGACGCAGGTCGAGACCGACGCCGTTGACGTCGCCGCCGCTCTGGGTGCCCAGGTCGCTGTCGTCTTCGGACTGGCCGGTGACTTTCACTTCGAGGCCGAAGTTTTTGGTTTCAGTGATCGCGGCCAGTGTCGGGCAAGACCAGATCAGCGCGAACGTGAGGCCGATGCCGGCCTTCATGAATGGATTCAACTTCATAGGGATTCCTCGCCGTCTTCTTCTTGCAGGGCATGCAGTTCCAGCGTGTTCTGGCTCAAGGACCCGCGAACGGCCTGTTCTTGTTTCAACAGGCGTTGGGCCTCGGCGAGCTGGGCAGGCGGCAGTTGTGCTTCGAGTGTTTGCGCAAGCTCAGTGGCTTGCGGGGTGTTCTGAGCCTTGGCCAATTGGCTGAAGACATAAGCGTTCAGCGGGTCGGGCCGGGTGCCCTTGCCTTGGGAAAACAGCTGGGCGATGGCAAAGTCGGCGCTGTTCTGACCGTTGCGTGCAGCGGTCAGCAGGTGGTCCAGCGCTTTTTGCGAATAGACCTTGCCCAGGTAACCGCGGCGGTAGATCTGGCCGAGGTAGTAATCGGCGGCGACTTCGCGGCCGACGGCTTTCTGGAAATGTTCTTCGGCGACCTTGGCGTCGGCCGGGACCATTTTGCCTTCGTAGTAGAGCTTGCCCAGCAACAGTTCGGCGCGCGGCTGGTCGGCGGCGCGACCGTTGTCCAGGTACTTCATCATCTGGTCGAGATCGCCCAGTTCGGGGAAGTCATAGAGCAATTGCGCGAGCGTGACCCACGACGCCGGGTAGCCCGGGGCGATGGGTTCGAGCAGTGACTGCGCGGTTTTCTCGTCGGTTTTGCCCAGGCTCGAATCAGCGAGCACACGGGCGACGCTGTCCACCCGCTGCGCGGAGACGGTGCCGCGGGCGTGTGCGGCTTGCATCTGCTTGATCAGCTCGGCCTGTTGCTCGGGCTTGGCCTGTTTCTGATAAACCGTGGCCAGTTCGACGTAGCAGATGTCGGTGGTGTTCAGGGCGGCTTTGCAGATGCTGGCGACTTCATCCAGATGTTGGTCGTAGGTGCCTTGAGTGCGGTAGAGCAGCACTTGCGCCAGACCCGCTTCCGGTTTGCCTTCGGCGCGCCATTGGCTGATCTGTTTCTGCGCGTTGATGTTCGGGAAACTGTGCGGGTATTGCAGGTAGAGCATGGCCAGCGGGATCAGGGTGTTGCCTTCGCCATTGGCCGAGGCTTTTTTCAACAGGCCTTCGGCTTCGTGCTGTTCGGCTTCGGTAGAGCCCGGCTTGGCCACCAGCAGGCGACCGAGGCGGGCCTGCGCTCGCGGCGAGACGTCGGCTGCGGCGCGATAAGTCGCCTCGGCTTGCTTGATCTGCGCCGGGTCACGGCTGTCGACCTGGATATCGGCCAGGCCCACTTGCGCCTCGCTGTAGCCCAGATCGGCCAGTTGTTTGTAGTTCTGCTGAGCCAGCGCCGTGTCGCCGCGCTTGAGGGCTTCGTTGGCCAGACGCTGGTCGGGCAGGCCGGCGCAACCGGCCAGGCTGACTGCCAGCGCTAGCGAGCACACCATATAACCCCTGTGGGAGCGGGCTTGCCCGCGATTCGCTTGACGCGGTTCTTCAGAAACACCGCAGTGATCCCATCGCGGGCAAGCCCGCTCCCACAGGGATCTCGGTGTTCTCAGGAGGCTGATGATAGTCACAGGCATGTCCTCGATTTAAAGACCGGCAGCCATGGCTTTGTCGATCAGCCAGTTCAGGTTCGGGCCCCGATCGCTGTTCACTTCGACCGGGCGACCGGCGAGGCTGCTGTCCAGGGCTTCGTCAGGCTGGATCAGTACGCGGATGTCGGATGACAGGTCAGCGCTTTTCAGGCTGGTGCTGCTGACGATTTTGCCGGTGCGGGTTTTGTCTTCGCCGGCGATCTGGAAGCTGACCGGGGTGCCCGGGCGCACGTCGCGGAATTGGCGATAGGAGAAGCGGGCTTCAACGTTGGCTTCGCTGTTGCGTGGCACCAACTGGAAGATCACGTCGCCCTTGCTGGCGTACTGACCGTTGGCAACCAGTTGTTGCGCCACGGTGCAATCGCACGGCGAGGTCAGGGTGCCGGTCATTTGCTTGCCGAACAGTTCTTCAACCTTGGCCGGTTGCAGTTGATCTTCGTCCAGATGACCTTTGAGCACGTCGAGCATGCTGGTGCTGAACGTTGCCAGTGGTGCGCCCTTGGCGGCAACGCCGTCGGCTTTGATCAGGCTTTGCACGGTGCCGTCACGCGGCATGGTGATGTTCATGCCGGGCACGCTGACCAGGCCGGCCTGGGCGTGGCTGACGAAGTACATGCCGTACACCGATTTGAAAATGAAACCGAATGCGGTCAGGCCGACAATGAAAATTCCCAGGCTGAAGGTCACTGCACGCAGACGACCGAACGCGGTCATGCCGTGGCCGCCATCCTTGACCTTGCGCGCCTTGGTGAAGTTGTCGCGCTGCAGGGTCGCCAGCATTTCACCCATGCTGACGATGTCGCCGGCCAGGTGAGAGGTGATCAGGTGACGCAGGGTGGAAATATCGCGCGGCTCCAGGTTCTGGAACTGACACCCGGTACGACCGGTCTCGCGATCATAGGAGCGGACCTGCAATTCGACGTCCATGGCCAGGCCGAGGTTGTCGATGACGAATTGCAGGCGGGCCTTGTACACATCGCCGGCTTTGAGCGGCAATTGCCCGGCGTTGAACGCCAGGCCACCGGCGGAAAGGTCGATGACGCGGGCTTCAACCGGCGTCCGGTCTGGACCGAAGAATCGCAGCTTGGCCGGAATTTTCACTCGGGCGTGTTGGCGCTGGGCTTCGGATTCATGCACTACATTGGCGTTGACGGCGGTATTCATAGGGGCGATTTCCTGGTTAATTCAATAGAGGGGCGGTCAGACCATCATCAGCAGCACGGCGACAAAAATGCTGCCGGCGGAGAAGGTCATGGTCCGAGACGACCAGGTGTTGAACCAACGTTGAAAGCTGGCGAGATCACGGGTCAGAGAAGTGGGCTGGCGAGTCCAGGACTGTTGGTCGAGGCGGAAGAACACGTAGATCTTCACTAGCGCGCCGACGATCTGGTTGTAATAGAGAATCGCCGGGTAGGCCGGGCCGATTCGGTGACCGGAGAGGGACAACAACACGGTCAGGATCAGGCGGGTAATGCCGATCCACAGCAGGTAAACCAGGATGAACGCGGTGCCGTATTTGAAGCTGGCAATCAGCGCCACGGTCAGGCCCAGCAAGGACGTCCACATCGACACGCGCTGATCGAACAGCACCACCGACGTGAACAGGCCGAGGCGTTTCATCCCCAGGCCCAGGGCACGGGAGTTCTGGCGCAGGTTGTTGCCGTACCAGCGGAACATCAGCTTGCGGCTGGCCTTGATGAAGCTCTTTTCCGGTGGGTGTTCCACGGTGTTGATCGCGGCGTCCGGCACGTAGAAGGTGTCGTAGCCCAGGCGCATCAGGCTGAACCAGCTCGACTTGTCGTCACCGGTAAGGAACTTGAAACGACCCAGGCGCCAGTGTTGCAGCGAGTCGCTTTCCACGTCGGCAATGAATTCCGGGTTGGTGACCACCGTGGCACGGAACACCGACATGCGCCCGGTCATGGTCAATACGCGCTTGGACAGGGCCATCGAGCACATGTTGATGTGGCGCTGGGCGAAACGCAGCTTGTGCCATTCGCTCATGATGTAGCCGCCGCGCACTTCGCAGAACTCGTTGGTGGTCAGGCCGCCGACGTTGCCGAACAGCTGGAACCACGGCACGGTCTTGCGCACCGTGCCTTCGCCGAGCACGGTGTCGCCGTCGATCACGGCCACTACGGCGCGGTCGTCCGGCAAGTGGCGCGAGATGGCGCGGAAACCGTAGGCCAGGCCGTCACGTTTGCCGGTGCCGGGAATGCGCACGAAGTCGAGTTTGACCCGGGCCGGCGGGTTCATCCGCGACCAGAGGCTCTTCACCAGCAGCTCATCGGACATTTCCACGATCGAGCAGACCATGGTGGTCGGCAGGCCGCAGTCGATGGCTTCGCGGATCACCGAGGCGTAAACCTGCGCGGTGGTCAACGCGTCGATGCGGAAACTGGTGACCATCAAAAACACGTGGGACGGGTCTGCCGCTTTACCCAGCTTGCGCACTTTGCGCCGCAGGTGCGGGTAGACCACGTACAGAAACAGCATGCCGCGCAGAAAGTGCGTGGCGCCCATCGAGTAACGCCAGATGCCGATGAACCCGATCAGGAAAATGAAGTCCTTCGACTCGGAGTCGAACGTGGACGCAGGCAGCGCCATGGCGATGCCCATCAGTAAACTTAGGTAAAACAGCCAACCGGCGGCCTGAAGAAGGCCGTGCTTTAGCCTGTGCATAATCGGAATCCTAAAGTCAGTTGCAAGCCCCGCGCCCCTGTAGGAGCACGGCTTGCCGGCGATGGCGATCTCAAGTCCGTTATCGCCGGCAAGCCGTGCTCCTACAGGTGTTTCATCCGCGAAAGCGCGGTATCAGAGACGGGATTCCGGATTACCAGCAGATGCCTTCGGTGCGGCCGCTGACGCTGGTGGCTTTGGACATGAAGCCCACCAGGTCAACCACTTGCTTGCCATGTGGGGCGTTCTGCGCGAGGGCGCGGAATTTCTCGTCACGGTTGCCGAGGATGATCACGTCGGAGTTGTTGATCACGTCGTCGAAGTCGGCGTTGAGCAGCGACGAGACGTGAGGGATTTTCGACTCGATGTAATCGCGGTTCGCACCGTGGACACGGGCGTATTCGACGTTGCTGTCGTAGATGCTCAGGTCAAAACCCTTGCCGATCAGCATTTCTGCCAGATCCACCAGCGGGCTTTCGCGCAGGTCATCGGTGCCGGCCTTGAAGCTCAGACCCAGCAGGGCCACTTTGCGTTTGTCGTGGCTGGAAACGATGTCGAAGGCGTTCTGCACCTGGGATTCGTTGCTGCGCATCAGCGAGTTCAGCAGTGGCGCTTCCACGTCCAGGGAACTGGCGCGGTAGGTCAGGGCGCGCACGTCTTTTGGCAGGCAAGAACCGCCGAACGCGAAACCTGGGCGCATGTAGTACTGGGACAGGTTCAGGGTCTTGTCCTGGCAGACCACTTCCATCACTTCACGGCCATCGACGCCGACAGCCTTGGCGATGTTGCCGATCTCGTTGGCGAAGGTGACCTTGGTGGCGTGCCACACGTTGCAGGTGTACTTGATCATCTCGGCAACGGCGATGTCCTTGCGGATGATCGGCGCGTCGAGTTCTTCGTACAGCGATTGCAGAACGTCACCCGATGCTTTGTCGAACTCGCCGATGACGGTCATTGGCGGCAGGTCGTAGTCGGCGATCGCGGTGCTTTCACGCAGGAACTCAGGGTTCACCGCAACACCGAAATCAACACCGGCTTTCTTGCCGGAGCAGTCTTCCAGAATCGGGATTACGACGTTAGCCACGGTGCCCGGCAACACGGTGCTGCGAACCACGATGGTGTGGCGGGTGGTCTTGTCGCGCAGGACAAAACCGATTTCGCGGCACACGGCTTCGATGTAGTTCAGTTCCAGGTCGCCGTTTTTCTTGCTCGGCGTACCGACGCAGATCATCGACAAGTCGGTGTCACGAATCGCCTCGGCGAAGTTGGTGGTGCCGCGCAGGCGGCCCGTATCGATACCCTTGCGCAGAAGTTCGCCCAGGCCCGGTTCAACGATCGGTGATTTGCCGGCGTTGATCATATCGATTTTGTCTTTGGCAACATCGACGCCAACGACGTCATGGCCCCGTGCAGACAGGCAACCGGCACACACTGCGCCGACGTAACCCAAACCAAATATGCTGATGCGCATCGCAATTACCTCACTGTTATCAAGACTGTATTCAACGAGCCATTAGATGGCCGGAGTTAATGGTGTTTTGCGGTCATAGTGCACTCGAAAGTGCGCCGTACAGGCGCCACAATGCCGTGTGCAGACATACATAAGTTCCGAGTGTCTAAATAAGTGCACTCAAGATGTGCGTAACTAGGCCTTATTATTATGACGTGCCCTGTTATGCAGCCGATCCTCTGGCCTGAGGACGCTTGTGCAAAGGTCTTGCGCGCTCAATGCCAGGCGAAAAGCCCGTAAATCAAGCGGTTGGGTGCTCAGGTGAGCACGTTTATAGGGGCGCTGCCTTGGCCGTGCAGGTGATATTAATGATGCGTATCTCCTGTCCTTTGTGTGTTGTCCAAATAAGTGACTCATGTTCAGAAGTTAATGTGACAACTTCGCTGCGTGAATCGCTTGTCTGCGTAAGTTATCTCGTACAAGCACGTTGATAATCGTTACCGGTGGTATGAGCGACGCATCTGGACATAGTTCCAGCCCATTCATCGCGGAATCTGAAATTTTTTGAAATATTGAGAAAGATGGCACTACTTTCATTGTGATGGCACTTGCTGTTTCACCCTTGATACATAGGGTGATAACCGAGTTCGATAGTTTTATGCCACTACCGATAAAAATTTTCAGTGCCACTACTGAAAAAAAAGTTCGAAGTCGAGTGAAACTAAAGTTAAAAAACGAGGTGATGTATTTTTGACGCCAATAAAACGACGAGACGGAAGGGGAATTGTTGGACGATCGGCCGTCGGCGCACGACGAGGTTATGGATGTCGTGCGCCGTAGAGTGGTTTTATTCGGGAGCGTGATCGCGCAGGAACACCAGATTGTCCGGTTTGGACTGCTCGGCGCTGTAGCGGTAACCCTGAACGTCAAATTGCTTGAGGTCGGCAGGGTTGTTGATGCGCTCTTCAATGACGAAGCGGCTCATCATGCCGCGGGCTTTTTTCGCGTAGAAACTGATGATCTTGTACTGGCCGTTCTTCAGGTCCTTGAAGTCGGTATTGATGATGCGTGCGTTCAGGGCGTTGCGTTTGACGGCCGAGAAGTACTCTTTGGACGCCAGGTTCAGCAGCACGTCATCACCTTGATCGGCCAAGGCTTCGTTCAGCCATTCGCTGATTCGCGTGCCCCAGAAGGCATACAGGTCCTTGCCGCGGGCATTGGCCAGTTTGGTGCCCATCTCCAGCCGATACGGTTGCATCAGATCCAGAGGACGCAGCAGGCCATACAGTCCGGACAACATGCGCAGATGCTGTTGGGCGTAGTCGAAATCGGCTTCGCTGAAGGTTTGTGCATTCAGGCCGGTGTACACGTCGCCTTTAAAAGCCAGCAACGCTTGCTTGGCGTTTTCCGGGGTAAACGCTGGCGTCCAGCTGCCGAAACGCGCGGCGTTGAGCCCGCCGATCTTGTCGGAGACGTGCATCAGCTCGCTGATTTGCGCCGGTGTCAGGTCGCGCAGCTGCATGATCAATTCCTGGGAATGATCGAGGTACTGCGGCTGGGTAAAGCGCTGGGTTGCCGGCGGTGTTTCGTAATCGAGGGTCTTGGCGGGTGAAATCACCATCAGCATGAAGTCGTCTCCTGTAATCGTGGGCGCGATTCTAGGGGGTAGAGCCGGATGACTCCAGCTATCAACGTGATAGGTGCCGGACGGTGATCGTTCCCACGCTCTGCGTGGGAATGCAGCCAGTGACGCTCCGCGTCACCGTCGAAGCGGACGCGGAGCGTCCGAAGAGGCGTTAATCAAGGTGTAGCCGCTGTCGAGCAACGCGAGGCTGCGCTCTTTTGATCGTCTCGATATATAGTGCGGCGCGGGTTTTGTTATGGAGACATCCCATTGCGTATCGTTTTTATTTTTTCAGCCTGGCTGTTGAGCTTTGGTGCCTTGGCGGCGCCGGGCGATCTGGCGACGTTTGATCGCAGCACCTGGCCTGAAAAGCTCACCAGCCCGACCCTGTTCGACGTAGCGTCGCGGGGCGAAATCCTCATGTTTGCACGGGTGCTGCTGGCCAGCGAATCGCTGGATGAGCCGGCCCTGGCCCAGCGCCTGGGGTTGCGCAAGATCAATCTGGAAGCGGTCAACCAACTGCGCCAGCGTCTGTGGCAGCGCCTGCTGACCAACTACAACTTCGCCCAGCAAAGCTGTGATCAGGATGCTTCGTTCTGTTTCCTGGTCGAGGACATGGAAACCCTGCGCGGGCAAGCGGCCAAGTTCCAGGTCAGCGACGAGAGCTACTACATCAAGTGGGCCGAGCCAAGCCGTTTGTTCCACGCGCAGTACCTGGACGAGCAATTGCGCAAGGCTGCTCTGTTTCCGCAGACCAGCAGTGAAGTCGATCGTTTTGGCGACTACGAGCGCAACGGCGATGCGATGCATGACCGGTTGTTTTTGCTGACCTTCGACAGCGCGGCCAACGTCGCCCCCGACAACACCGGCTGGGTCGCCGAGTACCTGCGAAAATCGAACATGAGCGGCACGTTCTTCGTCCTCGGCAAGGATATTCAGGCGCGTCTGGCCGAGCGCTCGGTGGCGACCCTGCAAGCGATGTACTCGCAGCAATGCATCGGCGTGCAGGGCTGGGAGTTCCGCTCCCATAGTCACTGGCAGGATTGGCAGGATTCGGTGCGACGCAGCGTCGAGCTGGTCAAAAGCAAATTGCCGGAAAATTATGTACCGCTGTTTCGCCCGCCCGACGGTCAACGTCGCTCCGATGCCGAAGGCTTCTTCAACGCCCAGGGCTTGCAGGTGGCGTTGTGGGATATCGATGCACAGGACGGGGCGGGCAAGCTCAAGGGCAACCCCAGCGCGCAGCGTGTGCTGACGCTGATGCTGCTGTGGCGCCACGGCGTGATCAATTTCAATGTGAAGCAGGACGCGGTGAAAACGGCGATGCCCTGGCTCATTACGCAAACGGCGCAAAGCGGGATCGGTTGGGAGGATTGTCAGGACGCGTTTCGCTGAAAATGGAAAGAGCCCGTAAACATTGGGCTAAAGGCGGTTTTTTGAGGGGTTTCGCAGCAGGCGGACTTCCGACTTTAAACGGGTGGTGGCAGTCCGCCAAGTGCTATTGGTCATTCTGAAAAATAAACTTCAAAAAAACGTCAAAGTGCTTTTTTCTGTCACATGTTTTGGAGTATTACGAAGACAGACCGCCGAAACCTGCAACACAGGTGGCGTCTTCCAAGACCCGTTTGTTTGCAGTCACTTGATTCTCCGCAGGTGAGATTCGGCGGCCACTTCGAGGCGCAGCACCGCCCAGGTATTGCGTCTACTGGCTCCCACAAAGGTGACCGAGTATGGATGATCACGGACGTAGCTCTTCTTCCAACCAGCCAATCCTTTATGTACTCGATACCAACGTATTGATTCACGATCCAAACGCGCTGCTCAATTTCGAAGAACACCACGTCGCCATCCCGATGACCGTCCTTGAAGAGCTGGACAAGCTCAAGAGCGGGCATCACAGCGTGGCTGCGGAATGCCGTCAGGCGATTCGCCTGATCGACAAGACGCTGGGCGATGCCAGTCCTGAAGACGTAGAGCTTGGTGTACCGATCCAGCGCGGCAAAAGTGGGCCCAAGGGTTTGCTGTCAATTCTGATGAGCAAGCGCACCGAGCCGAATATCATTCTGCCCGAGCACCTGAACGACAACATCATCATCAACCAGTTGATCGATCTGCACGCGCGCTCGCCCAAGCTGCCCGTCGTGCTGGTCACCAAAGACATCAACATGCGCCTCAAGGCCCGGGCGTGCGGGATCGCGGCCGAGGACTACAGCACCGACCAATTGGTTGACGACGTTTCATTGCTGCCCAACGGCTACCACAACATGACCGGCTCTTTCTGGGACCGTGTGAGCAAGGTTGAAACCCGTCAGGACCATGGCCGCACCTGGCACGAGGTGCAGTTGATTGACAACCTGCCGGCGGTGCACATCAACGAGTTCATCATTGATGAGCAGGGGTTTGTCGGCTGGATCAAGGAAATTGCAGAAGACCGTTTGCTGATCCTCGACCTGCACCAGGAACCGCTGCTGCATCAGGAAGCCTGGGGCCTGAAACCGCGTGACATCTATCAGAGCCTGGCGCTGTATGCCTTGCTCGATCCTGATATCCACCTGGTCAACCTGTCCGGTGCAGCCGGTTCGGGTAAAACCATCCTCGCGCTGGCGGCGGCGATCGAGCAGACCATGGTCAGTAAACGCTATCGCCGAATCATTGCCACTCGTAGCGTGCAGGGTCTGGACCAGGAGATCGGCTTCCTGCCCGGCACCGAAGCGGAAAAAATGGAGCCATGGCTGGGCGCTATCACCGACAACCTCGAAGCCTTGCACATGGATGACGAAAACACCCATGGCAGTGTCGACTACATCCTCAGCAAAGTGCCGTTGCAGTTCAAATCCCTCAACTACATCCGAGGTCGCAGCTTCCAGCAGAGCCTGATTTTGATCGATGAATGCCAGAACCTGACACCGCACCAGATGAAAACCATCATCACCCGTGCCGGCGCCGGTTCCAAAGTGGTGTGCCTGGGCAACCTGGCGCAGATCGACACCCCTTACCTGTCCGCGACCAGCTCCGGGCTGACCTACCTGACCGAACGCTTCAAAGACTTCCCCAACGGTGTGCACATCACCCTGCAAGGGGTGCCTCGTTCGATTCTGGCCGAATACGCAGAGTCGCATTTGTAACTGCTTCATCGAAACCGGGCGGCCTTCACAGGTCGCCCGGTTTTTTTGTGCCCAACCCAAATCAAATGTGGGAGCGGGCTTGCTCGCGAATGCGGTGTATCAGTCAATGTAAATGTCGACTGGCACTACGCCTTCGCGAGCAAGCCCGCTCCCACAGGGAGATTGTGGTGACCCGATAATCAAACGTGCGGAAAATTGACCCGCAGGTTTACAATCGACGCTCCTGATCAGGAGTAACCCTGTGCTGACTCATCTCGATTCCCAAGGTCGCGCCAACATGGTCGACGTCACCGAAAAAGCCGTGACGTTCCGTGAAGCGACGGCCCAAGCGCTGGTGCGCATGCTGCCCGAAACGTTGCAGATGATCGTCAGTGGCGGTCATCCCAAAGGGGATGTGTTTGCCGTGGCGCGTATTGCCGGCATTCAGGCGGCGAAGAAAACCAGCGATCTGATTCCTCTGTGCCATCCGCTGATGCTGACTGGGGTCAAAGTCGAACTCAGTGCCGAAGGCGACGATACCGTGCGCATCGTTGCGCGCTGCAAATTGTCCGGGCAGACCGGCGTCGAGATGGAAGCGCTGACCGCCGCCAGCGTGGCAGCCCTGACTATCTATGACATGTGCAAGGCTGTGGATCGCGGCATGACCATCGAAAGCGTGCGACTGCTGGAGAAGGTCGGCGGCAAGAGCGGTCATTTCCAGGCGGATCCATCATGAACGTCACCGTGAAGTTTTTTGCTCGTTACCGTGAAGCGCTCGGTGTGGACTCGGTAAAGGTTCAAGGCGATTTCGCTACGGTTGATGACGTGCGCGCGCAGTTGGCCCAACGTGACGGCGCCGATGTATTGAGCGAGCAGAACTTGATGTGCGCCCGCAACGAAGACCTGTGCCAGCTCGACGAACCTGTCAGCGATGGCGATGAAGTGGCGTTTTTTCCGACCGTGACCGGGGGCTGAGCCATGGCGATTCGCGTGCAGCCTGCGCCGTTCGATCCGGGTGCCGAAGTCAACGCCATGCACGCTGCCAATGTGGGCGTGGGCGCGGTGGTGAGTTTTGTCGGCTACGTGCGCGACTTTAATGACGGCCTCGATGTGGCCGGGATGTTCCTTGAACACTACCCGGGCATGACCGAAAAAGCGCTTGGCAAAATTGCCATCGAAGCCGAGCAACGCTGGCCGCTGTTGAAGCTGGAAGTGTTGCACCGCATCGGCGCCCTGGAGCCGGGGGAACCGATCGTCTTCGTTGGCGCCGCCAGCGCCCATCGTCAGGCCGCCTTCGATGCCTGTGCCTTTGTCATGGATTACCTGAAAACCCGCGCGCCGTTCTGGAAAAAGGAAAACACCAGCGACGGCCCGCGTTGGGTGGAAGGGCGTGACAGCGATCATGCGGCGGCGGATCGCTGGAACAAGTAGTTCCTGCGTTGATCGTTCCCACGCTCTGCGTGGGGATGCATCCCGGGACGCTCCGCGTCCCTTTCAGAGCCGAACGCAGAGCGTCCGTTCAGGCATTCCCACGCAGAGCGTGGGAACGATCAATTCTCGCTGACTCGCCTCCCGACCATCGGCCGGTGCGAGGTGCGCGCGCCCGATTGACGATTTGTACATTAAAGTCCAGTATGGAAATATAAGTACAAAAAAGATATTTCCCTGTTTCAGCTCTTTCCTCTGTCTTGCCAAACCAACAACAACCTGCGAGAGAACGAACATGAAGAAACTCCCCCTCATTACCGGTCTGGCGCTGAGCCTGTTGGCGTGCAGTTCGCTGTTCGCCGCTGATAAAACCCTGCGCATCGGTATCGAAGCCGCCTATCCGCCGTTCGCTTCCAAAACCGACAAAGGCGAGATCGTCGGTTTCGACTACGACATCGGTAATGCCCTGTGCGCGCAGATGAAGGTCAAATGTGTGTGGGTCGAAGGCGAGTTCGACGGTCTGATTCCTTCTCTGAAGGTGAAGAAAATCGACATGGCCCTGTCGTCCATGACCATTAACGAAGACCGCAAGAAGTCGGTGGATTTCACCCACAAGTATTACTTCACTTCCTCGCGTCTGGTCATGAAGGACGGCGCTGTCGTGGATGACCAGTACGCCAGCCTCAAGGGCAAGACTGTCGGCGTGCAGCGGGCAACCACCACTGACCGATATGCCACCGAGGTGTTTGAGCCCAAGGGCATCAACGTCAAGCGCTATGGCAACAACGAAGAAATCTACATGGACCTGGCCGCCGGTCGTCTCGATGCCATTTTTGCCGACACCATTCCCCTCAATGACTTCCTGATGATGCCGCGCGGCAAAGGCTATGCGTTTGTCGGGCCAGAGTTGAAGGACCCGAAATACGTTGGCGAGGGTGCGGGGATCGCGGTGCGCAAGGGCAATGGTGAGCTGGTCAGTGAGCTGAACACTGCCATTGATGGTATTCGTGCCAATGGCGAGTATCAGAAGATTTCCGACAAGTACTTCAAGTCCGATATCTACGGCGACTGATCAATCGCTTTCGCGGGCGAGCCCGCTCCCACAGGTTCAGTGATGCACATGTATGTTGTGTACGACTCGAACATTGTGGGAGCGGGCTTGCCCGCGATTGGGCCGGAGCAATCACTGCAAATCTTCAGCCCTTCAATTCCTTCAAATGCTTGTAAACCGTCGCCCGTCCCATGTTCAGCACATTGGCCACATAGTTCGAAGCGCTCTTGCCCTTGAAGGCGCCTTCGGCGTGCAGCGCCAGCACCAGTTCGCGTTTGTGATCGCGCGTCAGCAGGTTAAGGCTCAACTGACGTTCGCGCAGCCAAGCGTGCAGGAAGGTGTTGATGCGCTCCTGCCAGTCATCACGAAACAGTGAATCCGGCTGCGGGATCAATTTGGACGGCGACAGGAATAGATCGAGCGCCGCTTTTGCATTTTCGAACAGCGAGATGTTCAGGTTGACGCACAGCACCGCGAGCGGGTGACCTTCTGCGTCGCGCAATACCGTGCTCAAACTGCGAATCTTCTGACCGTCCCAATTAAGCTTTTCGTAAGGGCCGATGTTGGTTTCGCTGACATCGTCGCTGAGCATGTCCTCCAGCGCGGCGTCATCGCCGATTTCGCGTTTTGACAGATTGTTGGCGATGTAGTCGATCTTTTGCGTGCGCAGGTCATGCAGCACCACCTCGGCATGAGGAAAAAACAGCGTGGCGATGGCATCGGCGATCGCTCGGTAATTGTCCAGCGCCGGGTCTTTTTCAGGTGCGTTCATACAGTGGAGCTCCAGGCAGCGTCAGCGCCCTGCAAAAAGGGCGCGTGAAGTTTGCCGCAATCGTGTCGACACGTCACCTGAGCAGGTGATCAGCCCAGGCGAGCGGGGGAGAGCATGCCGGCGTCCAGCCCGAAACGGCTGAGTGGCTCCGGCAAGGCTTCGCCGCGCACCAATGCTGCGCTGGCCTGGCCCATGGCGGGTGACGTCTGAATGCCATAACCGCCTTGTGCAGCGACCCAGAACAGCCCTGGCACTGTCGGGTCGAAGCCGGAGAGCAAATCACCGTCGGGTACGAAGCTGCGCAGGCCAGCCCAGGTGCGGGTCGGACGGCGAATGGTCAAGGTGGTGGCTTCTTCGATCTGGTAGATGCCCATCGCGATGTCCAACTCCTCGGGCTGCACGTCGTGCGGCTCTACCGGGTCGGCATTGGCGGGCGAACCGAGGAACATCCCCGCGTCGGGTTTCATGTAGAACGATTCATCGAGGCTGACCAGCATCGGCCAATGGTGGATGTCCACGCCGTCGGGACCGGCGAAGATGAAAGCGGCACGTCGTTTCGGTTGCAGGCCCAACGGCCGGGCGCCGGCCAGTGCACCGATTTTGTCGGCCCAGGCACCGGCGGCATTGATGATGACGGGGGCGCTGAAGGTCTGGCCGTTAGTGGTTACCTGCCACATCCCTTCGGCGTTCCGGGCCAGGCCTAGCACTTCGGTGTCGGTCAGGACTTCGCCTTTGTTGCGTCGAATGCCGCGCAAGTACCCCTGATGCAGGGCGTCGGTGTCGATGTCGCTGGCGGTGGGGTCGTAGATCGCGCCATGGACTTTTTCCCGGCGCAGAATCGGCAGGCGCGCGCAGGCTTCGTCGGCGCTGAGCAGTTGCATCTCAGGTACGGTGGCTTTGGCGCTGAGGTATTGATTGTTCAATTCAGTGGGATCGCCAGTGAAATCCACGGTCATCTCGCCCCGTGGTGTCAGCAGCGGGTGTTCGCAGAAACCGGGCGGTGGTGCGTCGAAGAAGTCGCGGCTGGCCTGGGTCAGTGCGCGAACCTGGGGAGTGCCGTAGGCGGCGGTGTACAGCGCAGCGGAACGTCCGGTGGAGTGATAGGCCGGGTGCGATTCGCGTTCGAGCACAATCACCCTGGCTTGCTGCGAGAGCCAAAAACCGGTGGAAGCCCCGGCAATCCCGCCGCCGATGATGATGAAGTCTGCCTGGCTCATGAACGTCTCCTGATGGGGCGCAAAGGCCGGAGTAAATGGTTTTCTGTAGGAGCAAGGCTTGTCCGCGATGCAGACGCCGCGGGCATTCAGGTTAGCCGCGGTGATGCAATCGCGGACAAGCCTTGCTCCTACAGAAACGGAGGGTTAACGCTGCAATTGGTAAATGGCATTGGCCAGCGCGATGTCTTCCAGGCCCAGGCCGATGGAGCGGAAGAACACATGCCGGCTGTAATCGGGGCGCTGTACCTTTTCGCTCAGCAAGTCAGGCAAGTCGCCGACAATCGCCTGCTTGTCCCAGCCATGTTGCTCGCCGGCAATCAGCATTTCACCGGCCGACCCTGGTGTGGTCACACGGTAGTCGCAGAACACCTGCATGTCATTGAGGCTCTGCGGCGGGACTTCGTGGGCGTGTGGGGCATTGGTGCTGATCGAGGTGATCAGCGCCGGTTTACTCAAGCTTGACGGGTCGATCACCGGCCCTGCGGACGAGGTGCACAGCATGATCACGTCGGCGTCCCCGGTGGCCGCTTCGCGACTGTCGACGATGACCAGGCGTGGGTCGAGACTGTTGAGGTGCGCCAATACTTCGGGTTGCTTGTCGCTCAGACTTGGCGAATACAGCGTGATGCTCTGCCAGTCGCGCAGGTCTTTGACGTAGTGCAGGTGTGCCTGGGCAACTTTGCCGCTGCCGATGATCGCCAGACGCCGAGCCTTTAAAGGGGCGAGTGCATCGACCGCCACGGCGGTGGTGGCGGCCGTGCGTGCGGTGGTCAATTCACCGGCATCGCAAAGGAGTAGCGGCTGGCCGGTCTGCATCGACATCAGCAGGGTCCACGCGGTCACCAGCGGGCCTTGTTCGCGGACGATGTACGGTGAGGTTTTAACCCCGTAGACACCGTCTTGCGCCAGTACGCCGAGGTAGTTGATGAAATCGCCCGCGCCCTGAGGGAATTCCACCAGTTGCTGTGCCGGTTGCACCGCTTGCCCGGCAGCCAGGTCGCGGAACAGCTTGCGCAGGATTTGCGGCACATCGACCCTGGCCAGCAGCTCGCGAGCCTGAGGTTGGGTGATCACATAAGGCGTACTGGACATGGTCGGCTCCGGACACTGAACTAAACTAATTTGTCCATTATGGACTTTTAGTTGTATCGGGCAAGCTCCTGTTGAAAAAAACCAGACGAAAAAAAAGCGCAGTCCGTTGCCGGCTGCGCCTCTTTCTTCAAGTGCCCGGTTATGGGCGCTTGCGCTCAACCGCCCGCAACAGATGCGTCGGTGGTGTTTCACAGCTGATCTTGCGACCCAGCAGCGCCTCGATGGACGGTAACTGGTAGGAGTCGTCCTCCCCGGCAAAACTGATGGACACGCCATCAGCGCCCGCCCGGCCGGTACGACCGATGCGGTGCACGTAGTCGTCCGGGACTTCCGGCAGGGTGAAGTTGATCACGTGGCTGATGCCGTCGATGTGAATGCCGCGACCGGCCACATCAGTGGCGACCAGAACGCGGATCTTGCCTTCGCGGAAACCTTCCAGGGTCTTGATGCGCTTGTGCTGCGGTACATCGCCAGACAGTTGCGCGGCGTTGACGCCATCACGCACCAGACGCTCTTCAATGCGTCGCACTTCATCCTTGCGGTTGGCGAAGACCATCACCCGCTCCCAACCGTTGTCGTTGACCAGGTTGTAGAGCAATTTGTATTTGTCGGCACCGGCAACGGCGTAGATGTGCTGCTCGACGTTTTCGCTGGCCACATTCTGCGCTTCGATCTCGACGATCGACGGGTCGGTGGTCCATTGCTTGGCGAGGTTCATCACGTCTTCGGTGAAGGTTGCGGAGAACAGCAGCGTTTGACGCTCGTTCTTCGGCGGCGTCTGGCGAATGATTTGACGCACTTGCGGGATGAAACCCATGTCGAGCATGCGGTCGGCTTCGTCCAGCACCATGACTTCGACCATGTCCAGGTGCACGTCGCCGCGCTGGTTGAAGTCGAGCAAGCGGCCCGGGGTGGCGACGAGGATGTCGCAGTGGCGGGCTTCGAGGTGCTTGAGTTGCTTGTCGAAGTCCATGCCACCGACAAACGTCATGACGTTGAGGCCGGTGTATTTGGTCAGGTCCGCTGCGTCTTTGGCGATCTGCACCACCAGTTCGCGGGTTGGCGCAATGATCAGCGCCCGCGGCTCACCCATGTAGCGCTCTTTCGGCGGCGGGGTTTGCAGCAGTTGGGTGATGATCGAAATCAGGAACGCCGCGGTTTTGCCGGTGCCGGTCTGGGCGCGACCGATGGCGTCTTTGCCCGCCAGGGTAAAGCCAAGCACCTGCGCCTGAATGGGCGTGCAGTACGGAAAGCCAAGGTCCTGGATGGCGTGCATCAGTTCCGGGGCGAGTTTGAAATCGTGGAAGCGGGTTTTGCCTTCCTGGGGTTCGACGACG
The DNA here is from genome assembly GCF_024748695.1 of Pseudomonas sp. B21-040. NCBI lineage: Bacteria > Pseudomonadati > Pseudomonadota > Gammaproteobacteria > Pseudomonadales > Pseudomonadaceae > Pseudomonas > Pseudomonas sp. B21-040. Next base: position 1,081,529 of record NZ_CP087176.1, read on the forward strand.
AAATCTTCGAGTTTCCAGGGAATGACAGAGACTTTTGGCTTGGGTTCGCGACGCGGTTTTGCCGGTTTTGGCGCTTCGCTACGCGGCTGCTCATCGGCAGTCGCCGGGGCAGAGGGAGTGGCCGGTGTGGTCATCGGCTCGTGTTTCGGTGCCGCTACGGTTGCGGTCCGGCCAGGCTGATTACCGTCGGTGCGGTGGCTGGGAGTATGAGACGGAGCGCTGGGAACTGGCGCGAGCTGCTCAGCCTCGCTTTTACCGAACATTTTCTTGAGTGCTTTGAGCACGGTCATCTCATCAATTGGTTAAGGAATGTACGCCGGCCAGTGTAATGCAAGAATCGGGCGCGGCGTAGTGGGATGATCAAAGGGCGGTATTTCACCTGAACGTTAACGCAAACGCTCTGTAAGCCAGGTGCCGATGTCGTGAATCTCTTCGGGTAACACTTCGTGACCCATTGGGTACTCTTGCCATGTCACGGTGACACCACGCTGCTTCAAATGCTCATAGGCAGAGCGGCCCATGGCGTTTTGCACCACGTCATCGTATTGACCGTGCAACGACAGCACGGGAATGCGTTGCTGGCTGGCTGAAAGCTCAAGCTGATCGCTGAACGTCGGGGCATAAGTGGAGAGGGCAAGTACGCCACCCAATGGCCCCTGCCATTTCAGGAATGCGGTGTGCAACACCACGGCACCGCCTTGGGAAAAGCCTGCCAGGAAAATCCGCGAGGCGTCTATTCCGCTGGCTCGCTGTTCTTCGATCAATTCAATGACCCTGTCCGCCGACGCTTCCAGCTGTTCACGGTTAATCGAGCGTGCTGGGCTCATGGCCAATATGTCGTACCAGCTCGGCATCTCGTAGCCGCCGTTAATGGTGACGGCACAGGTCGGCGCCTGGGGCAAAACGAATCGGGTGCTCAGCAGGGTTTCCTGCAACGCTTCCGCCACCGGCAGGAAGTCGTAACGGTCGGCACCCAGGCCGTGAAGCCATATAACGCAGGCGTCTGCGGCCTTCACGGGTTCAAGGATAAGGGGCTCGGTCATGGCTGCTCCATAGTTGTGCGCGCGCTCTCATTGAGTGCGAGATCCGGGTGCGCGTCTGGTTGATCAGTTAACAAGATGTCGCAAGGCTACAAGTTTTGCTATTGACCTGTCGCATAAACGCTTCAGCAGGCGGTCTGGTACGGGCCTTGCTATGGGAAAACCTGCACGAACAATCCCACGCCTGTCGGTAACACTATCAGGCCATTGTTGGTGGTGGGATAGCAAAGAATCCGGTGATGGATGTTCGCCAGTGGCCGTTACGGGCTTAGCGAGCGTGAAAGGGCTACAGCCCGTTCGGCCGATTGGTGAGAAGTGAGTAATCCATGATGTGGGTTTTCTCCTACTAGACTCATAGCGCAGGTCCTTACGTCGGTTGACCCTAAAAAAAATCAACAGGGGTCAATTACGCCTCAAAAGGGTGCGGCAGGACTCAAGCTCCGACACAACAAGAGCAAAACTGGAGGTTTGAATGAAGATGTTGAAATCCACCCTGGCCATCGTGACTGCAGCCGCAGTACTCGGTGTCAGCGGGTTCGCTCAGGCGGGTGCAACCCTGGATGCAGTGCAGAAGAAAGGTTTCGTACAGTGCGGTGTAAGTGACGGTCTGCCGGGTTTCTCGGTTCCGGACTCCACTGGCAAGATCGTTGGTATCGATGCTGACTATTGCCGTGCTGTGGCCGCTGCCGTTTTCGGCGACGCGACCAAAGTGAAGTTCAGCCAGTTGAACGCCAAAGAGCGCTTCACTGCGCTGCAGTCGGGCGAAATCGACATCCTGTCGCGCAACACCACCATGACCAGCTCTCGTGACGCGGGCATGGGCCTGAAATTCCCTGGCTTCATCACTTACTACGACGGCATCGGCTTCCTGGTTAACAACAAGCTGGGCGTCAAGAGTGCCAAGGAACTGGACGGTGCAACCATCTGCATCCAGGCCGGTACCACCACCGAGCTGAACGTTTCCGACTACTTCCGCGGCAACGGTCTGAAATACACCCCGATCACGTTCGACACCTCTGACGAAAGCGCCAAGTCGCTCGAGTCCGGTCGTTGCGACGTACTGACCTCCGACAAGTCTCAGCTGTTCGCCCAGCGCAGCAAGCTGGCCTCGCCGAAGGACTACGTGGTTCTGCCGGAAACCATTTCCAAAGAACCTCTGGGCCCTGTCGTGCGTAACGGCGACGACGAATGGCTGGCCATCGTGCGCTGGACTGGCTACGCCATGCTCAACGCTGAAGAAGCCGGTATCACTTCGAAAAACGTCGAAGCTGAAGCCAAAGGCACCAAGAACCCGGACGTTGCTCGTCTGCTGGGCACCGACGGTGAATACGGCAAAGACCTGAAAGTGAAAAAAGACTGGGTCGTCCAGATCGTCAAGCAAGTCGGTAACTATGGCGAAGTGTTCGAGAAGAACCTCGGCAAGAACACTCCGCTGGAAATCGACCGCGGGCTGAACGCTCTGTGGAACGCTGGCGGCATTCAATACGCACCACCAGTGCGCTGATGGTTCTATCACCCGGTGGGCCAACCACCGGGTGATGTTCTGTTCCATTACATCCGGGGCACTTCATGCAAAATTCAATCGGCGCACCAAAGCAGAGGCTTAGCCTCAGCGATCCCAAAGTGCGTGCGTGGCTATTTCAGATCATCACCATCGTGGCGGTGGTCTCGATGGGCTGGTATCTGTTTGATAACACCCAGACCAATCTTCAGCACCGGGGCATTACCTCCGGTTTCAGCTTTTTGGAGCGCAGTGCCGGTTTCGGCATCGCTCAACACCTGATCGACTACACCGAATCGGACACCTATGCCCGAGTGTTTGTCATCGGCTTGCTCAACACGCTGCTGGTGACCTTCATCGGCGTGATCCTGGCGACGATCCTCGGGTTCATCGTCGGCGTGTCACGGCTGTCGAAGAACTGGATCATCAGCAAGGTAGCGACGGTGTATGTGGAAGTCTTCCGCAATATTCCGCCACTGCTGCAAATCCTGTTCTGGTACTTCGCGGTGTTCCTGACGATGCCGGGGCCGCGTAACAGTCATAATTTCGGCGACACCTTCTACGTCAGCAGCCGCGGCCTGAACATGCCGGCCGCCCTGATGGCGGACGGGTTCTGGCCGTTTGTGGCGAGCGTTGTGGTGGCCATCGTCGCCATCGTGGTGATGAGCCGGTGGGCGACCAAGCGCTTCGAAGAGACCGGTGTACCGTTCCACAAATTCTGGACCGGTCTGGCGATGTTCCTGGTGATACCGGCGCTGTGCGCACTGATTTTCGGCGCGCCGCTGCACTGGGAAATGCCAAAGCTGCAAGGCTTCAACTTCATCGGTGGCTGGGTACTGATCCCGGAATTGCTGGCGTTGACCCTGGCCCTGACGGTGTACACCGCGGCGTTCATCGCCGAAATCGTGCGTTCGGGCATCAAGTCGGTCAGCCACGGCCAGACCGAAGCGGCGCATTCGCTTGGCCTGCGCAACGGTCCGACGCTGCGCAAGGTGATCATCCCGCAAGCCTTGCGCGTGATCATTCCACCGCTCACCAGCCAATACCTGAACCTGGCGAAAAACTCCTCGCTGGCGGCCGGTATCGGATATCCGGAAATGGTTTCGTTGTTTGCCGGTACGGTGCTGAACCAGACCGGGCAGGCGATCGAGGTGGTTGCCATCACCATGAGCGTGTACCTGGCGATCAGTATCAGCATCTCCCTGCTGATGAACTGGTACAACAAGCGCATTGCGCTGATCGAGCGGTAAGGAAAAGCGCATGAGTACTCATACTTTCAAACCTGACATGCCTCCACCGAGCAGCAGCATCGGTGTGGTCGCATGGATGCGCGCGAACATGTTTTCCAGCTGGCTCAACACCTTGCTGACCCTGTTCGCGTTTTACCTGATTTACCTGGTCGTCCCACCGATCCTGAACTGGGCCATCCTCGACGCCAACTGGGTGGGCACGACCCGCGCCGACTGCACCAAGGAAGGCGCCTGCTGGGTGTTTATCCAACAGCGTTTTGGTCAGTTCATGTACGGCTACTACCCACCGGAACTGCGCTGGCGCGTGGACCTGACCGTGTGGCTGGCCGTCATCGGCATTGCACCGTTGTTCATCTCGCGCTTTCACCGTAAAGCGGTATACGCGCTGAGCTTCCTGGTGCTGTACCCGATCATTGCCTACTTCCTGTTGCATGGCGGCATCTTCGGCTTGACCAACGTGGCAACCAGCCAGTGGGGCGGGCTGATGCTGACCCTGGTGATCGCCACCGTGGGGATTGCCGGTGCGTTGCCGCTGGGGATTGTCCTGGCGTTGGGCCGTCGGTCGAACATGCCGGCGATTCGCGTGGTCTGCGTGACCTTCATCGAATTCTGGCGCGGCGTGCCGTTGATCACGGTGCTGTTCATGTCGTCGGTGATGCTGCCGTTGTTCCTGCCTGAAGGCATGAGCTTCGACAAACTGTTGCGGGCGCTGATCGGCGTGATCCTGTTCCAGTCGGCCTATGTGGCCGAAGTGGTGCGCGGTGGTCTGCAAGCGATTCCAAAAGGTCAGTACGAAGCGGCTGCCGCGATGGGCCTCGGTTACTGGCGCAGCATGGGCCTGGTGATCCTGCCGCAAGCCCTGAAGCTGGTCATTCCCGGCATCGTCAACACCTTCATTGCGCTGTTCAAGGACACCAGCCTGGTGATCATCATCGGCCTGTTCGACCTGCTCAACAGCGTCAAACAAGCCGCCGCCGACCCGAAATGGCTGGGCATGGCTACTGAAGGTTATGTGTTCGCGGCCCTGGTGTTCTGGATTTTCTGTTTTGGTATGTCGCGCTATTCCATGCATCTGGAACGCAAGCTCGACACTGGCCACAAGCGTTAGGAGTTCTGTAATGAGCGAAGCAATCAAAAAGCCTGTGAGCCCTGAAGGCATTATTCAGATGCAGGGCGTGAACAAGTGGTACGGCCAGTTTCACGTGTTGAAAGACATCAACCTGAACGTGAAACAGGGCGAGCGTATTGTGTTGTGCGGCCCGTCGGGTTCCGGCAAGTCCACCACCATCCGTTGCCTCAATCGACTGGAAGAACACCAGCAGGGGCGCATCGTGGTCGATGGCGTGGAACTGACCAACGACCTCAAGCAGATCGAATCGGTGCGCCGTGAAGTCGGCATGGTGTTCCAGCACTTCAATCTGTTTCCGCACCTGACCATTCTGCAGAACTGCACTTTGGCGCCGATGTGGGTACGCAAAATGCCCAAGCGCCAGGCCGAGGAAATCGCCATGCATTACCTGGAGCGCGTACGCATTCCGGAGCAGGCGCATAAATTCCCGGGGCAACTGTCCGGTGGTCAGCAACAGCGTGTGGCGATTGCCCGCGCGCTGTGCATGAAACCGAAAATCATGCTGTTCGATGAACCCACTTCCGCGCTCGACCCCGAGATGGTGAAAGAGGTGCTGGACACCATGATCGGCCTGGCTGAAGACGGCATGACCATGCTCTGCGTAACCCACGAAATGGGCTTCGCCCGTACCGTGGCCAATCGCGTGATCTTCATGGACAAGGGTGAAATCGTCGAACAGGCCGCGCCGAACGACTTCTTCGATAACCCGCAGAATGAGCGGACCAAGATGTTCCTGAGCCAGATCCTGCATTGATCGAAGCCAGGCAGTGAAATAAACCCGGACAGTGTTCCGGGTTTATTTTTGGCTGATATTCGGGGTCAGGACGCCAGTACCGTTTCCTGCTCCGGGAAGCGTGCTGCCAGCAGTCGCTTCAAGTCGGAACCTTCGTTCATGGCTTGTATTTCAGCCAGCAAGTGAGGATGCCGATCCAGCAGGCGCATCAGCGTGAACAACGCTTGAGGGGGTGGAAGTTCGCCGCGCTCGTAACGTGAGAACGCATTGTGGCCAGCACCGGAAAGCTGCTTCACCGCTTCCTTCTGCGTGAGATGTAATTTTCGGCGGATGCGTTTCATCTCCGCGCCCATGGTCTGAAAGCAGTCTTCGAGCAATTTATCGCCAGCGTCGGAATAGCGCTCGGCGCTGTCAGTTTCATTATCGAAAATGATTTCACCGCATACCTTGCACTCCCAGCCGGCGATATCGTGCACCCAGCGTGATACGTTCTTGTAGTCGACACTGAGGCTGCGACCTTCGAAATGTTGCATGGCATGTCGAGTGCCACAACTCATGCATTGCCGCGTGTTCATAAGTTCCGCTCCTTGAAAGAGATCACCGGGGGCCCACCGTTGGGGCAGTAGGTCACTTTGATGTAGAGCTCCATTTCACGAAATGTAGTGTGGTAAACATCCTGCCACCTTCGGTGATCGGAGTAGCACGTCATTGACTTGTAGAGCATTCGGCGTTCCAGCGAGCAAATGATTGATTCCATATCTCGCAGGTGCAATCCCATTTGCGTGCCAGATCTCAATGCGACTTGAGTAAACGCTTTGGCTCCTTGCCTTCTTACCTCGTCCTTGATGACTGACAAGGCGTAGTGGGGTGTGTTCTTTTCCATAAGAAGCTGTGAACCCTATCCCTGAAATTACCCTTAAAGGGTAATTTTGACCAATCGAAAATCCCGCTCCATTTCCTTCTCTCTGACCGTAGGCGGTTGCCGTCCTACAGGTAGCTGACTAACATGTCAGAAAATTCATCCTATGATTGGATGAAAGGGCGAATTCCATGTCAGACATTTCTCCATTGACCAAGCGATCCTTGGTCGACCAAGCGCTGGACCAGCTACGCCTTCGCATCACGCAAGGCGTCTGGGTCGTCGGCCAACGCTTGCCCACCGAGCCGGAACTGGCGACCGAACTGGGCATCAGCCGCAACACGGTGCGCGAAGCCATGCGTGTATTGGCGTTTTCCGGATTGATCGAAATCCGCCAGGGCGACGGTAGCTACCTGCGGGCCGTGATCGATCCGTTGGACACGATGAAAGCCTTGTCCCGCTGCTCCCATGAGCAAGCCCGCGAAACGCGGCACATCCTCGAAGTTGAAGCCATCGGTCTCGCTGCGTTACGCAGAACGGATGAAGACCTGGTGGCGTTGCGCGAGGCACTCGGCGTCAGCGGCCGTCATTACCACGGCGATCTCGACAGTTACATCGCCTGCGACCTGGTCTTCCACCGCCGTCTGGTGGATGCCGCGCACAACCCGACGCTCAGCGAGCTGTATCGCTATTTCTCCAGCGTCATCGGCGCGCAATTGCGCCAGACCCTGAATATCACCCCGCGACGCCAGGAAGTATTCGACCTGCATATCGAGCTGCTGGATGCCGTCGAACAACGTGACCCGGAGCGGGCCAAAGCTTTGTCGAGGCAGTTGATCAATGAACCTTGAAACCGGGAAGCCCATGTCCAGCAGCGAAAACAACCTCGCCCAATCCAAGCGCACGACGGAGCTCGAAGAGCTGCTGATCGACGCCGAAGCGGATGACGAACAAGTCCAGCAAAGTCACCCGATACTGCGCCGGCCATGGCTGTTGTTACTGGGTCTGATCCTGGTGGCGTTGAACTTGCGCCCGGCGTTGTCGAGCATGGCGCCGATGCTCAGCGAGGTCTCGAAGACCCTCGGTTTGTCGGCTGCCCAGGCCGGCCTGCTGACGACTTTACCGGTGCTGTGCCTCGGCTTGTTCGCGCCGTTGGCGCCGGTGCTGGCGCGACGGTTTGGTGCCGAGCGGGTGGTGTTGGGCATTCTGCTGATGCTGGCGGGCGGGATCATTTTGCGCAGCTCATTTGGCCAGACAGGCTTGTTCGCCGGCAGTGTGCTGGCTGGTGCGAGCATTGGTGTGATCGGTGTTTTGTTGCCCGGTATCGTCAAGCGAGATTTCCCGAAACAGGCCGGCACCATGACCGGTGTCTACACCATGGCTTTGTGTCTGGGGGCGGCGATGGCCGCAGGTGCGACCGTGCCACTGAGCGAGCATTTCGACAAAAGCTGGGCCTTGGGTCTTGGCTTCTGGGTGTTGCCAGCATTGATCGCGGCGATCTTCTGGTTGCCGCAAGTGGGCGGCCAGAAACACGGTGCACACAATGTCGCTTACCGGGTTCGCGGGCTACTGCGTGATCCGTTGGCGTGGCAAGTGACCTTGTACATGGGGCTGCAATCCTCCCTGGCCTACATCGTGTTTGGCTGGTTGCCGTCGATCCTGATCGGCCGTGGCCTGACGCCGACACAAGCCGGTCTGGTGCTGTCAGGTTCGGTGATTGTTCAGTTGGTCAGTTCACTGGCGGCGCCTTGGCTGGCGACACGCGGCAAGGATCAGCGCCTGGCGATTGTGGTGGTGATGCTGATGACCCTCGGCGGCCTGTTCGGCTGTCTGTATGCGCCGATTGAAGGCCTGTGGGGCTGGGCGATTCTGCTCGGTCTGGGGCAGGGTGCCACGTTCAGCCTGGCGTTGACCCTCATTGTGCTGCGCTCGCGGGACTCGCATGTCGCGGCCAACCTGTCGAGCATGGCCCAGGGGTTCGGCTACACCTTGGCCTCGATGGGACCGTTCGCGGTGGGTATCGTGCATGACTGGACCGGCGGCTGGACAGCGCTGGGCTGGATCTTTGGTGTGATTGGTCTCGGTGCGATTATTGCCGGGCTCGGTGCAGGACGTTCGCTGTACGTTCGAGTCGAAAGCGAAAAAGTCTGACGCCTGCGCACTGTCGGTATTCGGCCCGCGAATGCCGATAGTGTTTCGCTCCGTTGCAGACTATCGTGCAGGCAATCTTTCAAGGCCATTTTGCAAGCACAGGGAGTCTGCCCATGAGTGATGCCCACAACGAATTGATCACCCGGTTCTATCAAGCTTTCCAGCGTCTGGATGCCGAGGCCATGAGCGCCTGCTATACCGACGACGTGGTGTTCAGTGATCCGGCGTTCGGTGAACTGCGCGGCCGCGACGCCGGCGACATGTGGCGCATGCTCACCACCCGGGCGAAGGATTTCTCCCTGACGTTCGATAACGTGCGGGCCGACGAGCGCACCGGCGGTGCGCATTGGGTCGCGACGTATCTGTTCAGCCAGACTGGCAACACCGTGGTCAACGACATTCAGGCCCGCTTCATATTTCGCGATGGCAAGATTTGCGAACATCACGACAGCTTCGACCTGTGGACCTGGTCCCGCCAGGCGCTGGGTTTCAAAGGGCTGATTCTGGGCTGGACACCTCTGGTCAGAAACGCCGTGCGAGCTCAAGCCCTGAAGGGGCTGAAGGCATTCCAGGCCAGTCGCTGATAAGATCGCGGCTTGTTTCCTACAAGCCTTGATCGTCACGTGAACACCCAGAGCGAATCTTCCGACATTGCCGCCGAGCCGGCGCTGCCCGTCAGCAAACCCTGGTTCGTCTACCTCGTTCGCGCGGCCAATGGCTCGCTCTACTGCGGGATCAGCGACGATCCCGTGCGTCGCTTCGCCACTCACCAGAGCGGCAAGGGCGCGCGGTTTTTCCTGTCCAGCCCTGCCGTGGCCTTGGTCTACACCGAAGTCTGTCGCGATAAAAGCGAAGCGCTACGACAGGAACGGCTGATCAAAAAACTCAAGAAAAGTGCCAAGGAATGTCTGGTGGCGAGTGCTGCTGCGGGCTTATCGATTTGATAAGTTGACCAAGATCGTAGGAGTTTCGAAGCGATGCACTTAGATGAGGATGCCGTTGCTAGCATGCGAGTGCCCAAAGCATCAAACGAGCATGGTTCAAGTGTGTTTTTTTAGTGAAGGGCAGACTTGGTGGTCCGGGTCATACCAAAGAACGCGCATGACTTCACGCTCTCGAATACAAAAAACTCTTTTTGCGCCGGTGATACGAAATGACATCAGGGAATCAATGTCGTCTTGTTGGATTTCTTGGAGTCGATGTCGTGCTTCCTTCGACAAGTCGACTATATCGATGTCATGCGAGCCGCTTTCTCGTATCTCCCGTGCGCACATCGTTTCAAAGCAGTGCAAGCGTTCCATTACAGCTTTGTAGTCAGTGGGTTCTGCGAGATCAGACCATGAAAAAGGACCGCCTTTATCGATGCGGCTGAAGCGCCAGGAAATGCCGGATATTGGCATCTCTCGCGAGTGGGGGTGCTTTGCAGGTTTGTCGAAAGTTGGAGCTACGCGGGTTTTTGGTACTTTTTTTTGCGATCCCTTCGCCATAAAGCCTCACAAAGAGCTGTAATACTCGGCCATAGCCGCTTGGCTGATTTCAACGTTGCCTCGCGCGCCGTCCGTCAAGCCAGCTTGTTGGCGAGCATTTTTCCATGGGTCTTCTGCGTGTGTGAGGTCACTTAGCCATTGAGAGTGCTTGTCACCGTAGTGCTGTAACACGGCTTCAATCGTTTCAAGTTGGTCTTTGTCGAGTTTGCCCGAGTCGCCTTCGATCTGGCCTGGTGCGACTGAGTAAAGCCCCCTATGAGCGGTGTAGAGCTCAGGAATTACTGGGCCATTTGCCCACGCCTGCACCTGCTCCGTTATGAGCGGTGCCTCATCCCAAACAAGTGACCAAGCCTGGCTGTAGTAAACAAGTTTTTGAAGCTTCATTGCTGTCATTTCCCCCATTCGCTCCTGAATGGCGGCCGCTACATCGACAGCCCGGACCGGGATGTGTTGAGCAGGCATTTCAATCTCCTTGGGTTTGCAGACCCAAATTATAACAATGGGGGCGAAATGTGCCGGATATAAACCTATATGTCTATATGTACAGTGGTCTGTCGATGGTCGGCATGTTTCAAGGCCGCCAACTGACTGACTTGTGCCTCTCTTAGCCAAGAAATGTCTGGTGGCGAGTGCTGCTGCGGGCTTATCAACCTGACTGATAGGTTCCCATCAGGCAGATCTGTAGGCCGCGTGCGGATTGCGCGCTAAGCTGCGGATTCCTAATCCGTGCGGCGGAGCCGAGCATGTCCGAGTTGATTCTTCATCATTACCCGACGTCCCCCTTTGCCGAAAAGGCCCGTCTGTTATTGGGCTTCAAGGGGCTGTCCTGGCGCTCGGTGAACATCTCGCCGGTGATGCCAAAACCCGATCTGACGGCGTTGACGGGCGGTTACCGCAAGACGCCGGTATTGCAGATCGGGGCGGATATTTACTGCGACACGTCGCTGATCGCCCGTCGACTGGAACAGGAAAAAGCCTTGCCGGCGTTCTTCCCGGAAGGTCAGGAAATGATTGCCGCGACCCTCGCTGCATGGGCCGATTCGGTGGTGTTCCAGCATGCGGTCAGCCTGGTGTTTCAGCCGGAATCGATCGCCGTCAGATTTGGCAGGTTGTCGCCGGAAGCAATCAAGGCGTTTCTCGCTGACCGCGCTGGATTGTTCAGTGGCGGTAGTGCGACCCGATTGTCCGCCGAGCAGGCGCGGCACCAGTGGCCCACGATCATGTCGCGGCTGGAGCTGCAATTGCAGCGCGAGCAGGGTGACTTCCTGTTCGGCGAACCGTCGATTGCCGACTTCGCCCTGGCGCATTGCCTCTGGTTCCTCAAAGCCACCCCGGTCACTGCACCGCTGGTGGATGCTTACCCGGCGGTTGCCGCGTGGCACGCGCGAGTATTGGGTTTCGGGCACGGTGCCTTCAGCGAGATGACCTCCGAAGAGGCGCTGGAGATCGCGCGCAATAGCACGCCAGCGGCACTGCCGGATGAGCAGTTCGATGAGCCCAATGGATTTGAGGCGGGCCAGCAGGTGGTCATTGCCGCAACCGATTATGGCGTTGATCCGGTGGCCGGGGAATTAGTGTTCGCGGGCAGCGAGGAATTGATTCTGCGTCGTGAAGACGAGCGTGGCGGCGTGGTGCATGTGCACTTTCCACGGTTCGGATTCCGCATCGAGAAACACTGACCTGCCCCTGTGGGAGCATGGCTTGCCCGCGATGAACGATTACGCGGTGTGACTGTTAGACCGAGTCGCGGCCATCGCGGGCAAGCCAGGCTCCTACAGGAATTGTGTGAGGCGAAGAGTTACTTCAATGCGGCGAGGATCGCATCCGGGTCATACCCGCGAATCAACGTACCATTAACGTCGATGATCGGAATTCCGCCACCACCCAAGGCTTCATAAGCCTTGCGCGCCTCGGCATCTTTCTCGATGTCGAATTCCTTGTACGGAATACCTTTCTGGTCGAGAAAACGCCGGGTCAGCTTGCAGTAGCCGCACCAGTCGGTCGCGTAGAGCACGACGTTGGCCTTGGCCTGCGTCTGCTCTGACACGACTTGTGAGGGGTTGAACACCCGCTTGATCTTGCCCCAGTTCTGGTAGACCACGACCACCAACACGATCAGCAGGAATTTCTTCAGGATGCTGTTCAGCATCAGTTGCGTCGCTTGAGCTGGTCGGTCAGTTGGGTGGGCAGGCCTTTGATGATCAGCGTGCCGGCTTCTTCGTCGTACTCGATCTTCGAACCCAGCAGGTGTGCTTCGAAGCTGATCGACAAGCCTTCGGCGCGGCCAGTGAAGCGGCGGAACTGGTTCAGGGTGCGTTTGTCCGCCGGGATTTCCGGGGACAGGCCGTAGTCCTTGTTACGGATGTGATCGTAGAAGGCTTTCGGGCGCTCTTCGTCGATCAGCTCCGAGAGTTCTTCCAGGCCCATGGGCTCACCGAGTTTGGCCTGGCTGCTGGCGTAATCGACCAGGGTCTTGGTCTTCTCGCGGGCAGACTCCTCCGGCAAATCTTCACTTTCCACGAAGTCGCTGAAGGCTTTGAGCAAAGTGCGGGTTTCACCAGGGCCGTCGACACCTTCCTGGCAACCGATGAAGTCGCGGAAATACTCCGAAACCTTTTTCCCGTTCTTGCCTTTGATGAACGAAATGTACTGCTTGGATTGCTTGTTGTTCTGCCACTCGGACACGTTGATCCGCGCCGCGAGGTGCAATTGGCCCAAATCCAGATGGCGGGACGGGGTGACATCCAGCTGATCGGTCACTGCAACGCCTTCACTGTGGTGCAGGAGCGCGATGGCCAGGTAATCGGTCATGCCTTGTTGGTAATGGGCAAACAGCACGTGGCCGCCCACCGAGAGGTTCGACTCTTCCATCAGCTTTTGCAGGTGCTCTACTGCCACCCGGCTGAACGCCGTGAAGTCCTTGCCGCCCTCGAAGTATTCCTTCAGCCAGCCGCTGAACGGGTGCGCGCCGGATTCGGCATGGAAAAACCCCCACGCCTTGCCTTGTTTGGCGTTGTAGCTCTCATTGAGGTCGGCAAGCATGTTCTCGATCGCGCTCGACTCGGCGAGTTCAGAGTCGCGGGCGTGAAGAACTGCGGGTGTGCCGTCGGGTTTTTTGTCGATCAGGTGGACGATGCAATGACGGATCGGCATGGGCTTCTCGGCTGAATGAAGAGAGGAGGGCGTGCTCCCCGAAAAAGTGCCAAGTGTACCGCAACCACTGGTTTTGGCGCGGCATGAAGGGCAAATCCCGGGCGACCGACGGTGCTTATGCGTTTTTTTCCCGATTTAGAGCAATAAAGCTGACCAAATGGGTAGCTAGAGGCGGATATTTCCCCGTCTCTGTGCTAGTTTTGCCCCGTCTTACGCGAAGTCACTGCGTTAAGCGTGCATTCAGCATTTGTCAGGTCGAACCAAACCCTGATTTCGGTATCTATAACCCCGATCCAGTGGTTATTGGCCGAGGGTGCCAGATCCAGAAGATCGGGCTCGATGGCTGACACTGCACTCTGCAATCCATATGAATTTGATAGGGAAGGAACACTACATGGCTCTTACTAAAGACCAACTGATCGCCGACATCGCTGAAGCCATCGACGCGCCAAAAACCACCGCGCGTAACGCTCTGGACCAACTGGGCCAAATCGTTGCTGATCAGCTGGAAAACGGCGGCGAAATCACTCTGCCAGGTATCGGCAAACTGAAAGTGACTGAGCGTCCTGCCCGTACTGGCCGTAACCCTTCGACTGGCGCTGCCATCGAAATCGCTGCCAAGAAAGTTATCAAGCTGGTTGTGGCCAAAGGCCTGACCGACGCTGTTAACAAGTAAGACTTGTTAAAAAAAACCGTGCTCCGGAGCAATCCGGGCACGGTTTTTTTGTGTCTGCGATTCAGCGACTGACCGGCGGTCAGCCGCTGTTGCAGTCGCTAATCAGCTTTTACGAGCCCAGCGTTCACGCCACACTTGCTGTTCGGATTTTGTCTGGAAGGTCCAGGCAACGAAGCGGCTTTGCTTTTGTCCTTGGGACATTTCCACCACCTGGCTTTCCAGGACGCCGGCCTTTTTCAAGGCGGTCTGGATCGCTGGCAGATTTGAAGCCTTCGACACCAGGGTGCTGAACCACAGCACTTTGTGTTGGAAATGGGCGCTCTCGGCGATCAATTGCGTGACAAACCGCGCCTCGCCACCTTCGCACCACAGCTCAGCCGATTGTCCGCCGAAGTTCAGCACCGGCAATTTACGTTTCGGGTCGGCACGGCCCAAGGCGCGCCACTTACGCTCGCTGCCCTTGGTCGCTTCGTCCATCGAGGCGTGGAACGGCGGGTTGCACATGGTCAGGTCAAAACGTTCGCCCGGCTCCAGCAGGCCCAGCAGAATGTGCTTGGGGTTGGTTTGCTGGCGCAGCTGGATGGCTTTGTTCAGCCCGTTGGACTGCACGATGGCTTTGGCAGCGGCCACGGCCGTCGGATCGATTTCCGAGCCGAGGAAGTGCCAGCGGTAGTCGCTGTAGCCGATCAACGGATAAACGCAGTTGGCGCCCATGCCGATATCGAGCACTTTGACTGGCGCGCCGCGAGGGATTTCACCGTCATTGACGCTGGCCAACAGGTCGGCGAGGAAGTGCACGTAGTCGGCACGACCCGGAACCGGTGGGCACAGGTAATCAGCCGGGATGTCCCAATGCGCGATGCCATAGAACGACTTGAGCAACGCCCGGTTGAACACACGCACCGCATCGGGGCTGGCGAAGTCAATGCTTTCTTTGCCGTACGGGTTGATGATCACGTACTTCGCCAGTTCCGGCGTGGTTTTGATCAGCGCCGGGAAGTCGTAACGACCCTGATGGCGGTTGCGCGGGTGAAGGCTGGCTTTTTCGCGCGGTTCCACGGCTTTGGCCGGGGTCGCGGTGTCAGGCTTTTTACGCGCAGGTCTAGGTGTGCGGGGGGCGTTCATGGGCGAGGTCGATTCGGGTATGGCTAAAAGTGGCGGGTATTGTCCCACATCCAGCTCTTGGGAACGCAATATCAGAAGCAACACAGATTCCCGTAGGAGCCGAGCTTGCTCGCGATGGCGGACGGTCAGGCTGCATCTATGTCGAATGTTCAGCCGCCATCGCGAGCAAGCTCGGCTCCTACAGGAATAGTCGTTGTTAGTTATAAAGTGACAGGCACAAAAAAGGGAGGCCGTTGCGGGCCTCCCTTTTTCATTGCGATTTGCCGTTACAGACTGGCAATCCGCGCATGCTGCTCGGCCAACTTGCTCAAAGCCTGTTCGGCTTCAGCCAGTTTGGCGCGCTCCTTGTCGATCACTTCGGCCGGGGCCTTGTCGACGAAGCCAGCGTTGGACAGCTTGCCGCCGACGCGTTGCACTTCACCTTGCAAACGCTGGATTTCCTTGTCCAGACGCGCCAGTTCCGCACCTTTGTCGATGAGGCCAGCCATTGGTACCAGCACTTCCATCTCGCCAACCAGTGCCGTGGCAGACAGCGGTGCTTCTTCGCCGGCAGCCAGAACAGTGATCGATTCGAGACGCGCCAGTTTCTTCAGCAGGGCATCGTTCTCGGTGAGGCGACGCTGGTCTTCGGTGCTGACATTCTTCAGGAACAATGGCAGCGGCTTGCCTGGACCAATGTTCATTTCGCCACGGATGTTGCGTGTGCCGAGCATCAAGCCCTTGAGCCATTCGATGTCGTCTTCGGCGGCCTGATCAATGCGCGCTTCGTTAGCCACTGGCCAAGGTTGCAGCATGATCGTCTTGCCTTCGATACCGGCCAGCGGCGCCAGGCGCTGCCAGATTTCTTCGGTGATGAATGGCATGAACGGGTGCGCCAGGCGCAACGCAACTTCCAGTACGCGAACCAGGGTGCGACGGGTGCCGCGCTGGCGTTCGACCGGTGCGTTCTCGTCCCACAACACAGGCTTGGACAGTTCCAGGTACCAGTCGCAATACTGGTTCCAGATGAACTCGTACAAGGCTTGTGCCGCCAGGTCGAAGCGGAACTGATCGAGTTGACGGGTCACTTCGGCTTCGGTGCGTTGCAACTGCGAAATGATCCAGCGATCCGCCAGGGACAGCTCAAAGGCTTCACCGTTCTGGCCGCAGTCTTCGCCCTTGTCCAGAACATAGCGCGCGGCGTTCCAGATCTTGTTGCAGAAGTTGCGATAGCCTTCAACGCGGCCCATATCGAACTTGATGTCACGACCGGTGGACGCCAGCGAGCAGAAGGTGAAACGCAGGGCGTCGGTGCCATAGCTGGCGATGCCGTCGGCGAACTCCTCGCGGGTCTGCTTCTCGATCTTCTTCGCCAGTTTCGGCTGCATCATGCCGGAGGTGCGTTTCTGCACCAGCTCTTCCAGTTCGATACCGTCGATGATGTCCAACGGGTCCAGGACGTTGCCCTTGGATTTGGACATCTTCTGGCCTTGGCCATCTCGCACCAGACCGTGAACATAAACGGTCTTGAACGGAACCTGTGGTGTGCCGTCTTCGTTTTTCACCAGGTGCATGGTGAGCATGATCATCCGGGCAACCCAGAAGAAAATGATGTCGAAGCCCGTCACCAGCACGTCGGTGGAGTGGAATTTCTTCAGGAATTCGGTCTGCTCAGGCCAGCCGAGTGTGGAGAAGGTCCACAACCCCGAGCTGAACCAGGTGTCGAGAACGTCGTTGTCCTGTTGCAGTACAACGTCCGGACCGAGGTTGTTCTTGGCGCGAACTTCGGCTTCGTCGCGACCGACGTAGACTTTGCCCGACTCGTCGTACCAGGCCGGAATCCGGTGGCCCCACCACAGTTGACGGCTGATGCACCAATCCTGGATGTCACGCATCCACGAGAAGTACATGTTCTCGTACTGTTTTGGCACGAAGGCGATGCGGCCGTCTTCAACGGCGGCGATGGCCGGCTCGGCCAATGGCTTGGTCGACACGTACCACTGGTCGGTCAGCCACGGCTCGATGATGGTGCCGGAACGGTCGCCTTTCGGCACTTTCAGGGCGTGATCGTTGACGCTGACCAGCAGGCCTGCAGCGTCGAATGCAGCAACGATTTGCTTGCGCGCTTCGAAACGGTCGAGGCCGACGTATTCGGCCGGGATCTTGCCGTCGATGCTGTCGTTCAGCGTGCCGTCGAGGTTGAACACCTGGCAGGCCGGCAGTACGGCCGCGTTCTTGTCGAAGATGTTCAGCAGCGGCAGGTTGTGGCGTTTGCCGACTTCGTAGTCGTTGAAATCGTGGGCCGGGGTGATTTTCACGCAGCCGGTGCCGAATTCAGGGTCGCAGTAATCGTCGGCGATGATCGGAATGCGGCGGCCAACCAGAGGCAGCTCGACAAATTTGCCGATCAGGGCTTTGTAGCGTTCGTCGTTCGGGTTAACGGCCACGGCGGCGTCGCCGAGCATGGTTTCCGGGCGAGTGGTCGCGACGATCAGATAGTCATTGCCTTCCGCGGTTTTTACGCCGTCGGCCAGCGGGTATTTGAGGTTCCACAGGAAACCTTTCTCGTCGTGGTTTTCCACTTCAAGGTCGGAAATCGCGGTGTGCAGCTTGGTGTCCCAGTTGACCAGACGCTTGCCGCGGTAGATCAAACCGTCTTCGTGCAGGCGTACGAAGGCTTCTTTTACGGCTTCCGAGAGGCCATCGTCCATGGTGAAGCGCTCACGGCTCCAATCCACGGACGAGCCGAGGCGGCGGATCTGACGGCTGATGTTGCCGCCGGACTGATCTTTCCACTCCCAGACTTTCTCGAGGAACTTCTCGCGGCCCAGATCGTGACGATTCTGGCCTTGAGCTTCGAGTTGGCGTTCCACCAGCATTTGGGTGGCGATACCGGCGTGGTCGGTGCCCGGCTGCCACAGGGTGTTGCGACCCTGCATGCGGCGGAAACGGATCAGGGCGTCCATGATCGCGTTGTTGAAGCCGTGACCCATGTGTAGGCTGCCGGTGACGTTCGGCGGCGGGATCATGATGGTGTAGGACTCGCCCGCGCCTTGCGGGGCGAAGTAATTCTCTGACTCCCAGGTGTTGTACCAGGAAGCTTCAATGGCGTGCGGCTGGTAGGTCTTATCCATGCGCGGCGGGACCCTATTGGCATTTATTCAGGAAAAGCCGGCAAGTATAGCGGGGCAAGGGGCAGAGGGCGAGCAGGTGCGGACAGGGCGCTGTATCAAATACAGCGCTGATCTACTGTGGGAGTTATTCGTACTGGCTCAGCAACCGTTCCATCCGCGCATCCAGCCGGCGTTTGATTTCGGTTTCGATGTGCGGGGCGAAGTCGTCGATCACGTCCTGCATGATCAACAGCGCGGCAGCGCGCAATTCGCTGTCCAGATGCAGCAGGGCGTCGGGACCTTTACTCGGGGGCGGTGATGGTTGCGCGGCTGCGGCTGGCGGTGAAGGGGGTTCGACGGGCTGTGGCGCGTTGTCGACAGATTCGAACAACATGGGAATCTGCTCCTGGTCACCGTCAACGACCGTGTCGGTCAGCAGCGGTGGTTGCAGGTTGTCATCGCCGAGCAGTTGGCGGATCGACTCGAGGTCGTCCAGCAGGTGCGCGGACTGTTGTTGCGGTTTCGGAGTGTCCATCGGAATGCTCAGAGTCGCTGTAAACGGTGGTCTTGCAGAGGATAGCCCTGTTCGCGGTAGAAACGGAAACTCTCCCGCGCAGCCGCACGAATCATCGGCTCTTCCACCACCACTTCCGCCACGCGGGCGAATTTGTTGGCGAATGCCGGCACTTTCAGGTCGAGATTGACCAGTAGATCCTGGTGCTGACCGCAGTCATCGCCAAGCCCCAGCACAATCAAGCTCTGCGGTTCGCTTTCGGCAGGACCATGAGGCACGAAGCTTTCGCCCTTGAACGCCCACAAACGTGCATCGAGCTCCTCGCGCTGGGCGGCATCGCTGCAGTGCAAGTAAATGCGGTGGCCCATGCGCCAGGCTTTTTCGGTGAGCTTGCAGGCGAAATCCAGCCGAGCCGAAGGATCGGCGCTGGGCAGGATATAGAAGTCGACTTTGGTCATTGCGGTTCCTGAGCCTTGACCGGCGTCACCCTAAAGTGACGCCGTTCAGGGTCATCGGTTTCAGGCTTTGGCGCGGTCCAGCAGGTATTGGGTCAGCAATGGAACCGGACGGCCAGTGGCGCCCTTGTCCTTGCCGCCGCTGGTCCATGCGGTGCCGGCGATATCCAGGTGTGCCCAGTTCAGGTTCTTGGTGAAGCGCGACAGGAAGCAGGCAGCAGTGATGGTGCCGGCTTTCGGGCCGCCAATGTTGGCGATGTCGGCGAACGGGCTGTCCAGTTGCTCCTGGTATTCATCGAACAGCGGCAGTTGCCAGGCGCGGTCGTCGGCAGCCTTGCCGGCGCTGAGCAATTGGCCGATCAGTTCGTCGTTGTTGCCCAGCAGGCCCGAGGTGTGGGCGCCCAGTGCAACGACGCAAGCGCCGGTCAGGGTGGCGATATCGATCACCGCTTGTGGCTTGAAACGCTCGGAGTAGGTCAGGGCGTCGCACAGCACCAGACGGCCTTCGGCGTCGGTGTTGAGGATTTCCACGGTTTGGCCGCTCATGGTGGTGACGATGTCGCCCGGGCGCGAAGCGTTGCCGCTCGGCATGTTCTCGGCGCAGGCCAGAATGCACACCAGGTTGATCGGCAGTTTCAGCTCAAGCACGGCGCGCAGGGTACCGAATACGCTGGCGGCGCCGCCCATGTCGTACTTCATTTCATCCATGCCCAAGCCAGGCTTGAGGCTGATGCCGCCCGTGTCAAAGGTGATGCCTTTGCCGACCAGCGCGTATGGCTTCTCGGATTTCTTGCCGCCGTTGTATTGCATGACGATCAGGCGCGGTGGCTGGGCGCTGCCCTGGCCGACGGCGTAGAACGAACCCATGCCCAGTTCCTTGATCTTCTTTTCATCAAGGACTTCGACTTTCAGGGTCTTGAATTCTTTACCGAGGTTCTTGGCCTGTTCGCCGAGGAACGTCGGGTGGCAGATGTTTGGCGGCAGGTTGCCCAGGTTACGGGTGAAGGCCATGCCGTTGGCGATGGCAGTGGCGTGGGCCACGGCGCGCTCGACTTCAGCCTGTGCAGCCTTGATGGTCAGCAAGGTGACTTTCTTCAGGGCGCGGGGTTCGGCTTTCTGGCTCTTGAACTGGTCGAAGCTGTATTCGCCGTCCACCAGGGTTTCCGCCAGCAAGCGGGTCTTGCCGTAGCTGTCGCGGCCTTTGACCACGACTTCATCCAGGGCCAGTACCGCATCGTTGCCGCCCAGGCCTTTGAGGGTGTTGAGTACGCCGGCAATGATTTTGCGGAACGGGCGGTCGCCCAGTTCTTCGTCCTTGCCCACGCCTACCAACAGAACGCGCTCGGCCTTCAGGTTCGGCAGGCTGTGCAGCAACAGGCTCTGGCCGACTTTGCCGGCGAGGTCGCCACGCTTGAGCACTGCGCTGATCGCACCACCGCTCAATTCGTCCAGTTGTTTGGCCACGGCACCGAGTTTGCGGCCTTCGCCGACGGCGACAACCAGCGTGGCGGTCTTCAACGTTTCTGGGCTAACGCTTTTTACAACCAGTTCCATGTCCGGGTCCCTGAATAATGGTCAACGTGCGTGGGCAAAACGGCGACGCACAGACGCTTGCTTATATAGATGGAAGACGCAGGTCACGGCCTGCGACAAAGGCCGCAGTTTGAACCTCGCTCCCTGCGCCTGACAACCCTCGGTTGTACGATCTTCAACGCATTGACCGCCAGCTTGAGCATGCGCAGTGACAGGCGCACTCAATCACAGGATAATGCGCCATCTTTTTCGGCGGCCCTGTCCTGTGGGGCGCCTGATACGTTTGCTTGTTTGGCCGCCTTAGCCTGACAACCCTGGAGTGTCTGGTTTGATTGTCTTCCGTTATCTATCCCGCGAAGTCCTGTTGACCTTGAGCGCCGTCAGCGCCGTGCTGCTGGTCATCATCATGAGCGGTCGCTTTATCAAATACCTTGCCCAGGCGGCCGCTGGCCTGCTGGATCCCGGCTCCCTGTTCCTGATCATGGGGTTCCGTCTGCCAGGCTTCCTGCAGTTGATCCTGCCTCTGGGCCTGTTTCTCGGGATCCTGCTGTCGTACGGTCGCCTGTACCTTGAAAGCGAAATGACGGTGTTGTCGGCAACCGGTATGAGTCAGCAGCGTCTGCTCGCCATGACGCTGTTTCCGGCCACGCTGGTTGCGCTGGTGGTGGCGTGGTTGAGCCTGGGCCTGGCGCCACAAGGTGCCAATCAGTTCCAGTTGTTGCTGAACAAGCAGGACGCCCTGACCGAGTTCGACACCCTCGAGCCGGGTCGCTTCCAGGCCCTGCGTGACGGAACTCGCGTGACCTACACCGAAACGCTGACGGATGACCGCGTCAAACTGGGCGGCGTGTTTATTTCGCAAAAAAACACCAGCTCTGACCAGAAGGATCGCGGGATTTCCGTGCTGGTGGCCGAAAGGGGCCGTCAGGAAATCCGCCCGGACGGCAACCGCTACCTGATTCTCGACAACGGTTATCGCTACGACGGTAATCCGGGGCAGGCCGACTATCGTGCGATCAAATACGACGAGTACGGCGTGTTGCTGCCAAAACCGGACGTCAGCGACGAAGTGACCGACCGTGATGCAATGTCTACCCGTTCATTGATCGGCAGCGACGACACTCGCTTGCGCGCTGAACTGCAATGGCGGCTGTCCCTGCCGTTGCTGGTTTTCATCGTGACCCTGATGGCGGTGCCGTTGGCGCGAGTCAATCCGCGCCAGGGTCGCTTCCTCAAGTTGCTGCCGGCGATTCTTCTTTATATGGCTTACCTGACCATCCTGATTGCCGCTCGCGGTGCTCTTGATAAGGGCAAGATTCCGCCTGCCCTGGGGTTGTGGTGGGTTCACGGGTTGTTCCTGATCATTGGTCTCGGATTGCTGTACTGGGAGCCGTTGCGCTTGAAAATGGCGAGTCGCCGCAGCGCGTTGGAGGTGGCTCGTGGTTAAGCTCGATCGCTACATCGGTAGCAGCGTGTTTGTGGCCATTCTGGCCGTGCTTGGGATCATTCTTGGCCTGGCGACGCTCTTCGCCTTCATCGATGAGATGGGGGAAATCAGCGATACCTACACCTTGCTTGATGCGGCCAGCTACGTCTTTCTAACGGCGCCGCGCCGTCTTTACGACATGTTGCCAATGGCCGCGCTGATCGGATGTCTGATTGGTCTGGGCAGCCTGGCCAGCAACAGTGAACTGACCATCATGCGCGCCGCAGGCGTATCGATCGGCCGTATCGTCTGGGCGGTCATGAGGCCGATGCTGATCCTGATGGCAGTCGGTGTACTGATCGGCGAATACGTCGCGCCGGCCACCGAAGTGACGGCTCAGGCCAATCGCTCGCTGGCTCAAGGCAGCGGCGATGCGCAAAGCGCCAAGCACGGCTTGTGGCATCGCCAGGGTGAGGAGTTCATTCACGTCAACTCCGTGCAGCCCAACGGCCTGCTGTATGGCGTGACGCGGTATCGCTTTGATAACGAGCGGCGCATGCTGTCATCCAGCTTCGCCAAGCGTGCCGAGTTCGACAAGGATCACTGGCAGCTATCCGACATCACGACCACGGTGTTCCATGAAAAGAGCACCGAAGTGGTGACGACGCCGGTCGAGCGCTGGGAAATCGCCCTGAGCCCGCAATTGTTGGATACCGTGGTCATGGCACCAGAGTCGCTGTCGATCTCCGGCCTGTGGGGTTACATCCACTACCTGGCAGACCAGGGGTTGAGCAACGGCCGTTACTGGCTGGCGTTTTGGGTCAAGGTATTGCAGCCGTTGGTCACCGCCGCGCTCGTCCTGATGGCGATCTCATTCATCTTCGGTCCTTTGCGCTCGGTGACCCTCGGTCAGCGAGTATTCACCGGCGTACTGGTGGGGTTCACCTTCCGTATCGTCCAGGATTTGCTGGGGCCTTCGAGCCTGGTGTTCGGTTTCTCGCCGCTGTTTGCGGTGCTGATCCCGGCCGGTGTCTGTGCCCTGGCCGGTGTCTGGCTGTTGCGCCGAGCCGGTTGATTACGGGCTTCTCCTGTCGTTGCCTGCCATGAAGAAACGCCCCTGTCGCAAGACCGGGGCGTTTTTGTACCCGCCGTCTGACCTGTGAACGTGACGCTTGCACCGCGGATCAGGTACAATTCCCGGCTATTTTTCGGCGGGCTATGCCTGCAGCCTTTTTGAGTGTTGATCCGTGAGTGATTTGAGTCATATCCGCAATTTCTCCATCATCGCCCACATTGACCATGGCAAGTCGACGCTGGCCGACCGCTTCATTCAAATGTGCGGTGGCCTTGCCGAGCGCGAAATGGAGGCCCAGGTGCTGGACTCCATGGACCTGGAACGTGAACGCGGGATCACCATCAAGGCCCATAGCGTCACCCTTTATTACACCGCACGCGATGGCATCAAGTATCAGCTGAACTTCATTGACACCCCCGGCCACGTTGACTTCACCTACGAAGTCAGCCGGTCGCTGGCGGCCTGTGAAGGTGCATTGCTGGTGGTCGATGCCGGTCAGGGCGTTGAAGCGCAGTCGGTTGCCAACTGCTACACGGCGATCGAGCAGGGCCTGGAAGTCATGCCAGTCCTGAACAAGATCGACCTGCCGCAGGCCGATCCGGATCGCGTTAAAGAAGAAATCGAAAAAATCATTGGCATCGACGCTACCGATGCGGTCGAGTGCTCGGCCAAGACCGGTCTGGGCGTCGACGAAGTGCTCGAGCGTCTGGTCGCCACCATTCCTGCACCGACTGGCAACTACGAAGATCCGCTGCAAGCGTTGATCATCGATTCCTGGTTCGACAACTACCTGGGCGTTGTTTCCCTGGTACGCGTGCGCCACGGGCGTGTGAAGAAGGGCGACAAGATCCTGGTCAAATCCACCGGCAAGATCCACCTGGTGGACAGCGTCGGTGTATTCAACCCGAAACACACCCCTACCGTTGACCTGAAGGCCGGTGAAGTGGGCTTCATCATCGCCAGCATCAAGGACATTCACGGCGCGCCAGTGGGCGACACCCTGACCTTGAGCTCGACGCCGGACGTTGATGTACTGCCAGGCTTCAAACGTATCCAGCCGCAGGTTTACGCCGGTCTGTTCCCGGTCAGCTCCGACGACTTCGAAGATTTCCGTGAAGCCCTGCAAAAGCTCACGCTCAACGACTCATCGCTGCAGTACACCCCGGAAAGTTCTGATGCCCTGGGCTTCGGTTTCCGTTGCGGGTTCCTCGGCATGCTGCACATGGAAATCATCCAGGAGCGCCTGGAGCGCGAGTACAACCTGGACCTGATCACCACGGCGCCGACGGTAATCTTCGAGCTGCTGCTCAAGACCGGCGAGACGATCTACGTCGATAACCCGTCGAAACTCCCGGACCTGTCCTCGATTGAAGACATGCGCGAACCGATCGTGCGGGCCAATATTCTTGTGCCGCAAGAGCACCTGGGCAACGTCATTACCCTGTGCATCGAGAAACGCGGCGTACAGGTCGACATGCTGTTCCTCGGCTCCCAGGTACAAGTGACCTACGACCTGCCGATGAACGAAGTGGTGCTGGACTTCTTCGACCGTCTGAAGTCCACCAGTCGCGGCTATGCTTCGCTGGACTACCATTTCGATCGTTATCAATCGGCCAGCCTGGTGAAACTGGATGTGCTGATCAACGGTGACAAGGTCGACGCCCTGGCGCTGATCGTGCACCGTGACAACTCGCACTACAAAGGTCGCCAGTTGACCGAGAAGATGAAGGAACTGATTCCTCGGCAGATGTTCGACGTGGCAATCCAGGCCGCCATTGGCGGGCAGATTGTGGCGCGGACAACCGTCAAGGCGCTGAGAAAGAACGTATTGGCCAAATGCTACGGTGGTGACGTCAGCCGTAAGAAAAAGCTGCTGGAAAAGCAAAAGGCCGGTAAAAAACGCATGAAGCAAGTCGGCAACGTGGAAATTCCACAAGAAGCCTTCCTTGCAGTGCTCAGGTTGGATAGTTAGGTCCTATGTCACTAAATTTCCCGCTGTTGCTGGTCATCGCCGTGTTCGTCTGCGGCTTGTTGGCGTTGCTCGATATGGTTTTGCTGGCCCCGCGTCGGCGTGCCGCCATTGCCTCCTATCAGGGTAGCGTCAGCCAGCCTGATGTGCAGGTGGTCGAGAAACTGAACAAAGAGCCGATGCTGGTCGAATACGGCAAGTCGTTCTTCCCGGTGTTGTTCATCGTGCTGGTCCTGCGTTCGTTTCTGGTGGAGCCGTTCCAGATTCCTTCCGGCTCGATGAAACCGACCCTGGACGTTGGCGACTTCATTCTGGTGAACAAGTTTTCTTACGGGATCCGCCTGCCGGTGATCGACAAGAAAGTCATCGAAGTCGGTGATCCACAGCGCGGCGATGTGATGGTGTTCCGTTACCCGAGCGATCCGAACGTCAACTACATCAAGCGTGTAGTGGGCCTGCCGGGTGACAAGATTCGCTACACTGCTGACAAGCGTCTGTTCGTCAACGGCGAATCGATTGCCGAACAAATGGTCGGCTCCGAGCCGGGAACGCTGGGTAGCGCTGAGCTCTATAAGGAAAAACTCGGCGTTGCCGAGCACCTGATCCGCAAGGAAATGAGCCGCTATCGCGCAACACCGGACCATTCGTGGACCGTGCCTGCCGGGCACTACTTCATGATGGGTGACAACCGCGACAACTCCAATGACAGTCGCTATTGGGATGACCCAACTATTCCCAAGGATCTGCTGGGCATGGTTCCCGACAAGAATATCGTCGGCAAGGCCTTCGCAGTCTGGATGAGCTGGCCGGAACCTAAACTCAGTCACCTGCCGAATTTTTCGCGGGTTGGCCTGATCAAGTAATCACACACGGCGCTGTTGAACACAGCGCCGAATGCATTTTTGGAACCGATAGATTTCGGGGCCGGAAGCATGAAGCCAATGATATTCAGGACGTTATTTTTGAACACAGCGTTAATTGTCCCAGGCCTGCGTCGACTCTCGGCGATGGCGGTGGAATCCAACCACGAACTCAGCGTGGGTAAACCGTGAGCGTCTCCTTAAGCCGTCTAGAGCGTCAGCTCGGCTACACCTTCAAGGATCAGGAACTGATGGTCCTGGCCCTGACTCACCGCAGCTTTGCCGGGCGCAACAACGAACGCCTGGAATTCCTCGGTGATGCCATCCTCAACTTCGTCGCAGGCGAGGCGCTGTTCGATCGCTTCCCTCTGGCCCGCGAAGGCCAGCTGTCGCGTTTGCGCGCACGCTTGGTGAAAGGTGAGACCCTGGCCGTACTGGCCCGTGGTTTTGATCTGGGTGAATACCTGCGCCTGGGTTCCGGTGAGTTGAAAAGTGGCGGTTTCCGTCGCGAGTCGATTCTGGCCGATGCCCTGGAAGCGCTGATTGGTGCGATCTACCTGGACGCCGGCATGGACGTGGCACGTGAGCGCGTACTGGCCTGGCTGGCCGGGGAGTTCGAGGGCTTGACCCTGGTGGACACCAACAAAGATCCAAAGACCCGCCTGCAGGAATTCCTGCAATCGCGTGGCTGTGAGCTGCCGCGTTACGAAGTGGTGGATATCCAGGGTGAACCGCATTGCCGGACGTTCTTCGTCGAATGCGAAATCACCTTACTGAACGAAAAAAGCCGAGGTCAGGGTGTGAGTCGTCGTATTGCCGAACAGGTAGCGGCCGCCGCAGCACTGATTGCCCTGGGTGTGGAGAATGGCAATGACTGATACAACCGCAACTCGCTGTGGCTATGTTGCCATCGTCGGCCGTCCCAACGTGGGCAAGTCCACGCTGCTGAACCACATCCTGGGTCAGAAGCTGGCGATCACCTCGCGCAAGCCGCAAACCACCCGTCACAACATGCTGGGGATCAAGACCGAAGGTGCCGTGCAGGCGATCTACGTCGATACCCCGGGCATGCACAAGGGCGGCGAAAAGGCGCTGAACCGCTACATGAACAAGACCGCTTCGGCGGCGTTGAAAGACGTCGACGTAGTGATCTTCGTGGTTGACCGCACCAAGTGGACCGACGAAGACCAGATGGTCCTCGAGCGCGTCCAATACGTGACCGGCCCGCTGATCGTGGCGCTGAACAAGACCGACCGTATCGAAGATAAGTCCGAGTTGATGCCGCACCTGACCTGGTTGCAGGAACAGCTGCCGAACGCGCAGATCATGCCGATCTCGGCCCAGCACGGGCACAACCTTGAAACGCTGGAGCGCGTGATCGCCGAGCATCTGCCGGAAAACGATCACTTCTTCCCGGAAGACCAGATCACTGACCGCAGCAGCCGTTTCCTCGCCGCAGAACTGGTGCGCGAGAAGATCATGCGCCAGATGGGTGCCGAGTTGCCGTACCAGATCACCGTCGAAATCGAAGAGTTCAAGCAGCAGGGCAAGACCCTGCACATTCATGCCTTGATCCTCGTTGAGCGTGACGGCCAGAAGAAAATCATCATTGGTGACAAGGGCGAGCGCATCAAGCGCATCGGCACCGAGGCGCGCAAGGACATGGAGCTGTTGTTCGACTCCAAGATCATGCTCAACCTCTGGGTCAAAGTGAAAGGCGGCTGGTCCGATGACGAGCGCGCGTTGCGTTCGTTGGGTTACGGCGACCTGTAAAGTCTCGGTTGCTGAGACACCGTAGAACCTTGTGGGAGCGGGCTTGCCCGCGATGAGGATGTAATGTTCGGCAGAGATGTTGAATGTGAGTCCGCCATCGCGGGCAAGCCCGCTCCCACATTGGTTTTGGTTGTTTGTAAAATTGCGCTCGCTCACAGAGAACCCTGACGTCCATGTCACACCCTCCCATCGGCCAACTCGCCTACGTTCTCCACTCCCGCGCCTACCGCGAAAGCAGTGCGTTGGTGGATTTCCTCACGCCGCAAGGTCGGCTGCGGGCGGTGTTGCGCAGTGCGCGGGGCAAGGCCGGGACGTTGGCGCGGCCATTCGTGCCGCTGGAGGTCGAGTTCCGTGGGAGGGGGGAGTTGAAGAATGTCGGTCGCATGGAAAGCGCCGGTGTATCGACCTGGCTCAATGGCGAGGCGCTGTTCAGTGGCCTCTATCTCAATGAGCTATTGATTCGTCTGCTGCCCGCCGAAGACCCTCATCCCGCTGTGTTCGATCACTATGCTGCGACATTGCTGGCGTTAGCGGAGGGTCGTCCGCTGGAGCCGTTGTTGCGCTCCTTCGAATGGCGCCTGCTGGACGATCTCGGTTACGGCTTTGCACTGACCATTGATATCCATGGCGAGCTCATTGCCCCGGACGGGCTCTACCGTCTGCAGGTGGACGCGGGCCTGGAGCGGGTCTACCTGCTGCAACCCGGTCTGTTCAATGGCACCGAGCTGCTGGCCATGGCCGATGCCGACTGGTCCGCCCCCGGCGCACTGTCAGCGGCCAAGCGTTTGATGCGTCAGGCGCTTGCTGTCCATCTGGGCGGTCGTCCGCTGGTCAGTCGCGAGTTGTTTCGCAAGCCGTAGTCTCCCCGTATGCTGTGCACCGAATTTACCTTCTTCAGGAGCGCTTCCGTGACCACCAGCAATCGCATTCTTCTTGGCGTGAACATCGACCATGTTGCCACCCTGCGTCAGGCTCGGGGTACTCGCTACCCGGACCCGGTCAAGGCAGCGCTGGATGCGGAAGAGGCGGGCGCTGACGGTATCACCGTGCATTTGCGCGAAGACCGTCGGCACATCCAGGAGCGCGACGTTCTGCTGCTCAAGGACGTGCTGCAAACCCGCATGAACTTCGAAATGGGCGTCACCGAAGAAATGATGGTGTTCGCCGAGCGCATCCGTCCGGCGCACATTTGCCTGGTCCCGGAGACTCGTCAGGAACTGACCACCGAAGGTGGCCTCGACGTAGCAGGGCAGGAAGCGCGAATTAAAGCGGCCGTCGATCGCCTGTCCAAGATTGGCTGTGAGGTGTCGCTGTTCATCGACGCTGATGAGCGGCAGATCGAAGCTTCACGCCGCGTCGGTGCCCCCGCCATCGAGCTGCACACCGGTCGTTACGCCGATGCCGAGACGCCGACGGAGGTGGCTGAAGAACTCAAGCGTGTGGCTGACGGTGTCGCGTTTGGCCTGGCTCAGGGTTTGATCGTCAACGCCGGGCACGGTCTGCACTACCACAACGTAGAAGCGGTGGCAGCGATCAAAGGTATCAATGAACTGAACATCGGCCACGCGCTGGTGGCGCATGCGTTGTTCGTCGGCTTCAAGTCGGCGGTGTCGGAGATGAAAGCGTTGATCCTGGCCGCCGCAAAAGCTTAAAGAGCAAACACAAAACCCTGTGGGAGCGGGCTTGCCCGCGATGGCGTCGTGTCAGTCAATAGAATCGTTAACTGACACTCTGCTATCGCGGGCAAGCCCGCTCCCACATTGTGTTTTGGTGATAGTTAAAGCGGCGCAGGCTCTTGAGCAGGCTTGGTCTTGTCGATCCCAGGTACAAGCAGTTTGCCCTCAGCCACTTGGTCACCTTCAAGCTGAGGCTGCGTGACCCACGTCAGGATGTCGTAGTAACGACGGATGTTCGCCACGAAATGCACCGGCTCGCCGCCACGGGCGTAGCCGTAACGGGTTTTGCTGTACCACTTCTTCTCTGACAGGCGCGGCAGGATTTTCTTCACGTCCAGCCACTTGTCCGGGTTCAGCCCTTCCTTCGCCGCCAGTTTGCGCGCGTCATCCAGGTGACCGCTGCCAACGTTATAGGCCGCGAGGGCAAACCATGTGCGGTCCGGTTCCTGAATCGACTCGTCCAGTTGATCCTTCATGTAGGCCAGGTACTTGGCGCCGCCCATAATGCTTTGCTTGGGGTCCAGGCGGTTGGACACGCCCATGGCTTGCGCGGTGTTCTGGGTCAGCATCATCAGGCCGCGCACGCCGGTCTTGGACGTGACTGCCGGTTGCCACAACGATTCCTGATAGCCGATCGCCGCCAGCAGGCGCCAGTCGACTTTTTCTTTTTTGGCGTATGCCTTGAAGTGCTGCTCGTACTTGGGCAACCGCTGTTGCAGGTGTTGGGCGAACGTAGTGGCGCCCATGTAGCCGAGTACATCGACATGCCCGTAGTAGCGGTCTTTCAGGCGTTGCAGGGTGCCGTTTTTCTGCACCTTGTCGAGGTAGGCGTTGATCTCGTTGAGCAGGCTGTTGTCTTCGCCGGCGGCCACCGCCCAGCTCTGGTTGCTGGCGTCGCCGAGGTCGAAGGCGACGCGAATGTTGGTGAAGTACACCTGGTTCATCGCCACTTCATTGGAGTCGACCAGCGTCAGGTCGATTTGACCTTCATCGACCATGCGCAACAGGTCGACCACTTCAACCGCGTCGGACTCTTCGTATTCTATGCCGGGATATTTCTGTTTAAGCGCAGCCAACTGCTCGGCGTGGGTGCTGCCCTTGAGCACCATGATCTTCTTGCCGACCAGATCACCCGCATCGGTTGGCCGTGACTGACCGTTGCGGTAAATGACCTGTGGGGTGACTTCCAGGTAAGAGTGGGAAAACCTGACCTGCTTTTGGCGTGCCTCGCTGCTGACCAGGCCGGCAGCCGCCAACACCGGGCCGTTAGGCGTGCCCACCTGATTGAACAGGTCGTCGAGGTTGTCGGCGGTCTCGATCTTGAGCTCCACCCCCAGATCGTCGGCGAAGCGCTTCACCAGCTCGTATTCGAAGCCGGTTTCACCGTTGCGATCCTGGAAGTAGGTGGCGGGACTGTTTCGGGTAACCACCCGCAGCACGCCATCCTCCTTTACGCGCTCCAGCGTGTTGGGTTTATCAACACATCCACTGAGCACCAGGAAGAGTCCGGTTGCGATCAGCCATTTGGCGTACCGCGGACGCAAAGCCATTGGGGAAAACATCTGCGCAGTATACGCAAAGGACCACGGCCGCCATATCTCGACAGCGAAGGGCTTGTCTGCTAGGCAATTGAAAACGGCTCCGGAGCCCGCAGGAATGGGTCCGCAGCGCATTTTGTGACAGAAAAAATAACCCTTTTTAAGCGCCATTTGCAGACCCGGATCTACGGTCCGACACCCGGGTGCAGCCACCCGTACCGTTTCGGGTGATGTCGCGGGCGGTTTAGGCTAGAATGCACGGCCTCAAAGCACACCCCTTCCCGAGGCTGTCCCGAAGATGTTGATCCTGCGCGGCGCTCCTGCCCTTTCTGCCTTTCGCCACAGCAAACTCCTTGAGCAACTGAGCCAGAAGGTCCCGGCTGTCAGCGGCTTGTATGCTGAATTCGCTCACTTCGCCGAAGTTACCGGCGTCCTGACCGGCGACGAACAGCAGGTGCTCGCGCGCCTTCTGAAGTACGGCCCAAGTGTTCCGGTACAAGAGCCGACCGGTCGTCTGTTCCTGGTGTTGCCGCGTTTCGGCACCATCTCGCCATGGTCCAGTAAAGCGAGCGACATCGCCCGCAACTGTGGCCTGGGCAAGATCCAGCGTCTGGAGCGCGGTATCGCGTTCTACGTCGCCGGCCAGTTCAGCGACGCCCAGGCCCAACTGATCAGTGATGCCCTGCACGACCGCATGACGCAAATCGTTCTGGCCAACCTTGAACAAGCCGCCGGCCTGTTCAGCCACGCCGAACCGAAACCGCTGACCGCGATCGACGTGCTGGGTGGCGGCCGTGCCGCGCTGGAAAAAGCCAACACCGAGCTGGGCCTGGCCCTGGCCGAAGACGAAATCGACTACCTGGTCAATGCCTTCGTCGGCTTGAAGCGCAACCCGCATGACATCGAATTGATGATGTTCGCCCAGGCGAACTCCGAGCACTGCCGTCACAAGATCTTCAACGCCAGTTGGGACATCGACGGTCAAAGCCAGGAAAAAAGCCTGTTCGGCATGATCAAGAACACTTACCAGATGCACAGCGAAGGCGTCCTGTCGGCTTATAAGGACAACGCCTCGGTGATCGTCGGTAACGTCGCCGGCCGTTTCTTCCCGGACCCTGAAACCCGCCAGTACGGCGCGGTGCAGGAACCGGTGCACATCCTGATGAAAGTCGAAACTCACAACCACCCGACTGCGATTGCCCCGTTCCCGGGCGCATCCACCGGCAGTGGCGGCGAGATTCGTGACGAAGGCGCGACCGGCCGTGGTGCCAAGCCAAAGGCTGGCCTGACCGGTTTCACCGTGTCCAACCTGCAAATCCCGGGTTTCGAACAGCCGTGGGAAGTGCCATACGGCAAGCCTGA
This sequence comes from Pseudomonas sp. B21-040, assembly GCF_024748695.1. Lineage (NCBI taxonomy): Bacteria > Pseudomonadati > Pseudomonadota > Gammaproteobacteria > Pseudomonadales > Pseudomonadaceae > Pseudomonas > Pseudomonas sp. B21-040. Next base: position 1,113,906 of record NZ_CP087176.1, read on the forward strand.
GCGCATCGTGACCGCGCTGGACATCATGATCGAAGGCCCACTGGGTGGCGCCGCGTTCAACAACGAATTCGGTCGTCCGGCCCTCACCGGTTACTTCCGTACCTTCGAACAATCGATCACCACCCCGCGTGGCGACGAAGTTCGCGGTTACCACAAGCCGATCATGCTGGCTGGCGGCATGGGTAACATCCGTGCCGAACACGTGCAGAAAGGCGAAATCATCGTTGGCTCCAAGCTGATCGTGCTGGGTGGCCCGGCAATGCTGATCGGCCTGGGCGGCGGCGCCGCTTCCTCCATGGCCACTGGCACCAGCTCGGCTGACCTGGACTTCGCTTCCGTACAGCGCGAAAACCCTGAGATGGAGCGCCGTTGCCAGGAAGTGATCGACCGTTGCTGGCAGTTGGGTGACAAGAACCCGATCAGCTTCATCCACGACGTGGGCGCAGGCGGTCTGTCCAACGCCTTCCCGGAACTGGTCAACGACGGCGACCGTGGTGGCCGTTTCGAATTGCGCAACATTCCAAACGACGAGCCGGGCATGGCCCCGCACGAAATCTGGAGTAACGAATCCCAGGAGCGCTACGTTCTGGCAGTCGGCCCGGCTGACTTCGAGCGTTTCAAAGCGATCTGCGAACGCGAGCGTTGCCCGTTCGCCGTCGTCGGCGAAGCCACTGCCGAACCGCAACTGACTGTCACGGATAGCCACTTCGGCAACAGCCCGGTGGACATGCCACTGGAAGTGTTGCTGGGCAAAGCGCCGCGCATGCACCGTTCGGCTGTTCGCGAAAGTGAACTGGGCGACGACTTCGATCCGTCGACGCTGGCGATTGCCGACTGCGTCGAGCGCGTTCTGCATCACCCGGCCGTGGCGAGCAAAAGCTTCCTGATCACCATCGGCGACCGCACCATCACCGGCCTTGTGGCTCGTGACCAGATGGTTGGCCCGTGGCAGGTCCCGGTGGCTGACGTTGCCGTCACCGCCACCAGCTTCGACGTTTACACCGGTGAAGCCATGGCGATGGGCGAGCGTACTCCGCTGGCATTGCTGAACGCTCCGGCGTCGGGCCGCATGGCCATTGGCGAAACCCTGACCAACATCGCGGCTTCGCGCATCAACAAGATTTCCGACATCAAACTGTCGGCCAACTGGATGTCCGCTGCCGGTCACCCGGGCGAAGACGCGCGTCTGTACGACACCGTGAAAGCGGTCGGCATGGAACTGTGCCCTGAGCTGGGCATCACCATTCCGGTGGGCAAGGACTCCATGTCCATGGCCACACGCTGGAGCGATGAAGGCGTCGACAAGACCGTGACCTCGCCAATGTCCCTGATCGTGACCGGTTTCGCGCCTGTGGCTGACATCCGTCAGACCCTGACGCCGGAACTGCGCATGAACAAGGGCACCACTGACCTGATCCTGATCGATCTGGGCCGTGGCCAGAACCGCATGGGCGCCTCGATCCTGGCTCAGGTTCACGGCAAGCTCGGTTCGCAAGCGCCGGACGTGGACGATGCCGAAGACCTCAAGGCCTTCTTCGCTGTGATCCAAGGCCTCAACGCCGACGGTCACCTGCTGGCGTACCACGACCGATCCGACGGTGGTCTGCTGACCAGCGTGGTGGAAATGGCCTTCGCCGGCCACTGCGGCCTGAGCCTGAACCTCGACGGCCTGGCGGAAACCTCCGCCGACATCGCGGCGATCCTGTTCAACGAAGAACTGGGCGCTGTGATCCAGGTTCGTCAGGACTCGACCCCGGACATCCTTGCGCAGTTCAGCGCGGCTGGCTTGGGCGACTGCGTGTCGGTGATCGGTCAGCCGATGAACAACGGCCAGATCAGCATCACCTTCAACGGCGACACCGTGTTCGAAGGTCAGCGTCGTCTGCTGCAACGTCAGTGGGCCGAAACCAGCTACCAGATCCAGCGTCTGCGTGATAACGCCGACTGCGCCGAGCAAGAGTTCGACGTGCTGCTGGAAGAAGAAAACCCGGGCCTGAGCGTCAAGCTCAGCTTCGACGTCAACCAGGACGTCGCCGCGCCTTACATCAAGAAAGGCATCCGCCCACAGGTTGCCGTGCTGCGTGAGCAGGGCGTCAACGGTCAGGTGGAAATGGCGGCCGCGTTCGACCGCGCAGGTTTCAACGCGATCGACGTGCACATGAGCGACATTCTGGCCGGCCGTGTCGACCTGAACGAGTTCAAAGGTCTGGTGGCGTGCGGTGGTTTCTCCTACGGCGACGTACTCGGCGCCGGCGAAGGCTGGGCCAAGTCCGCACTGTTCAACAGCCGCGCTCGCGATGCGTTCCAGGGCTTCTTCGAACGTAACGACAGCTTCACCCTCGGCGTGTGCAACGGTTGCCAGATGATGTCCAACCTGCACGAACTGATCCCGGGCAGCGAGTTCTGGCCGCACTTCGTGCGTAACCGCTCCGAGCAGTTCGAAGCACGCGTGGCCATGGTTCAGGTCCAGGAGTCGAACTCGATCTTCCTGCAAGGCATGGCCGGTTCGCGCATGCCGATCGCCATCGCTCACGGCGAAGGCCATGCCGAGTTCGCCAGCGAAGAAGCACTGCTGGAAGCCGATCTGTCGGGTTGCGTGGCGATGCGTTTCGTCGACAACCACGGCAAGGTCACCGAAAAATACCCGGCCAACCCGAACGGCTCGCCGCGCGGGATCACCGGTTTGACCAGCCGCGACGGTCGCGTAACGATCATGATGCCGCACCCGGAACGTGTGTTCCGCGCCGTGCAGAACTCGTGGCGTTCGGAAGACTGGAACGAAGATGCACCTTGGATGCGTATGTTCCGTAACGCTCGGGTCTGGGTAAACTAAAAGCGGGTTAACTGACAGCTGTGTACAAGCTCAGCTTTTTTGTTCCAGCCAGTCACGTCGAAGACGTGAAGAGTGCCGTATTCGCCGCCGGTGGCGGACGGATCGGCGCTTACGACCATTGCGCCTGGCAAGTGCTCGGCCTCGGCCAGTTTCGGCCGTTGGATGGTAGTCAGCCGTTCATTGGCGAAGCGGGGCAGGTCGAGCAGGTTGAGGAATGGAAGGTTGAGCTGGTGGTCAGCGATGAGTTGATTCGGGCGGTGGTGTTGGCGCTGAAAGAGAGCCATCCCTACGAGACGCCGGCTTATGAGGTGTGGCGGTTAGAGGATTTCTGATCCTTCAAGCGCTTAAACGAAAAACCCGCTGAAAGCGATTTCAGCGGGTTTTTTATTGTCTGCGAATTGATGGATGCAGCGCTTCTACTGATAGTCCGGATTACGGGCGGATTTCGATCATCGTGCCGTCCGGCACCAGGTTCCAGACTTCACGCATGTCCATGTTGCGCATGGCAATGCAGCCGTCGGTCCAGTCCAGGGTGTGGAACAGGTCTTCAGGGGTGTCTTCAGTGTCTGGAGTTCCGTGGATCATGATCATGCCACCCGGTGCGACGCCTTCGCGTCGAGCGCGCGCAGAGTCGCTGATGTTCGGGTAGGAGATGTGCATCGCCAGGTTGAAGTTGTCGCTGGTCTTGCGCCAATCCACCCAGTAGAAGCCTTCCGGGGTGCGTTTGTCGCCCTCCATCAGCTTCGGCCCCTTGGGGCGTTTACCCAGGGAAATGCGATAGGTCTTGAGCGGCTGGCCGTCATTGATCAATTGCAATTGGTGGGTGGACTTGATGACCAGAATTTTATCGATGGCTTTGCCGTTCAGGGTTCCCGCGGCAGAAGCCTGGGATACCGTGACGAACGACAAGCAAAACAGGGCAAGCAACCAGCGCATTGAAACGATATCCCTAGGAGGTGTCGGCTATTTTTAGTTATAGGTGTTTTTTAAGTATTGGCAGGCTGAGCGAGCGGCGGGATCGACTCGGAACGCACGGGGTAGACCTCGGTCCGTCGGTCAGCGAAGAAGCATTCTAGGGTACGGCCCACTGTGCGGAAAGCCAGCTCGGACCAAGGGATGTCGGCTTCATCGAAAAGCTGCACCTCCAGGCTCTCCGGACCGGCAGAAAAGTCCAGGTCCGCCAGCTCTGCGCGAAAGAATACATGCACCTGGCTGATGTGGGGTACGTCGATCAGCGTATAGATCTTCAGGTTGCGCACCCGTGCACAGGCTTCTTCGGCTGTTTCGCGAATAGCCGCCTGCTCGATGGTTTCACCGTTTTCCATGAAGCCGGCTGGAAGGGTCCAGTAACCGAGTCGTGGCTCGATGGCACGTCGACACAGCAACACTTTCGAGCCCCAGGTCGCGACACAGCCAGCGACGATATTGGGGTTCTGGTAGTGAATCACCTGACAGCTGTCGCAGACAAATCGCAGGCGCGAATCGCCTTCGGGAATGCGCTGGGTCACCGGGTTGCCGCACTGACTGCAAAATTTCATGCTTGGGTTCCTGAATGCTGCGCCTATCTTGGCGTGCGGCGGTGTCTGTCGGCAAGTTGTCGTTTAGCGACATGCAATGGTTATGGGGTTGGGCGCTCGGTTCGATTGGTGCATGATGCAAAGTAGCGAATAAATCGAGAAGTCTCATGCTGGACGAGCTACTGCATCGAGTTAGTAACCACACCCCTCGCACACTGGAAACCGACAAGCGTTTCCCGGAAGCTGCGGTACTGGTGCCCATCACTCGCAGTGATGAGCCGGAACTGGTTCTGACCCTGCGCGCCAGCGGGCTCTCGACCCATGGTGGCGAAGTGGCCTTTCCCGGTGGTCGTCGCGATCCCGAGGACCCCGACCTGATTTTCACCGCGCTACGTGAGGCCGAAGAAGAAATTGGCTTGCCGCCGGGTCTGGTTGAAGTGATCGGCCCGCTTAGCCCGCTGATCTCCCTGCACGGTATCAAGGTCACACCCTATGTCGGGGTGATTCCGGATTTTGTCGAGTACCGGGCCAACGATGCCGAGATCGCCGCCGTCTTTAGCGTGCCGCTCGAGTTTTTCCGCAAGGACCCGCGCGAACACACCCATCGCATCGATTACCAGGGCCGTAGCTGGTACGTTCCGAGCTATCGGTATGGCGAATACAAAATCTGGGGCCTCACCGCGATTATGATCGTCGAGTTGATCAATCTGCTCTATGACGCGAAAATCAGCCTGCATCAACCGCCCAAGAGTTTTATCAACACCTGAAGCCATCGTTCGTATGGCGTGAACCGTGCTGTGCATAAGCCTGCCTGGCCTTGAGGACAACAAGATGAAGTATCGCCTGGGCGACGCCCGCGTCGAAACCCACCCGCAGAGCTGGGTCGCACCCAATGCCGTACTGGTGGGCAAGGTCAAACTGGAAGAGGGTGCCAATGTCTGGTTCAACGCCGTACTGCGCGGCGACAACGAACTGATCCTGATCGGCAAGAACAGCAACGTCCAGGACGGCACCGTGATGCACACCGACATGGGCTTCCCGCTGACCATCGGCACCGGCGTGACCATCGGCCACAATGCCATGCTTCACGGTTGCACCGTGGGCGACTACAGCTTGATCGGTATCAATGCCGTGATTCTCAACGGCGCGAAAATCGGCAAAAACTGCATCATTGGCGCCAATTCGCTGATCGGCGAAGGCAAGGAAATCCCGGACGGTTCGCTGGTCATGGGCTCGCCGGGCAAAGTGGTGCGTGAGCTGACCGAGCCGCAGAAGAAGATGCTGGAGGCCAGCGCCGCTCACTATGTGCATAACTCGCAACGCTATGCCCGTGATCTGGTCGAGCAGGAAGAATGAGCGCCACTGAACGACCGGTGCTATCGCCCTGCGTGAACATTTGCGCGTTGGACGAGGATGATATTTGCACCGGGTGCCAGCGCACGGTGGAAGAGATTACCCGCTGGAGCCGGATGACCAACGACGAGCGCCGCGCGGTGTTGGGGTTGTGTCATGAACGGGCCAAGTCCAGCGGGCTGGTCTGGATGATCGGTAAAACCCCGGACCTGTAGCAGCTGCCGGAGGCTGCGTCCGGCTGCGTAGCAGTCGTAGATCCTGAACGTGAGGTTTGCCTGAATGACTCAATGGCCTGATTTTACGACTGCTTCGCAACCGGACGCAGGCTGCGCCAGCTGCTACAGGTTCGTGTTCGGGTTTGGTTGTTGGGCAGGGCTGAAGTAATCTGTTCGCCAAATTGACAGGTATCCCCACGCCCCATGCTCTTCCTGATCGCTTACATCAGCAGCGTCGTGCTGATCAACTACGCCTTCTCCACCGCTCCGCACCTGGACATCATCTGGTCGGCCTGGGGTGGTCTGGTGTTCGTGTTGCGCGACATGGTGCAGACCCGTTTCGGTCACGGCGCCATCGCCGCGATGCTGGCGGCGCTGGTCCTGTCCTATGTCACCTCCGATCCGTCCATTGCCTTGGCCAGCGCCACGGCGTTTGCCGTGTCCGAGTGCATCGACTGGCTGGTGTTCAGCATCACCAAGCGCCCGCTGCACGACCGCCTGTGGATAAGTTCGGCGCTGAGCATTCCCCTCGATACCTTCATCTTCTTTGGCATGATCGACGCGTTCACCCCGGCCGTGATCCTCACGGCCATGGGCTCGAAGTTCGCGGGCGTGACCGCCGTGTGGCTGATCATGGCCTGGCGCTTGCGCAAACAGGCCGTCGTCAGCTGAAGCCAAACCCTCAGGTTCATGTAAAATGCCGCGCTTTCTCCCCATGGGAAGCGCGTGGCGCATCCCTCGATGATCCGCTTCTTGAGGACCTGAGATGACCCGTATCGGAACTCCATTGTCGCCAACCGCGACCCGCGTATTGCTGTGTGGCTGTGGTGAGTTGGGCAAGGAAGTGGTGATCGAGCTGCAACGCCTGGGCGTTGAAGTGATTGCCGTGGATCGCTACGCCAATGCACCCGCCATGCAAGTCGCCCATCGCAGCCATGTGATCAACATGCTCGACGGCGCCGCCCTGCGTGCAGTGATCGAAGCCGAGAAGCCGCACTTCATCGTGCCGGAAATCGAAGCCATCGCCACGGCCACCCTGGTCGAACTGGAAGCCGAAGGCTTCACCGTGATCCCGACTGCTCGCGCTGCACAGCTGACCATGAACCGCGAGGGTATCCGTCGCCTGGCCGCCGAAGAGCTGGACCTGCCGACCTCGCCGTACCACTTCGCCGATACCTTCGAGGACTACAGCAAAGCGGTCGAAGACCTCGGTTTCCCTTGTGTAGTCAAACCGGTCATGAGCTCGTCGGGTAAAGGCCAGAGCCTGCTGCGCAGTGCCGATGACGTGAAGACCGCTTGGGATTACGCGCAAGAAGGCGGTCGTGCCGGCAAAGGTCGGGTGATCATCGAAGGGTTCATCGACTTCGACTACGAAATTACCCTGCTGACCGTGCGTCATGTGGGCGGCACCACGTTCTGCGCGCCAGTCGGTCACCGTCAGGAGAAAGGCGACTATCAGGAATCCTGGCAGCCACAAGCCATGAGCCCGGTTGCCCTGGCTGAGTCCGAGCGTGTTGCCAAAGCCGTGACTGAAGCCTTGGGCGGTCGTGGAATTTTCGGCGTCGAGTTGTTCATCAAAGGCGATCAGGTGTGGTTCAGTGAAGTGTCGCCGCGTCCGCATGACACGGGCCTCGTCACCTTGATTTCCCAGGACCTGTCGCAGTTCGCGCTGCACGCACGGGCAATTCTGGGCCTGCCGGTCCCATTGATCCGTCAGTTCGGTCCTTCGGCTTCTGCGGTGATTCTGGTGGAAGGGCAGTCGACCCAGACCGCTTTCGCTAACCTGGGTGCTGCGTTGAGCGAGCCGGACACGGCGTTGCGTTTGTTTGGCAAGCCAGAAGTGAACGGTCAGCGCCGGATGGGCGTGGCGTTGGCGCGTGATGAGTCGATTGATGCGGCTCGCGCCAAGGCGACCCGTGCTTCTCAGGCTGTTGTTGTAGAGCTGTAAACTTCCTCTCTGATCGTTCCCACGCAAAGCGTGGGAACGATCTTCTATCAGGCCACCCGATTCAAATCGTTGTGACGCGTTTCCTTCAGGCACAGCACCGCAATCAAGCTCAGCACCGCCGCCCCCGACACATACCCGCCGACATAACTCAGTCCCCCCATCGCCACCAGTTTCTGTGCGAAGAACGGTGCCGCCGAGGCCCCGACGATCCCGCCCAGGTTGTACGCTGCCGATGCGCCGGTGTAGCGAACGTGAGTCGGAAACAGCTCAGGCAACAGCGCACCCATCGGCGCAAACGTCACGCCCATCAGAAACAGCTCGATGCACAGGAACAATGCCACGCCCCAGGTCGAACCGTGGGTCAGTAGCGGCTCCATCAAGAACCCCGACAGAATCGCCAGCACGCCGCCGATGATCAGCGCTGGCTTGCGTCCATACCGGTCGCTGGCCCACGCCGACAGTGGGGTGGCTGCCGCCATGAACAGCACTGCGAAGCACAGCAAGGCGAGGAAGGTTTCACGGGTATAGCCGAGGGTCGACACGCCATAACTCAGCGAAAACACGGTCGAGATGTAGAACAGCGCGTAGCACACGACCATCGAGCCGGCACCCAACAGCATCGGCGCCCAGTATTGGCTGAGCAACTCGATCAGCGGGATTTTCACCCTTTCCTGGCGGGCCATGGCATTGGCGAACACCGGGGTTTCGTGGAGTTTGAGACGCACATACAGGCCGACCATGACCAGTGCGGCGCTGAGCAGGAACGGAATGCGCCAGCCCCACGAGCGGAATTGCTCGTCGTTCAGGGTCATGGCCAGTGTCAGGAACAGGCCGTTCGCCGCCAGAAAGCCAATCGAAGGGCCAAGCTGCGGAAACATGCCGAACCAGGCGCGTTTGCCCTTGGGGGCATTCTCGGTCGCCAGCAACGCCGCGCCCCCCCATTCGCCGCCCAGTCCCAGGCCTTGGCCGAAGCGCAGCACACAAAGCAGGATCGGCGCCCAGGCACCGATGCTGTCGTAGCCCGGCAACACGCCGATCAACGTGGTGCAGACGCCCATCAACAGCAGCGAGGCAACGAGTGTCGATTTTCGGCCGATACGGTCACCGAAGTGGCCGAACAGCGCTGAGCCCAGTGGTCGTGCAAGAAAGGCGATGCCGAAAGTTAGGAATGCCGACAGCATTTGCGCGGTGCCGGAGGTCTGCGGAAAGAACACCGGACCGATCACCAGTGCGGCCGCCGTGGCATAGACGTAGAAGTCGTAAAACTCGATGGCGGTACCGATGAAACTCGCGGTGGCCACGCGGGTGGCGGAGTTGGTCGGTTGTGCAGGTGTGGTTTGGGTGTAAGTCGTGCTGGTCGTCATGCGGTTATCCCTGACAGTCATGTGCCCCAGTGGAGCGAATTATTATGGTCGAACACCCAGGGATGTGGGCTTAACGCAGAGTGCGGGTAGCACTGGAGTAAGGCGGGGCTTGGGTAAGCGACTCGATTATAGGAAGGCTGCTAACGATCAAACAAGCGCAAATCCTTGTAGCTGCTGCCGAAGGCTGCGTCCGGCTACGCAGCAGTCGTAAACCCTGTACACGCGGACGCCCTGAAACACCGCATTGTCCGGTATTACGACTGCTGCGCAGCCGGACGCAACCTTCGGCAGCTGCTACAGGGGTTGAGGCTAGAGGATTGCTGGCACTGAGCTGGTATGCCAGATCAGCACCCGCGTGACACGGTTATCTTCGGTTTCCAGAATCTCCAGGCGATAGCGTCCGATCTTCAGGCATACGGCGCTGTCCGGAATGGTCTCCAGGGCCTCGGTCACCAACCCGTTAAGGGTTTTTGGACCATCGCTGGGTAAATGCCAGCCCAGGCTCTTGTTCAGTTCGCGAATCGATGCCGCCCCTTCGATCACCAGGCGCCCGTCGGCCTGTGGATGAATGTGCGGATTCTTCAGGCTGTGTTGGCTTTCGAACTCGCCGACGATCTCTTCAAGAATGTCTTCCAGGGTCACGATACCGAGCACTTCGCCGTACTCGTCGACCACCATGCCCAAGCGTCGCTGCTGCTTGTGGAAATTCAGCAGCTGCAGCTGCAGCGGCGTGCTTTCCGGTACGAAATAAGGGTCGTGGCTGGCCGCCATCAGCGCATCCAGGGTCAAGCTTGCATCGCCTAGCAAGTGACGGATGTGCCGGGTGTTGAGGACGGCTTCGACCTGGTTGATATCGCTGTGGAATACCGGCAGGCGCGTGCGCTTGTTATGACGCAACTGCTCGATGATTTCTTCAATCGGGTCGTCGAGGTTGATGCCGTCGACGTCGCTGCGCGGCACCAGAATGTCGTTGACCGTGATGTTGTCCAGCGCGTGGATGCCGGACAGTGGATGCGGGCGGCAGACGCCGTGGTCCTGATCGTCATGGCGATCCGTGGGCATTTCGTCTTCGCTCTGCTGCACCACTTTGACTTTGCGGCCGAACGGTCGCATCAGCAACTGGCTGATGCCATTGAGCATCCAGGCGAGCGGGTAGATGATTTTCAGGGGCGCGCCGAGCAAGGTGTTGCCCAGGTTCAGCACGGCGTCCGGATAGAGAGTGGCGAGGGTGCGTGGCAGGTAGTCAGCGAATATCAGCAGCGCGGCGCCGGCGCCGATGCAGGCAGCCCACGGACCATTGGCCGACCAGGTGAAGATCGCCAGCAAGGTGCTGATGACCATGACCAGCGCGCGGCACAGGGTATTGCAGAAGATCAGGCTGTTGAGTGGAAAGCTCAGCTTCGCCACCGGTTTGTCGCTCGAGCGCGATGCGGTCCGCTGGGCCAGCAAATGCTGGTGTGCCACTTCGATAGCGGTAAACAGCCCCGACCATAAAATCAGCAGGGCCAATACCGCGAGCATCGGCCCTATGGGCAAGTCGTCCATTAATGCCGCTCGTCAGATATGCAGGATGTATTCACGAACCAGCTTGCTGCCGAAATACGCCAGCATCAGCAGGCAGAAACCGGCGAGGGTCCAGCGAATCGCCTTGTGGCCGCGCCAACCGAGGCGGTTACGGCCCCACAGCAGCACGCTGAAGACAACCCAGGCCAGGCACGCCAGCAAGGTTTTATGCACCAGGTGCTGGGCGAACAGGTTGTCGACAAACAACCAGCCGGAGATCAACGACAACGATAGCAGGGTCCAGCCAGCCCACAGGAAGCCGAACAGCAGGCTTTCCATGGTTTGCAGCGGCGGGAAGTTCTTGATCAGCCCTGACGGATGTTTGTGCTTGAGCTGATGGTCCTGAACCAGCAGCAACAACGACTGGAACACCGCAATGGTAAACATGCCGTAAGCGAGGATCGACAAGAGAATATGGGCGAGGATGCCCGGTTCTTCGTCGATGACCTGTACGGTGCCGGCCGGGGCGAGCTGCGCCAGCAACACGGTCGCGGCCCCCAGCGGGAAGAGCAATATAAGCAGGTTTTCCACCGGGATCCGTGAGCAGGCCAGCAGGGTCAGTGCGATGACCGCTGCGGCAATCAGGCTGGCGGCGCTGAAAAAATCCAGGCCCAGGCCGATCGGCGTCAGCAGATGGGTGAACAGGCTGGCGCTGTGAGCCAGGACGGCCAGCACGCCGAGCGTGACCAGCAGGCGCTTGTTCGCCTTGGCGCCGGTGGCCAGACGAGAGCCCTGATAAAGAGTCGCAGCGGCATATAAGCAGGCGGCGGCGAGGGTAGTAAGCAAACTGGGTGACAAGGGGAGCATAAATCCTGTTAGGCAGGCCCGAAAGGCGCTGAGTTTGGCATAGAACCCCCGCGGCACGAAAGTGCGAGGTGTCCGCCAGACGCAGTCTTCGCTATAATCCGCGACCTGCCCACGCCGCAGGCTCGCCGAGCACATGTTTATTCCGGTCTGGGCCGCCATTATCCCGGTCTACACAGGGCCTGAAAGGATCGCGCAATGTTTGAAAACTTAACCGACCGTCTCTCGCAGACGCTGCGCCATGTCACCGGCAAGGCCAAGCTGACCGAAGACAACATCAAAGACACCCTGCGTGAAGTGCGCATGGCGTTGCTCGAAGCTGACGTCGCCTTGCCCGTGGTCAAAGACTTCGTCAACTCGGTCAAGGAACGCGCTGTCGGCACCGAGGTGTCGCGCAGCCTGACGCCGGGCCAGGCCTTTGTGAAGATCGTCCAGGCCGAGCTCGAAAGCCTGATGGGCGCGGCCAACGAAGACCTGAACCTGAGCGCCGTTCCACCCGCCGTGATCCTGATGGCCGGCTTGCAGGGCGCGGGTAAAACCACCACCGCCGGCAAACTTGCGCGCTTCCTCAAGGAGCGCAAGAAGAAGTCGGTCATGGTCGTGTCCGCGGACGTTTACCGTCCGGCGGCGATCAAGCAGCTGGAAATGCTCGCGGGTGAAGTCGGCGTTACCTTCTTCCCGTCCGACCTGAGCCAGAAGCCGGTCGACATCGCGCAAGCGGCTATAAAAGAAGCAAAGCTTAAGTTCATTGATGTGGTCATCGTCGATACCGCCGGTCGCCTGCACATCGACGAAGAGATGATGGGCGAGATCAAGGCGCTGCACGCCGCGATCAACCCGGTTGAAACCCTGTTCGTGGTTGACGCCATGACCGGCCAGGATGCCGCCAACACGGCCAAGGCCTTCGGCGATGCGCTGCCGCTGACCGGTGTGATCCTGACCAAGGTCGACGGCGATGCCCGTGGCGGTGCCGCCCTGTCGGTTCGCGCCATCACCGGCAAGCCGATCAAGTTCATCGGTATGGGCGAGAAGAGCGAAGCGCTCGATCCGTTCCACCCTGAGCGTATTGCTTCACGCATCCTCGGCATGGGCGACGTGCTCAGCCTGATCGAACAGGCCGAAGCGACCCTCGACAAGGACAAGGCCGACAAACTGGCCAAGAAACTGAAGAAGGGCAAGGGCTTCGACCTCGAAGACTTCCGCGATCAGTTGCAACAAATGAAGAACATGGGCGGCCTCGGCGGGCTCATGGACAAGCTGCCGAACATGGGCGGCGTGAATCTGGCGCAGATGGGCAACGCCCAGGGTGCGGCAGAGAAGCAATTCAAGCAGATGGAAGCCATCATCAACTCCATGACCCCGGCCGAGCGCCGCGACCCTGAGATGATCAGTGGTTCGCGCAAACGCCGGATCGCCATGGGTTCCGGCACTCAGGTGCAGGACATCGGTCGCTTGATCAAGCAGCACAAGCAGATGCAGAAGATGATGAAGAAATTCTCCGCGAAAGGCGGAATGGCCAAAATGATGCGCGGCATGGGCGGTATGTTGCCCGGCGGCGGCATGCCGAAGATGTAAAGAATCCGCGCCGGTCATCGCACCGGCGCAGACCCGCAAGGATGCGGGATCTCCAGCAAACCCGCACTTGGCGGGAGCTGACCGGCCGTTTTCAACGACGGCTCTATAGCAAATCTGGATGGCGTCCGATAGGCCGCCGGAAAAAGTCATTTGCAAAAGTCCGGATATTCCTTAGAATATGCGGCCTTTCGGGCACCTATGCCCGCTGTGCCTTTAGATTTGCAGCACCGACTACAGGAACGATGTTCACATGCTAACAATCCGTCTTGCCCTTGGCGGCTCCAAAAAGCGCCCGTTTTACCACTTGACCGTAACCGACAGCCGCAACCCGCGCGACGGTTCGCACAAGGAACAGGTTGGTTTCTTCAACCCTGTTGCTCGTGGTCAAGAAGTCCGTCTGTCCGTGAACCAAGAGCGCGTAGCCTACTGGCTGAGCGTTGGTGCACAACCTTCTGAGCGTGTTGCTCAGTTGTTGAAGGAATCTGCTAAGGCTGCGGCCTGAGCAATATGAACGCGACGCCAGCTGTTGCCGATGATTTGATCGTTATTGGCAAAATTTATTCTGTTCATGGCGTTCGCGGCGAAGTGAAGGTGTACTCCTTTACTGATCCAATTAAAAACCTGCTGGAATACAAAACCTGGACGCTCAAGCGTGACGGTAATGTAAAGCAGGTAGAGCTGGTCAGCGGACGCGGGAATGACAAATTCCTGGTCGCAAAGCTCAAGGATCTCGATGATCGCGAAGAAGCTCGTCTTCTGGCCGGTTATGAGATCTGCGTGCCGCGCAACCTGTTCCCTGAACTGACCGACGGCGAGTACTACTGGTACCAGCTGGAAGGTCTCAAGGTTATCGACACACTCGGACAATTGTTCGGGAAGATCGATCACCTGTTAGAGACTGGCTCGAACGATGTCATGGTGGTCAAGCCTTGCGCTGGCAGCCTGGATGATCGCGAACGTCTGTTGCCCTATACGGAGCAATGCGTGTTGGCTGTCGACCTGGCCGCAGGCGAGATGAAGGTGGATTGGGACGCGGATTTCTAAGCGTGGCTAACTTGCGCGTAGAAGTGATCAGTTTGTTTCCCGAGATGTTCTCCGCCATCAGCGAGTACGGCATCACCAGTCGGGCGGTGAAACAGGGGCTGTTGCAGCTCACCTGTTGGAACCCGCGAGACTACACGACGGATCGACATCACACTGTGGATGATCGCCCATTTGGCGGTGGTCCGGGCATGGTGATGAAGATCAAGCCCCTGGAAGATGCACTGGTTCAGGCCAAGGCAGCAGCCGGGGAGGCGGCGAAGGTAATTTACCTGTCCCCCCAAGGCCGTCAACTGACTCAGTCGGCGGTGCGTGAGTTGGCGAATCTGGATGCATTGATCCTGATTGCCGGCCGCTATGAAGGCATTGACGAGCGTTTTATTGAAGCTCATGTCGATGAAGAGTGGTCGATTGGCGACTATGTACTGTCTGGCGGCGAGCTGCCGGCGATGGTCCTGATCGATGCGGTTACACGACTGCTGCCTGGAGCTTTAGGGCATGCGGACTCCGCCGAGGAAGATTCCTTTACGGATGGTTTGCTGGATTGCCCGCACTACACCCGACCGGAGGTGTATGCGGATCAGCGTGTTCCCGACGTATTGCTAAGTGGCAATCACGCGCACATCCGGCGTTGGCGTTTACAGCAGTCCCTTGGTAGGACCTTTGAACGACGCGCCGATCTTCTGGAAAGCCGCTCGCTTTCTGGAGAAGAGAAGAAGCTGCTCGAGGAATACATCCGCGAGCGGGACGATAGTTAACAACGTATCGATGGTAAATCCGTTGATTTACCTTAGGAGCACAGCATGACTAACAAAATCATCCTTGCACTCGAAGCAGAGCAGATGACCAAAGAAATCCCTACCTTTGCCCCGGGCGACACCATTGTCGTTCAGGTGAAAGTGAAGGAAGGCGACCGTGCACGTCTGCAAGCGTTCGAAGGCGTTGTAATCGCCAAGCGTAACCGCGGCGTAAACAGTGCATTCACCGTTCGTAAAATCTCCAACGGTGTTGGCGTAGAGCGTACTTTCCAGACCTACAGCCCGCAAATCGACAGCATGGCCGTTAAACGTCGCGGTGACGTACGTAAAGCCAAGCTGTACTACCTGCGTGACCTGTCCGGTAAAGCAGCTCGCATCAAGGAAAAACTGGCTTAAGTCCAGCTTCCGATGCAAAAAAAAAGCAGCCTGCGGGCTGCTTTTTTGTTGCCTGCGATTTCTCAGGCGCAGACGGTGTCTGGCTGAATCAGCGCGAGCAGCGTCCACCCCGCCGAAGGTTTCAGCGAGCTGCCAGGCGTCACCACATGCACCCATCCGCTGGCATCGCGGATGAACAACAACGTTGCCCGATCCCCGTGCAGTTCCCGGTAGTCTTCCAAATCAAATTCCTCTGTCAGATGCGTGCTGTAGAGCTCGGCGCCCTGGCTGAGCAGACTGGCCAGTTTGCCGTAGGTCATTCCCTCGCTGCCGAGCAAGCGCCCACGATGCTTGCGGCTCGCCCGATGCTTGTCGGTGCGGCGGCTGTCCTGGCCGCTGGCTACGCCGAACATGCGCTGATGACCAAAGTCATGACGAAAGCGCATGGTCGCCACCGTGTTCAATTCGCCCGAAGGTGACAGGGTCAGCAAATGCCCCAGGCCAACCAGATCCAGATGAGCATCGGCATGCTGTGATGCCGGATTGCCGAAGTAGGTGGGCAGACCGTCCATTCGCGCCGCCCGAATGTTCTCCCAACTTGAATCCGTCAGCAGTACTCGACTGCCCAGTTGTTGCAAGGCTTTGCCCACGGTTCGCGCCGGGCCGTTGGCGCCGACGATGAGGAAGCCGCTGGGCGCTGGTTCAGCGACTTTCAATAACCGGGCTAACGGTCGAGCCGTGGCACTTTGCAGTACCACCGTGCCGATGATCACAGCAAACGTCAGCGGCACCAGCAGCAAGGCACCTTCATGGCCGGCTTCATCCAGACGAATCGCGAAAATCGCCGAGACCGCCGCCGCCACAATCCCTCTCGGTGCGATCCAGGCCAGCAGCGCGCGTTCACGCCAGCTCAGGCTTGAACCCGCCGTGGAAAGCATCACGTTCAATGGCCGGGCAATCAACTGAATGATCAGCAGCAGAATCAGCACCAGCGGCCCCAGTGCAATCAAGGCGTTCAAGTCCAGCCGCGCGGCCAGCAGAATGAATAGCCCGGAGATCAGCAGCACACTGAGGTTCTCCTTGAAGTGCAGGATGTCGCGCACATCCACGCCCTTCATGTTGGCCAGCCACATCCCCATCAACGTCACCGCCAGCAATCCGGATTCGTTCATGACTTCATTGGCCGCAATGAAAATCCCCAACACCGCCGCGAGCGCTGCCAGGTTGTGCAGGTATTCGGGCAGCCATTGGCGTCGGATGATCGTGCCGAGCACCCAGCCCCCGGCGATCCCGCATAAGCTGCCGCACACAATCACGCCACCGAAAGTCAGCAGGCTTTGGCTCCAGCCATCACCCGAGGCGCGGGCGATGATAAAGCTGTAAACCACCACGGCGAGCAGGGCTCCGATTGGATCGATGACAATGCCTTCCCAGCGCAGGATGTTGGCAATCGAGGCTTTCGGCCGCACGACGCGCAGCATTGGCACGATGACCGTGGGGCCGGTGACCAGCGTCAAGCTGCCGAACAGAATGGCGAGCAACCAGTCGAACCCCAGTAGCCAATGGGTCGCGACGGCAATGACCACCCAGGTCGAGAGCGCGCCGATGGTGACCAGTCGATGCACCACGCTGCCAATCTCGCGCCATTCTGAAAGGTGCAGGGTCAGGCTGCCTTCAAACAGGATCAGTGCCACCGCCAGCGATACCAGCGGCATCAGCAATGGTCCGAACATTTCCAGCGGGTCGAGCAGACCCAGAACCGGCCCGACCAGAATCCCGGTCAACAATAGAAACAGAATCGCCGGTAACTTGAGGCGCCAGGCCAACCATTGGCAGCCCAACGCTGCCGCACCGATACCGCCAAAAACCAACAGAATCTGCTGTTCGCTCATTGAAGCTCCTGTTCCTTGAAGTGGCGGGCTATGAAAGACTAGCGGCCATTTTTACAGTTCACCTTTTTTTCGCGCGCAGTCCCGAGACTGTGTGCCTAGAGCGCCCATGCCTGCTATCGATCATCCGCTGATAGACCAGTTTCTCGACGCCCTGTGGCTGGAGAAAGGTCTTTCCGACAATACCCGCGATGCTTATCGCAGCGACCTGGCCCTGTTCAACGGTTGGCTGCAGGAGAAGGATCTGGAGCTGATCAACGCCGGTCGTGAGCTGATCCTCGATCATCTGGCCTGGCGCTTGGAGCAGAACTACAAACCCCGTTCCACTGCGCGATTTCTCTCGGGTGTGCGTGGCTTTTATCGCTATCTGCTGCGGGAAAAGTTGATCGCTGTCGATCCGACCTTGCGCGTCGACATGCCTCAGTTGGGCAGGCCTTTGCCTAAATCCCTGTCGGAAGCCGACGTTGAAGCCTTGCTCAAGGCGCCGGACTTGAGCGAAGCGATCGGCCAGCGTGACCGCGCCATGCTCGAAGTGCTGTATGCCTGTGGCTTGCGGGTGACCGAGTTGATCAGCCTGACCCTGGAGCAAGTCAACTTGCGTCAAGGCGTGTTGCGGGTGATGGGCAAGGGCAGCAAGGAACGATTGGTGCCGATGGGGGAGGAAGCGATTGTCTGGGTTGAGCGCTACATGCGCGATGCCCGTGGCGAACTGCTCGGCGGGCGCCCCAGTGATGTGCTGTTCCCGAGTCTGCGCGGCGAGCAAATGACCCGCCAGACCTTCTGGCACCGCATCAAGCACCAGGCCAAGGTCGCCGGGATCGGCAAGTCGCTGTCGCCGCACACGTTGCGCCATGCTTTCGCCACGCACCTGCTCAACCATGGTGCCGACTTGCGGGTGGTGCAAATGCTGCTCGGCCACAGCGATTTGTCCACCACCCAGATCTACACTCATGTAGCCCGGGCGCGCTTGCAAGACCTGCACGCCAAACATCACCCGCGTGGCTAAAACAGGACCGTGTAGCAGCTGGCGAAGCCTGCGTTCGACTGCGCAGCAGCCGTAAACCCTGAGCCCGCGGTTTAACTGATACACCTCAGTGTCTGATTTAACGACTGCTGCGCAGTCGAACGCAGGCTTCGCCAGCTGCTACATAAAAGCGTCGTGCACGGTGAGTGAGATGACTTACGACAGGCGCATTCGGCCACACGGACCTTATGTGGTAGGCTTTGCCGGTTTGCACGATGGGCGTTTATGACCCGGTGTTTCGGCACGGGCGTTCTGATCGTCCCATTTGTCCGCCTTCAGGAGTTCTCATGCGTCTGACCCAGATTTTCGCCGCCGCCGCCATTGCGTTGGTCAGCACCTTTGCCGTCGCCGATGACGCGGCCGACAAAGCCATTCGTAAAAGCCTGGAAAACCTCCAGCTCGACGTGCCCGTCGAAACCATTACGGCCAGCCCGTTGCCAGGGATGTACGAAGTCAAACTCAAGGGCAGCCGTGTGCTGTATGCCAGCGCCGACGGCCAGTATGTCGTTCAGGGCTACCTGTTCCAGCTCAAGGATGGCAAACCGGTCAACCTGACCGAGAAGACCGAGCGCCTGGGTATTTCCAAACTGGTCAACGACATTCCTGTGGCTGAAACCGTGGTCTACCCGGCCATCGGCGAAACCAAGTCGCACATCACCGTATTTACCGACACCACCTGCCCGTACTGCCACAAGCTGCACGCCGAAGTGCCTGAGCTGAACAAGCGCGGCATTGAAGTGCGCTACGTTGCGTTCCCGCGCCAGGGCCTGGGTTCGCCGGGTGACGAACAGCTGCAAGCGGTCTGGTGCTCCAAGGACAAGAAAGCGGCCATGGACAAAATGGTCGATGGCAAGGAAATCAAGGCCGCCAAGTGCGATAACCCGGTTTCCAAGCAGTTCGCCCTCGGTCAGTCGATCGGCGTGAACGGTACACCGGCCATCGTTTTGGCCGACGGTCAGGTCATTCCGGGCTACCAGCCGGCGCCACAAGTCGCCAAACTGGCACTGGGCGCGAAGTAAATTCGCATCGTCACGGTCAGCCATTGACGATCATGGTCCGGCAGCCACATCGCCGGGCCATTAATAGAGAACCGCGAGCACGCGGTTGTTTTCACGGCCGACCTTGCGTCGGCCGTTTTATGGGGAGTTCACAGTGAAACCGGTCAAAGTAGGCATCTGTGGGTTAGGAACCGTCGGTGGCGGTACCTTCAACGTACTTCAGCGCAACGCCGAGGAAATTGCTCGTCGTGCCGGGCGTGGAATCGAAGTGGCACAAATTGCCATGCGCACGCCAAAGCCTCAGTTCCAGACGACCGGTATTGCGATTACCAACGATGTCTTCGAAGTGGCCACGAACCCTGAGATCGACATCGTTATAGAGCTGATGGGCGGCTATACCGTTGCCCGCGAGCTGGTACTCAAGGCCATCGAGAATGGCAAGCATGTGGTCACCGCGAACAAGGCATTGATTGCCGTTCACGGTAATGAAATTTTTGCCAAGGCACGTGAGAAAGGCGTGATCGTGGCGTTCGAAGCGGCGGTGGCCGGTGGCATTCCGGTGATCAAGGCGATCCGTGAAGGCCTGTCCGCCAACCGTATCAACTGGGTCGCCGGGATCATCAATGGCACCGGCAACTTCATCCTCACCGAAATGCGCGAGAAGGGTCGCACCTTCGAAGACGTGCTGGCCGAGGCGCAAGCCCTGGGTTACGCCGAAGCTGACCCGACGTTCGACGTTGAAGGCATCGACGCAGCCCACAAGCTGACGATCCTGGCGTCCATCGCGTTCGGTATCCCGCTGCAGTTCGACAAGGCTTACACCGAAGGCATCACCAAGCTGACCACTGCTGACGTGAACTATGCCGAAGCGCTGGGCTACCGCATCAAGCACCTGGGCGTTGCACGCAGCACCGCCAGCGGTATCGAACTGCGCGTACACCCGACGCTGATCCCGGCTGATCGCCTGATCGCCAACGTCAACGGCGTGATGAACGCGGTCATGGTCAACGGCGACGCTGCCGGTTCGACCTTGTTCTACGGTGCTGGCGCCGGCATGGAGCCAACGGCTTCGTCCGTGATCGCTGATCTGGTGGACGTGGTTCGCGCCATGACGTCCGACCCGGAAAACCGTGTGCCGCACCTGGCCTTCCAGCCGGACTCGCTGTCGGCTCACCCAATCCTGCCGATCGAAGCCTGCGAAAGCGCCTACTACCTGCGCATTCAGGCCAAGGACCATCCGGGCGTGTTGGCCCAGGTGGCGAGCATCCTGTCGGAGCGCGGCATCAACATCGAGTCGATCATGCAGAAGGA
Source organism: Pseudomonas sp. B21-040 (assembly GCF_024748695.1). Classification (NCBI taxonomy): domain Bacteria; kingdom Pseudomonadati; phylum Pseudomonadota; class Gammaproteobacteria; order Pseudomonadales; family Pseudomonadaceae; genus Pseudomonas; species Pseudomonas sp. B21-040. The sequence goes on from NZ_CP087176.1 coordinate 1,134,474, forward strand.
AGCCGAGGAACACGACGGCCTGGTGCCGATGATCCTGCTGACCCATCGCGTGCTGGAGCAGCACATCAACGATGCGATCGCCGCTCTCGAAGCCCTGGCGGGCGTCGTCGGTCCGGTTGTACGGATCCGCGTCGAGCACCTGAACTAAGCCGATATCGTTGACCGGGCCCGCTTGCGGGCCCGGCACTACGAACACTGTCCATTGGAGTCAGTCATGCGTTACATCAGTACCCGCGGCCAGGCACCGGCCCTGAATTTCGAAGACGTCCTGCTGGCAGGTCTTGCCACCGACGGCGGTCTGTACGTCCCGGAAAACCTGCCACGTTTCACCCAGGAAGAAATTGCCTCCTGGGCCGGCCTGCCGTATCACGAGCTGGCTTTCCGCGTCATGCGCCCGTTTGTTACCGGCAGCATTCCCGACGCCGATTTCAAAAAGATCCTTGAAGAAACCTACGGTGTGTTCTCGCACAACGCCGTGGCACCGTTGCGTCAGCTGAACGGCAATGAATGGGTGTTGGAACTGTTCCACGGCCCGACCCTGGCCTTCAAGGATTTCGCCCTGCAACTGCTCGGTCGTTTGCTCGACTACGTGCTGGAAAAGCGCGGTGAGCGCGTGGTGATTGTCGGCGCTACTTCCGGCGACACCGGTTCGGCCGCCATCGAAGGCTGCAAGCACTGCGAAAACGTCGACATCTTCATCCTGCACCCGCATAACCGCGTGTCGGAAGTGCAGCGTCGCCAGATGACCACGATCTTCGGCGAGAACATCCACAACATCGCCATCGAAGGCAACTTCGATGACTGCCAGGAAATGGTCAAGGCCAGCTTCGCCGACCAGAGCTTCCTCAAAGGCACGCGTCTGGTGGCGGTGAACTCGATCAACTGGGCGCGGATCATGGCCCAGATCGTTTACTACTTCCACGCAGCGCTGCAGCTGGGTGGCCCGGCGCGTTCGGTATCGTTCTCGGTGCCGACCGGCAACTTCGGCGACATCTTCGCCGGTTACCTGGCGCGCAACATGGGCCTGCCGATCAACCAGTTGATCGTCGCTACCAACCGCAACGACATCCTGCACCGCTTCATGAGCGGTAATCAGTACGTCAAGGAAACCCTGCACGCCACGCTGTCACCGTCGATGGACATCATGGTGTCGTCGAACTTCGAACGCCTGCTGTTTGACCTGCACGGTCGTAACGGTGCAGCCATTGCCGGCCTGATGGACAGCTTCAAACAGGGTGGCGGTTTCAGCGTTGAAGAGGAGCGCTGGACCGAAGCCCGCAAGCTGTTTGATTCGCTGGCTGTGGATGATGCACAAACCTGCGAAACCATCGCCGAAGTGTACGAGCAGACCGGCGAATTGCTGGACCCGCACACGGCCATCGGCGTGAAAGCTGCGCGCGAGTGCCGTCGTAGCCTGGATATTCCAATGGTGATTCTGGGGACGGCCCATCCGGTCAAATTCCCGGACGCGGTGGAGAAGGCTGGCGTAGGAAAAGCGCTTGAGCTCCCTGCACATCTTTCTGATTTGTTTGAGCGAGATGAGCGTTGCACCGTGTTGCCGAACGACCTGAAAGCTGTACAGGCCTTTGTCAGTCAGCATGGCAACCGTGGTAAACCCTTGTAAGCGCTAAAAGCTGTCACATTTTGAAGCCCGTCTCCTGACGGGCTTTCTCGTTTCTGCATGCCACACTTGTCCCACTTCGTTAATGAAGAGCCGCCTATGACGGACAGACGAGTTGAACAGCAAGGAAGTGGTGATGCAGTTTTTCAAAGGATTAAAACCAGCCGTGTGCTGGATGTTTTTACTCATTGCCCTGGGTTTTGCTCAAGGGGCAACAGCAGCGCAATTGGCAGTGCCGCAGTCCGCGGAGCCTGCCGTCAGAGCGATGATCGAGCTCGATGCCCAAGAACGTGAATGGATTGCTGCACACCCTCGGGTGATTGTCGCGTCGGCGCAGTACCCGCTGTATCTGTTCAAGGATGAGCTCGGTCAATGGAGCGGCTTGAACAACGATTTGCTCAACCGCATCAGCGCCATGACAGGCTTGCAATTTGTTCACGAAGAGACGTTTTCCACTGATCAGTTGATGGGGCGTCTGGAAAGTGGAGCCGCGGACATGACCACGACGCTGGCAATGAATGACGAGCGCAAGACGTTTATGGATTTCAGTCACTCGTTCGGGGGCGCTGGCTGGGTGCTGATCGGGCGCGCGGGGATGCCTGTCGTTGAGTCTCTGGATCAAATGGCAAAACGGGTGCTGGTGCTACCGGCCAGGCATGCGCTGGAGGCGACGATTCGTCGTGACCATCCGGCGATCGTGTTGCGCTCGGTGAAAACCTATGCCGAAGGCCGGGCGCTGGTCGAGAGCGGTGAAGCGTATGCCACCATCGAAAACGAAATCGGAGCGCATCTCTATCCCGCGGGACAGCTTAAGGTGTGGCATACCCTGGAGGGAAAGTGGGACCCCGATTACCTGGCGGTCCGCAAAGGCCAGGCGCAATTGTTGAGTATCCTCAACAAAGCGCTCGAAGCTTTTCCGCCTGCCGAGTTGCGCGCCATTCGCTTGAAATGGCTCGACGGTATCAGCCCGGTGCACGCGCCCACTGTATGGCAGCGGCTAAGCCAGTGGGGTTGCTGGGGAGTGGTCTTCGTCAGTCTGTTTGGCTTGCTGTCGTTGCTGTGGAGTCGTCGCTTCACGGTGTTGATCAAGAAACGGCTGGAAGTGGAGAAAAGCCTCGGCGACCAGCTCGCCTTTCAGCACGCCTTGATGGATGCCATGCCCGATCCGATGTTTGTGCGTGATCTGGAAGGGCGTTTGATCATGTGCAACAAAAGTTACGAGGAGAGCCTGGCGACCCGTTTCGAGCAGATTCAGGGCCGACAGTTGATTGAACTGGATGTCTTGCCCAAAGCGACTGCTGAACGTTTGCATGCCGAGTTCATCAGCCAATTGAGTACGCGCAAGGCGCGGTTCAGCGAGCGTCAATTGCAGTTCAAGAACGGTATCAGGGATATCTACCAGTGGACGGTGCCGTTCTATAGCGCCGATGGCCAATTGCGTGGTTTGTTGGGCGGCTGGACGGACAGGGGGCGGAGCCGCGACGGGTGATGCGCTTGTTTTTTCCCTGTCATCTTTGCCGTGCATGCTCTAACAACCAGAGGCGCCGACGCGCGTGTACCTGGAATCCAGAACTTTCTACTCGGGCCAGTGGTCACTAATGGTGAGCACGCCCCAGGCACTTTGTTTTCGGACTATTGAGTGGTGATCGAGATGGAAAGTATCAGTCTGTTGCTCGGTGAAGCGCTGAGCCCGTATCAGGTCACGCTGTCCCCGTCGGGTGCCCATGGCGAATGCCTGGTAACACTGAAAAATGCGATTGGCGTCATTGTCGTCGAACGGGCCTTCAATCAGGCTCAGTTGACCGACAAACGTCTGCTGACCGACGTCGTCGACGGCTTGCACCGCGACGTGCTCATTGCCGAAGGACGGCTGGAGCCTTGCGTTATCGCGGCATTGCGCAATGCCGCTCAGGACAAAATGCTGGCTAGCCGAAATTGAAGTGACATCTGTGGGAACCTTCCTGCGCACAGATCAGTCAGACCCTACAGCAGCAGGATCAAGCATTGTGCTCCGGTGCTTGTCGCTTGCTGTTACGGGTCTTTATGTAGGCCACGTTTAACCCCGAGTTGTCTCCCCACTGCTCGGGGTTTCTTTTTGCCTGCGATTTGTCACTGCCCGGCCTGATGCTCGAAAAAGGCCCGGGTCTCTTCCAGATAGGCGCCGCGACTTTCCGGATCGAGCCAGGCCGCATAGGCCTCGCTCAAATGATCGCGCGGCATTTTGCGCAGCAATTGGTTGATCTCGACGATGGCCTGCCGACCCTTGGGAGTGTCGGTGCAACCGATGTAGCCGGAGAGGTATTTGCCGGTGCCGCGAATCGGATAGAACTGCAATTCATCTTCCGCTATCCCTTGCTGTTGGGCCTGATAGCGGATTTCCGGGCGGTAGCCCAACAACAGTCGCAAGCGCCCCAGGCGTTGCATTTGCAACAGACTGCCCAAGGCGTCGTTTCCGTAGTGCAACGTCAACGCACCGGGCGGTGCTTGTTTGAGCAATGCATCGAGGTATTCGCCGTAGTTGCGCTCGGCAATAATCCCCAGCTTCTCGCGACCACTGGCCAGCAGGGCAGCCAGGTCTACTTCAGCGTCCCGAATAAAGGGCTCCAGCACCGGCTGATCTATCCGTCTGACCGCCAAACCATTGCTCATGGCCCGAAAAACCGGGAGGGAAAATGCGATCCAGCTTTCACGCTCCTTGCTCCAGTTCAACGCCGCATCGCAGGTCAGGGACGGCTCGTGGAGCATTTGCAAGCCGCGAGCGCGATTGACCCGCATGACGGTGTGTTCGTATTGCGGCATGCCGGCGATCAATAGAGGCAACAGCTGATCGATGACGCCTTGACCTTTTTTCGGTCCTTCGAAAATGGTCAGGGGCGGTAGATCTCGCATCAACCAGACCAGGGTTTCCCTGGGTTGTGCCATCGCCGATGAGACCAGGCCGCCGAGCAGAAATATCAACAGCAACGCGCCTGTCACCCGCGCGTCGGACGACGTGCGAGGTCTAAAGGGCAACGCAAGCAGGCGCCTCAGCTTAGATAGCTCCGTCTTTGCGCAGTTGTGCGATCTGCGTCGCGTCATAGCCAAGTTCCTGGAGTACCTGTGCGTTGTGCTCGCCCAGTTGCGGCCCAACCCATTGCGAAGTGCCGGGTGTCTCTGAGAGTTTCGGCACGATTCCCGGCATCTTGAAATCTTTGCCGTCCGGAAGCTTGGCCTGCAGGAACATTTCCCGGGCCAGGTACTGCGGATCGCTGAACATGTCTTCGGCACTGAAGATCCGGCTGGCCGGAACGTCGGCCTGATTCAGCTGTTCGATAACCGTGTCCAGCGGCAGTGAGTTGACCCAGCGATCGATCACGCCATAAATTTCGTCGCGACGGCTGTCACGCCCGTCATTGCTGGCCAGCACCGGGTCATTGGCCAGGTCTTCGCGGCCGATGATCAGCATGAACCGTTTAAAAATCGCATCGCCGTTGGCGCCGATCTGCACATGTTTGCCGTCGGCGCTGGTGTGGATCGAGGAGGGCGTGATGCCCGGCATGATGTTGCCGGTGCGTTCGCGAATGAAACCAAACACATCGAACTCCGGCACCATGCTTTCCATCATGGCAAAGATCGCTTCGTACAGCGCCACGTCGACCACTTGGCCGAGACCGCCGTTCACTTCGCGATGACGCAGGGCCATCAGTGCGCCGATCACGCCCCAGAGCGCCGCGATCGAGTCGCCGATGGAAATCCCGGTGCGTACCGGTGGTCGGTCTTCGAAACCGGTGATATAGCGCAAACCGCCCATGGATTCGCCAACCGCGCCAAAACCTGGCTGGTCTTTCATCGGCCCGGTCTGACCGAAGCCGGAGAGACGCACCATCACCAGTTTCGGGTTCAGCGCGTGCAAGGTCTCCCAGCCGAGGCCCAGTTTTTCCAGCACGCCAGGGCGGAAATTCTCGATCAGGATGTCGGCTTCGCCCAGCAACTTTTTCAGAATCGCCAGGCCGTCAGGGTGTTTCAGGTTTAGTGTCAGGGATTTTTTGTTGCGCGCCTGAACGAACCACCACAGCGAAGTGCCTTCGTACAGTTTTCGCCATTTACGCAACGGATCGCCGCCGTCGGGGGATTCGATCTTGATCACTTCAGCGCCAAACTCGCCGCAAATGCGTGAGGCAAACGGCCCGGCGATCAGCGTACCCAATTCAATGACTTTCAAACCTGAGAGCGGTTTTCCTGTAAGCGGCATGCGGGATCCTGTAGGACAAAGGCTGAGCGGATACAGCGTTTTAACATAGCCGAACGTCAGACGACCAAGGTTCATCGCCTTCAATTCGTTGATTGCCTACAGCATCGGTTAGACTTGCCGCCTTTCCTCGTATCAAGAAGCCCGTTCATGGCCCAGCCGTCCACGACCTACAAGTTTGAACTGAACCTCACCGACCTCGACCGCAGCGTTTACCAGACTGTGAAGCAGACCATCGCCCGTCACCCTTCGGAAACCGAAGAGCGCATGACCGTGCGGCTGCTGGCCTACGCCTTCTGGTACAACGAGCAGCTGTCATTTGGTCGTGGTCTGTCAGACGTGGATGAACCCGCTCTGTGGGAAAAGAGCCTGGACGACCGTGTCCTGCACTGGATCGAAGTCGGTCAGCCAGATGCCGATCGCCTGACCTGGTGCTCGCGTCGCACCGAACGCACCAGCCTGCTGGCCTACGGCAGCCTGCGTGTCTGGGAAACCAAAGTGATCCCGGCGATCAAAACCCTGAAAAACGTCAACATCGCCGCCGTGCCGCAGGAAGTCCTGGAAACCCTGGCCAAGGACATGCCACGCGTTATCAAGTGGGACGTGATGATCAGCGAAGGGACGATTTTCGTGACCGACGACCGTGGTCAGCACGAAGTCCAGTTGCAATGGCTGCAAGGTGAGCGCGGCTGATCCTGCGCCGACACCCGATTAATCCCACGTATTCAAGAGAAGCCTCCGTCACCCCATGCGTATCGATCCTCGCCAACTGCCTGCCACTCTGCCATTTCTCGGTGATCTGCCACCGCTGCTGACCCGCCTGTACGCGGCGCGGGGCGTGCTCACCGAGGCTGAACTGGACAAGAGCCTGGCGCGGCTGATTCCGTTCCAACAGCTCAAAGGCATCGATGCCGCCGTGGATTTGCTGGTGACGGCGCTGGAGCAGCGGCAGCGGATTCTGATCGTCGGCGACTTCGACGCCGATGGCGCGACGGCCAGTACCGTGGGCGTGTTGGGGTTGCGCCTGCTGGGCGCCGCTCATGTCGACTACCTGGTGCCGAACCGTTTTGAGTATGGCTACGGCCTGACACCGGAAATCGTCGAAGTGGCGTTGACCCGTTCGCCACAGCTGCTGATTACCGTGGACAACGGGATCTCCAGCGTCGAAGGTGTCGCGGCGGCGAAGCAGCATGGCCTGAACGTGCTGGTTACCGATCACCACTTACCGGGCGATGAACTGCCGCTGGCCGATGCCATCGTCAACCCGAACCAGCCAGGGTGCGAGTTTCCGAGCAAGGCGCTGGCCGGCGTCGGGGTGATTTTTTATGTGCTGATGGCCCTTCGCGCCCGTCTGCGCAGCCTCGGGTGGTACGAGAGCCGCCCGCAGCCAAACATCGGTGAACTGCTCGACCTGGTGGCGCTGGGCAGCGTTGCCGACGTGGTGCCGCTGGATGCCAACAACCGGATTTTGGTGCACCAGGGCCTGGAGCGAATTCGCGCCGGACGTGCCCGGCCGGGAATCAAGGCCATCCTGGAAGTGGCCAAGCGCGAACCTGCACGCATCACCTCCACGGATTTGGGCTTCATTGTCGGCCCGCGCCTGAACGCGGCAGGGCGGCTGGACGACATGAGCCTGGGTATCGAATGCCTGCTCACCGAAGACGCGGGAATGGCGCGGGAAATGGCCGTCCAGCTGGATGGCATGAACCAGGACCGCAAATCCATCGAGCAGGGCATGCAGCGTGAAGCGCTGGCGCAACTGAAGGATTTGCCGGTCGAGTCGATGCCGTTCGGCTTATGCCTGTTCGACCCCGAATGGCACCAAGGGGTCATCGGGATCCTTGCTTCGCGTATGAAAGAGCGCTATTTCCGTCCGACGATCGCCTTTGCCGATGCGGGCGATGGTTTGCTCAAGGGCTCGGGGCGTTCGGTTCAGGGCTTCCACATTCGCGACGCGTTGAGCGTGGTGGCAGCGCAGCATCCGAACCTGATCAGCAAATACGGCGGTCATGCCATGGCGGCTGGCCTGACGCTGCCGGAAGCGAATTTTCCGCTGTTCGCCGAGGCCTTTGACGCCGAAGTGCGGCGACAATTGCGTGAAGAAGACCTGACCGGGCGCCTGCTGTCGGACGGCACGCTGGCGGTCGAAGAGTTCCACCTCGAGCTGGCGCGTGCCCTGCGACATGCCGGTCCTTGGGGGCAGCACTTCCCGGAGCCATTGTTCCATGGCGTGTTCCAATTGGTCGAGCAGCGCGTGGTCGGCGAACGTCACCTCAAAGTGGTACTGAAAAGCGAATGCGGTTCGGTCAAACTCGACGGTATCGCCTTCGGCGTCGACCGCGATATTTGGCCGAACCCGACCATCAAGTGGGTGGAATTGGCCTACAAGCTCGACCTCAACGAGTTCCGTGGCAACGAAACCGTTCAGCTGATGATTGTCCACATCGAACCGCGTTGACTCCATCGCGGGCTTGCCCGCGATAGCAAACTTTCTGACCCCCAATTCATCTGAACCCTCCCTCATCCCCCGATGTCGACTAGGCTCTAATCACTGCTTGATTATCCTTGTGACGTCTTGTCGAATTTTTTGCCCGCGGGGGCGGGTGCTGCGCCTTTTTCATGTCACTCGTCGACTTTTCAAACAGAACCCTGGAGCCTGCCCACTGATACGAGAGGTGACCCATGAGTCTGCTGCTTGAACCCTATACCCTGCGTCAATTGACCCTGCTCAACCGTATTGCGGTCTCTCCGATGTGCCAGTACTCCAGCGTCGATGGGCTGGCCAATGACTGGCACCTCGTCCACCTCGGCAGTCGCGCTGTCGGCGGTGCCGGCCTGGTGTTTACCGAAGCCACGGCGGTCACCGCCGACGGGCGCATCACCGACCAGGACCTCGGCCTGTGGAACGACGAACAGATCGAACCCCTGCAACGCATCACGCGCTTTATCGCCGCCCAGGGATCTGTGGCCGGTATCCAGTTGGCGCACGCCGGGCGCAAGGCCAGCACCCATCGGCCGTGGCTCGGCAAACATGGCAGCGTCAAGCCCGAAGACGGTGGCTGGGTGCCGGTGGGGCCTTCGACGATTGCATTTGACCCGCAGCACACCCACCCACGGCAGCTCGATGAAAGCGAGATCGCCGAGGTCGTCCAGGCTTTTGTTGACTCGGCCCGGCGCGCACTGACCGCTGGTTTCAAAGTGGTCGAAATACACGCCGCCCACGGTTACCTGTTGCATCAATTTCTTTCGCCCCTGAGCAATCAGCGACGCGATCAATTTGGCGGTTCGTTCGAGAACCGGATTCGGCTGGTGCTGCAAGTCACTGAAGCGGTGCGTGCGGTATGGCCTGAAGAGCTGCCGCTGTTCGTGCGGGTGTCGGCTACCGATTGGGTGGAAGACGGCTGGAACCCGGATGAAACGGTAGAGCTGGCGCGACGCCTCAAGGCGTTGGGCGTGGACCTGATTGACGTTTCCTCGGGCGGTACGGCAGCCAATGCCGAAATTCCGACAGGGCCCGGTTATCAAACCCGCTTCGCTGAGCGTGTGCGCAAGGAGTCGGGCATTGCCACTGGCACGGTTGGAATGATTACCGAGCCGGCGCAGGCCGAGCACATTTTGCGCACCTGTCAGGCGGACATCATCTTCCTGGCCCGTGAGTTGTTGCGCGACCCGTATTGGCCGCTGCATGCCGATGATGACCTGGGTGGACGCAAGGCCATCTGGCCGGCGCAATACCAACGCGCGACCCATCGGGAGCAGCCGATTCATGAGTCGGATTTGCGTGACTGATTGACGCTGTAAAACCAAAAAGCCCCGGTCGAGTTGACTGGGGCTTTTGCGTTTCTGTGCACTGAGGTTTGTTGTCTGTCAGGCCCTCATCGCGAGCCCAGACAACCATTAACTGTCAGGTGTACTTACGCTTATCCGGCGCCGGCGGGAAATACTGATACAACCAGGTTTCACTCAACGTCCGGTCATTGGTTCGAATGAACAACCGCAGCTCCACCGGCTCGACGCTGTCATTGGTCGGGAACCAGTCGAAGGTGATGCGGTAACCCTTGATGTCATCGAGCACCAGCACGTTGAAATCCTTCACCTGCCCGTTCGAGCACGTCACCACCGGCTCGATCCCGGCACCTTCGGGCAAGCGATCGAGGCCGCCGCCGGTGAAGTCCACGGCAAAACGCCGCGCCCAGACTTCGGGGTAGTGCTCGCCCGGCGCCCAGCCCTCGGTGAAGCCGCCCATGCCCGAGCGGGTGGCGTTGACCCGAGCCAATGGCGTGCCGACCGGTGGCAGCGCGCTCCAGTACAGCTTGTAGCCATAGTTCAGGGAGTCACCGGCCGCGACCGGTTTTTTCGGGGTCCAGAACGCGACGATGTTATCCAGTGTCTCACCGGTCGTAGGAATTTCCAGCAGATCGATAGAGCCTTCGCCCCACGCGGTCGTAGGTTCTACCCACAGGCTCGGACGCTTGCTGTACCAGTCGACCGTGTCCTGATAGCTGGCGAATTCATGGTCCGTCTGCACCAGGCCGAAGCCTTTGGGATCGGTGTCGGCGAAGGCGTTGAATTGCAGTTTCGCCGGGTTGTTCAGTGGGCGGCAGATCCACTCGCCGTTACCGCGCCACATCGCCAGACGGTCCGAGTCGTGAATCTGCGGGTGAATGGTGTCGCACATGCGCCGTTCATGGGTGCCACAGCTGAACATGCTGGTCATGGGCGCGATCCCCAGTTGCTCGATGGCAGTACGCGCGTTGACGTGGGCATCGACCGCCATGACCACCTGATTGGCCTGGCAATCGATGTCAAAACGGTAAGCGCCGGTGGCGCTCGGCGAATCCAGCAGGGCATAGACCACAAAACGGGTGCTGTCCTTGTCCGGAGTCTCGAACCAGAACTTGGTGAAGTCCGGAAATTCCTCGCGCTTCTTTGCGTAGGTATCGATTGCCAGGCCGCGTGCCGACAGCCCGTATTGCCCGGTGCTATCCACCGCTCGGAAATAACTCGCGCCAAGGAAGGACAGCACATCGTGCCTGTCCAGCTCCGGGGCCTTGAACAGCTTGAACCCGGAAAACCCCAAATCGCCCGTCAGTTGTTTGGTGTCGACCGTGGTTTTTTCATAGTTGAACAGGGAAGGGCGGAAATGCACCTCGCGCGCCTGACGCGTCTTGGGATCGACGCTGTACATGCGAACCGGCTGCTTGAACCCCATGCCGACGTGGAAAAACTGCACGTCCAGCTGACCGTTCAGGTCTTTCCACAGCGAATGGTTCGCGTCGTAGCGGATGGCGTTGAAATTCTGCGGCGTCATGGTCGCCAGCGTTGGCGGCAGCACCTGCTTGGTGTCCTGATAGCGGTTGCCGGCAAGTTGCTTGGCCTGAATTTTCAGTGCTTCGAAATCGAAGGCCTGGGCCTCGCCATCCGCTGTGCCATTGCCCGCCCAGGCGCGGGCGGCCAACAGGCCGGTGGCAGACAAACCGGTGTAAGCCGCGATGGCCATGGACGCTTTGAGCAAGTTCCTGCGATGCATAAGTACAACCTGTCGTGAACAATCCCGCGCCGTTCCTGGCACGTGCTGGATCAAAAATATCGGTTCGGACATGCCTTCGGCCAAACGCAACGGACTTTAAACAGATGCCAAATAGCTTAAACCGTTCGATTGCAGACAAGAATTGATGGGTAACACTTTGTCAGTGCAGCAATGAAACAAGAAATGTCGGTGAAGTTTTCCGACAGTACTTTCTGATTTATAGGGCATTTCTGCTTTTTTTGACTAATTACTCTAAAAATCGCTTTTCAGCGCGCAGATAGTTTCTATTCTGTGGTCATGACCGGTTTCTGCCCTTCAGGCCGGCGACTGATGAAGAGGAAAGGGCGATGCGGTTTTTGAAGTTTCCACAGACCTATAGAAGGACATCGTCCATGACGAAAGTACAAGGACTCACCGATATGTTAGGAATCCTTCCGTGCCTGGCGAGTGGCCGGCGAAGGCGTCGGCTCAGCCCGGATGAGCTGAAGTTGTTGCAACGGTATCGCGAGCTGTCGGAGAGCGACCGGATTGCGATGCGGTATCTGGTGGATGCGATGCGGAGTGTTTCGCGGTTTTGAAGGTTTGAGATTAAGTCTTGTTGGAAAGCCAAGGGGCGGACTGTGAAGTCCGCCCCTTTTTCATCTTTTACCCTGTCTTCAACTGCAAGTGCCCATGATCTTGAAGGGTCGTTGTACTTGCATCAGGTCAGGCATGTCCCGCCATTTGATCCAGGCTTGATGTTGTCAATGCAGCAGCGGCACTGAGATGCCTGCCCATTGCAATGAACTCAGGCTTGGAATGTTATCCACAGCAGCTTTCGACTCACGCAGGGTAGGTATGACCTCGTTGCTCAGCCATTGGCGCAAGTTTCGGTTTTCCGGGACGAAATGGTGAACCAGCAGGGCGTACATCCCAGATTCGCTGACCATCAACGATTCAATGGTTTTGCCGTTCCTCAGCTACAAGACCTGTTGGCGCTGATCGGGATCGAGCTTCAGGGTGAGGCGTTGATCCAGAGGGCGGCCCATCAGGCGACCGAGGTCCTGGACGCAGAACCAAGCCTGGTTGGCGTGCATGAAGGTGTGAAGAAAGCGGTTGTGGCGGGTGAAGACGGTTGGGGTGAAATGAGGATGGATTTTGGACGGATTTAGCGTGTGCTCAAGCATTTTCGACTCCATGTTGAAAAGGAGCCGCCACTGATCCTTCGACAGATTTGGGTGGCGGACCGTGCGGCGTTCGAAGTCGGGACATTCTCGATCAACATGAAGCCAAGAGGCCCGCGCCACACGGCCCACCATAAAGCGAAACTGATAGGCAAAAAATTGCCCCAGTTCATATGGGGGCGCGGATGCGCCATGTTGATAGTGTTCCGGCTTCGACCCCGGGTCGCTGATTTGGCAGCGACGAGGTAAAGCCTATCTCTCAGGCGCTCGCGGCGCCAAGTCTACTCTGGCGACGCATGCCGTAGGAATGGGGCTTTTAACTTGAAGGCTCGGGCTGTAGGAATTTCCTGTTTTTGCTTGAAATGCACTGATGCAGCATCCCAGCCCAGGTTTTTCCTATAGTTTTTTCGTTTTCAGGAACGAACTGCAGGTTTGCTACATGTTGATCGAATTCTCTGTTTCCAACTATCGCTCCTTCCGTGACAAACAAACCCTGTCCATGGCTGCGACGCCGCGCTTGAGCAAAAAGCGCAACCTGTTCGCGCCGCCGGTAAATGGAGAAAAACTGCCGGATTTGTTGAAGGTGGCGGCGATCTACGGGCCGAATGCGTCTGGTAAATCTTCGCTCATTCGGGCGATGGGAATCATCGGACAGTTGCTCACAGCATTACCGTCCTCAAATGATGAACCGCTACCGGTTTCGCCCTTTCGTTTTGACCCGAAACTCCAACATGAACCCAGTTGTTTTGAGTACAACTTCATTCAACGCGGGCTCCGATATCGGTTTGTTCTGCGCCTGACTGCTCTGCGGATTATCGAGGAACAACTGGTTTCATACCCCAAAGGCAAGGAAGTGCTGCTGTATCAGCGTCGTTTTGCGGAGGAGGGTGAGCAGTATATTTTTGGAGCACACCTTGAGGGTGGTAAAGAAGTCCACAATGCGTGGCGGCGTCTGACGAGCCCCAAAACATTGTTTATTTCGCAGGCGATAGCGAACAGTAGCGAAGAGCTGACCCAGTTGCGGGGTCCGTTTGGCTGGTTTCAAACCGGTCTACTCGTGATCGAGCAGAACAACTTCATGGGGCTGTCAGCCGCGTCCATCAGATTTCTGAAGATTGCTTCGGATCACACCGGCAATTTGCGAGATTTTCTAAAGGATGTGGATATCCCTGTGTCAGCTATCCACCTCAACACCGAAGACGCGGAATCTGTTCAACCTGCAAAAAAACTCACGCTGAAAGAGTTCTTTGCGGCCGCCCAAAAAGACAAAGTTACCCTGACGCATACGAGCCTTCTTGGAAAAGCCGAATTCGATTTTTCAGAGGAGTCGGGGGGTACAAAAAACCTGATCGGATTCTGGCTGCCCTGGTTCATGATCAATCACGCCGATGGGAGCGGGATTCTTTCTGTCGATGAGTTGGACAGCAGCCTTCACCCTTCAATCGTTGATGACCTGATTGAGAAACACTTGGACAGTGGGCTGGATACTCAACTGATCTTTACCACCCATGACACTCATCTAATGAACGCCAAAACACTTCGGCGCGATCAGTTCTGGATCACCGAGCGCGATGCCAACGGTGCAACCTGTCTTTATTCGGTTCACGATTTTGAAGGACGAGAAGGAGAGGACGTCGAGAAGCGCTACTTTGAAGGCCGTTATCGCGGATTACCGTTGATAAGGCGGGGCTGATCATGGCACGCCCTATACGGCTGTTTGATCGAAAGGCATCCCGGTTCAAGCCTCAACCCAAAGTGCTGATTCTCTGTGAAGACAGCAAGTCAGGAAAACGATACCTGGAAGAGGCCGCATTTCATTTTCGCGCCAATGCTCAAGTGGACATTGCCCACTGCGGCATCACACACCCAAGTGGCATTGTAAAAACAGCCATCGCCCGTCAGAAAGGATTCGATAAGGTGTTTTGTGCCTTGGATCGCGATACGCATTTGTGTTTTGAGCGAGCCATTGATCTGGCAAGGCCGCATCCGAAAATCAAAGTTATCGCTTCATACCCCTGTTTTGAGTTTTGGCTTCTTCTGCATTTCGGGTTCAATCGAAAGCCTTTTCGTGCGGTCGGGAAGTGCTCTCCAGGCGACTTGGTAGCCAAGAGCCTCAGAGAAAAGCCCAACATGGATAAGTATGCGAAGGGCGAAGACATCAACTATTTCGCCAAACTCTTGGGGGAGCCATTTCAAAGGGCAAGAGCTTTAGCGCCAAAGATTATCGAGGATGTCGCCATTAGCGGCGAAGCCAACCCGAGTACCGAAATCCATCTATTGATGGACGAGTTTGAAAGTCTCTCCAAACCTCAACCGATTTAACACCACCAACCCAGCCCGCATCGCTGCGGGCTGAGAAAGTACCTTTACCGACTAACCTTCCACGCATCCCCCGCAGGCGCAGTCCCGTGGTCATACGGCTTGGCAATCCACATGTACAACAACCCCAGGCCAATCACGATGGCCGTGCTCAGCACCATGGCGTAGTTGATGTACCACGCCGCATCCGGCGTACGCGGCCAGGCCATGTTGATGATTGCGCCAATGCCATACGCCAGCGCGCCGATGTTCACGATCCAGCCCCACGCACCGAGGGTGAATTTTCCGCTTGGTTTCCAGCCTTTCATACGGGCATAGAGAGCCCCGAGCACGATCATCTGGAACGCCAGGTAGATGCCGATGGCCGCGAAGCTGACGATGGTTGCTACCGCGTCCTGCAGGAAGAAGCCCAGCACGATGATCAGCGCCGGCAGGACGCCGGACACGAATAGCGCTGCAACCGGAACCTGGGTCGTAGGAGAAATCTTCTTCAGCAGTGAGCTACCGATGACCATTTCATCCCGAGCGTAGGAATACAGCAGACGACTCGCCGCCGCTTGCAGGCTGATGACGCAGGAGATGAAGGAAATCATCACCACGCCCATCACCACTTTTGAGCCGACCGGGCCGAAGGCGTTGTTGAGGATTGTGGTGACCGGGTCCTTGTCGGTGCCGTTGATCACGGCTTGCATGTCCGGCACGGCGAGGATCAGTGCCAGGCAAGCAAACATTGCCGCGATGCCGCCGATGTAGATGGTCATGCGCATGGCCACCGGGATTTTCTTGCTCGGGTTCGGGGTTTCTTCGGCCACATCGCCGCAGGCCTCGAAGCCGTAGTACAGGAACATCCCCGCCAGCGAAGCGGTCAGGAAGGCTGGCAGGTACGAGCCGTCAACACTGATGTCGAAGGTGTTGAACAACACGCTGAGCGGTTGATGACGTTCGAAGACCAGCAGGTAAACGCCGACGATCACCGCGCCCACCAATTCACACAGGAAGCCGAACATGGCGATGCGCGCCAGCACCTTGGTGCCGCTGAGGTTGACCAACGTGGCAAACAGCGTCAGCAACAGCGCGATGATGATGTTGGTGTTGTTGCTCGGTTCAAAACCCATCATGGCCGCCAGGTACGGACCGGCACCCACGGCAACCGCGGCGATGGTCACGCACAGGGCGATGGAGTAGATCCAGCCGACCATCCACGCCCAGCGCTTGCCCACTAAACGACGGGCCCACGGGTAGACGCCACCGGAAATCGGGAATTGCGAAACCACTTCACCGAAGATCAGGCACACCAGCAACTGGCCGCATCCGACCAGCAAATAGGCCCAGAACATCGGTGGTCCACCAGCGGCGAGGCACAGGCCGAAGAGGGTATAAACCCCTACGACGGGCGAGAGGTACGTGAAGCCCAGGGCGAAGTTTTCCCACAGGCTCATGCTGCGATTGAAGTTCGACGTGTAACCCAGTTTGCGTAACTGCTCGGCGTCGCTGTCAGCGACGGGGACAGCAAGTTCGGGTGTTGTATCCATGGTGTTAGCTCCGGAAAATCGGCAGATTTCGGATGTCCGAAACCGTGGCGGGGCCATGACGGCACTGCCCGGATCGGTGGTTATTGTTTTGACTTCTTTGGTTTGGTGCCTGGTGGTGCGGGTGCCGGTTTCTTCCTTGAGTTTGCGGTGACGCCATCGCGGCGGTGCGGCGATCCGACAAGCCCGGCTCCTACAGGTATTGCAGTGAACCTGTAGGAGCAAAGCTTGCTCGCGATGTTTTTAATGCTTGAACATCACATGCCGGACGACGGTGTAGTCCTCCAGCCCGTACATCGACATGTCTTTGCCATAACCGGACAGTTTCTGACCGCCGTGAGGCATTTCGCTGACCAGCATGAAGTGCGTATTCACCCAGGTGCAGCCGTACTGCAAGCGGGCAGACATGCGATGCGCGCGACCGACATCCGCCGTCCAGACCGACGACGCCAGGCCGTAGTCCGAATCATTGGCCCAGCCCAGCACTTGGGCTTCATCGCTGAACTTTGTGACCGACACCACAGGCCCGAACACTTCGCGGCGAACAATTTCGTCATCCTGCTGGGCGTCGGCCAGTACGGTCGGCTCGAAGAAGAAGCCATTGCCGTCCACCGACTTGCCGCCGGTGATCAAACGGATGTGCGGTTGTGCAATGGCGCGCTCGACAAACCCGGCCACGCGGTCGCGATGTTGGGTGGTGATCAACGGCCCCAGTTCGGTCGACGGATCATCCTGCAAGCCGTACTTGATGCTGCTGACCGCCTCGCCGAGCTTCTCGACGAATTTTTCGTAGATGCCTGCCTGCGCATAGATGCGGCATGCCGCCGTGCAGTCCTGACCGGCGTTGTAGAAACCAAAGGTGCGGATGCCTTCCACGGCGGCGTCGATGTCGGCGTCGTCAAAGATGATCACCGGGGCTTTGCCGCCCAGTTCCATGTGCATGCGTTTAACCGTATCGGCGGTGCTGGAAATGATGTTCGAGCCGGTGGCGATCGAACCGGTCAGCGACACCATGCGCACTTTCGGGTGCGTCACCAACGGGCTGCCCACGGTAGGACCACGGCCAAACACCAGGTTGAGCACGCCGGCCGGGAAAATTTCCGACGCCAGTTCGGCCAGGCGCAGGGCGGTCAGCGGGGTTTGTTCCGACGGCTTGAGCACCACGGTATTACCGGCGGCCAGGGCCGGGGCGATTTTCCAGGCGACCATCATCAGCGGGTAGTTCCACGGCGCGATGGAGGCGATCACGCCCACCGGATCGCGGCGGATCATCGAGGTATGGCCCGGCAGGTATTCACCGCCCGCCGAACCGCTCATGCAACGGCTGGCGCCGGCGAAGAAGCGGAACACGTCGGCAATCGCCGGGATCTCGTCATTCAACGCGGCGCTGTACGGTTTGCCGCAGTTGTCCGATTCCAGTTTGGCCAGTTCTTCGCCATGGGCTTCGATGGCGTCGGCGAGTTTGAGCAGCAGCAGCGAGCGTTCTTTGGGCGGGGTTTGCGACCAGCTGTCGAACGCGGCATCCGCCGCACGCACGGCGGCATCGACCTGGGCTTCGCTGGCTTCGTTGATTTCGATCAGCACACGACCCAGGGCCGGGTTGAACACGGGTTGGGCGGGGCCTTCGCCGTCGATTAGTTGGCCGTTGATCAAGAGTTTGGTTTGCATGGCATTGTCCTCATTGACGCTTTTATTTTTCTGTCTGAACCGGCTCTAAATGTAGGAGTGAGACCGGCTTGCCGGCGATAGCGGTCTTACAGTCGACATCACTGTTGAAAGACAGTCAGTCATCGCGAGCAGGCTCACTCCTACAGAGATTCGGTTCCTTCAGTGGTTATTCGGTTATTTCCCGCCGCTGCCCGCGACGCTCTCACCGCCCCGGGTCAGGTAATAGGCGCCGAGGATCGGCAGCATGGTCACGATCATCACCAGCATCGCGACGACGTTGGTCACCGGCACGTCCCGTGGGCGGCTGAGCTGGTTGAGCAGCCACAGCGGCAAGGTGCGTTCATGGCCGGCGGTGAAGGTGGTGACGATAATTTCGTCGAACGACAAGGCAAAGGCGAGCATGCCGCCGGCCAGCAACGCCGAGCCGAGGTTCGGCAGGACGATGTAGCGGAAGGTCTGCCAGCCATCGGCGCCGAGGTCCATGGACGCTTCGATCAGGCTGTGTGAAGTACGGCGCAAACGGGCGATGACGTTGTTGTAGACGATCACCACGCAGAAGGTCGCGTGGCCGACGATGATGGTGAACATCCCCGGCTCGATCCCCAAGGTCTTGAAGGTCGCCAGCAAGGCGATCCCGGTGATGATCCCCGGCAACGCAATCGGCAGGATCAGCATCAGCGAAATGCCTTGCTTGCCAAAGAAGTCGCGCCGGTACAACGCCGCTGAAGCCAGCGTGCCGAGGACCATGGCGATCAGCGTGGCGATCGAAGCGATCTGCAACGACAACTTGATCGCTTCCAGCACGTCGGGGCGCGAGAACGCCACGCCGATCCACTTCAGGGTGAAACCCTTGGGCGGAAAGCTGAAAGCCGCGTCTTCGGTATTGAAGGCGTACATGAAGATGATCAGGATCGGGAAGTGCAAAAACACCAATCCGCCCCAGGCTGCGATTTTCAGGCCCCAAGAGGCTTTGTCAGAGTGCATCGAAGGCCCCCAGTCGTTTGACGATGGACAGGTAAATGGCGATCAGCACAATTGGCACCAGCGTGAAGGCCGCGGCCATCGGCATGTTGCCGATCGCGCCTTGCTGGGCGTACACCATGCTGCCGACGAAGTAGCCCGGCGGGCCGACCAGTTGCGGCACGATGAAGTCGCCCAGGGTCAGCGAGAATGTGAAGATCGAACCGGCGGCGATGCCGGGAATCGAGAGCGGCAGAATCACTTGCATGAAGGTCTGGCGTGGCTTGGCGCCAAGGTCGGCCGAGGCTTGCAGCAAGGACGGCGGCAGACGTTCCAGCGATGCCTGGATCGGCAGAATCATGAACGGCAACCAGATGTAGACGAACACCATGAAGCGCCCCAGGTGCGAGGTCGACAAGGTGCTGCCGCCCACGGCCGGAATGCCCAGCACAAACTGCAACACCGGCTCCAGCCCCATGTGTTGAACGAACCACTGCGCGACGCCGCCCTTGGCCAGCAGCAAGGTCCAGGCATACGCCTTGACGATGTAACTGGCCCACATCGGCATCATCACCGCGATGTAGAAAAACGCCTTGGTCTTGCCGGTGGTGTAGCGCGCCATGTAGTAGGCAATCGGGAACGCGACGATGGCGCTGGCAATCGACACGACGACAGCCATGCTCAAGGTGCGCAGGATGATGTCGAAGTTCGACGGCTGAAACAGCGCTGCGAAGTTCGCCAGGGTCAGGTCGGGTGTGACCGCCATGGTGAAGTCATCGAAGGTGTAGAAGCCTTGCCACAGCAGCACCAGCAACGAGCCGAGATAGATCGCGCCGAACCACAGCAGTGGCGGCACCAGCAGCAATGACAGGTAAAAATTCGGCCGGCGATACAGCAGGTTGGAAAACCTGCGCAACGGCGAGCCGCCGGCCGGGGTTTGAGGGATAACCACGCTGGTCATTTCACACCCCGCCGGCAACGGTGTCGTGCAGCGGGATCATCGCTTCCCGTGCCCAGCGAGCACTGATGCGTTGCCCGGTCTGGTGCTGGGCGCTGACGTCCAGCCATTGATTGTTGGCCTGGCTGATGTTCAGGGTCTGGCCGTTTTCCAGCTTCAGTTCGTAGCGAGTAGCGCTGCCCTGGTACTGGATGTCGTGCAGCAATCCGCTGACTTCGATTTCGTGGCCGGCCAGCGGGCCTTCGGCGAAACGCACGTGTTCGGGACGAATCGAGAACGGCTGTGGATTGCCGCTCAACTGCTTCGCCAGATCGCCGCGAATCACGTTGGAGGTGCCGACGAATTCGGCGACGAAGGTCGTTGCCGGTTTCATGTAGAGGTTGCGCGGGGTGTCGACCTGTTCGATGCGGCCCTTGTTGAACACGGCCACGCGGTCGGACATCGACAGCGCTTCGGTCTGGTCATGGGTGACGAAAATGAACGTGATGCCGAGCTGACGCTGCAGTTTCTTCAGCTCGCTCTGCATTTGCTCGCGCAGCTTCAAGTCGAGGGCGCCCAAGGGTTCGTCGAGCAGCAGCACACGCGGGCGATTGACCAGTGCGCGGGCCAGGGCCACACGCTGACGTTGACCGCCGGACAGTTGCACCGGTTTGCGCTCGCCGTAGCCACCGAGGGCGACCATGTCGAGGGCTTCTTCGGCGCGTTTCTGGCGCTCGGCCTTGCCGACGCCTTTGACTTTCAAACCATAGGCGACGTTGTCGCGAACATTCATGTGCGGAAACAGGGCGTAATCCTGAAACACCGTGTTGACATCACGCTCATACGGCGGCAACCCGGCGGCTTCTTCGCCGTGAATCCGGATAGAGCCTGCGCTCGGTTGTTCGAAACCGGCGATCAGGCGCAAACAGGTGGTTTTGCCCGAGCCGGAAGGGCCCAGCATGGAGAAAAACTCGCCGTCCTGGATGTCGATGGAAACCCGGTCTACGGCTTTCACTTCGCCGAACAGACGGGAAACGTTGGTGAACTGGACTGCAAGCGTCATGGTGCGGTGCTCCAAAAAGGCGAGGGCCGTCGCAGCGGCCCTGCCTGGACTTCTGAAAAATCTGAAACTTAATGAACAGCGTCGTAGCAGCTGTCGAGGTACGAGGCTGCGTTGGGCTGCGCAGCGGCCCCGAGGGCGGTCCTGCGGACACGCAACGCAGCCTCGTGCCTCGGCAGCTGCTACGGGGGGCTTATCGGCCGCCCATGATCGCGATGTAGTCCTGGGTCCAGCGGCTGTATGGCACGAACTTGCCGCCTTCAGCCTGCGGGGTTTTCCAGAAGGCGATTTTTTCGAACTGGTCGAAACCGTTGGTTTTGCAGCCCTCGGCACCCAGAAGTTCGCTGCCGGTGCACGCCGCCGGCACCGCTGGCAACGAGCCGAACCAAGCCGCCACATCACCCTGGACTTTCGGTTGCAACGACCAGTCCATCCACTTGTAGGCGCAGTTCGGGTGTTTGGCCTCAGCGTGCATCATGGTGGTGTCGGCCCAACCGGTGGCGCCTTCTTTCGGGATGGTCGAAGCGATCGGCTGTTTCTCGTTCATCAGGCCGTTGACTTGATACGGCCAGGCGCCAGACGCGACCACGCCTTCGTTTTTGAAGTCGCTCATCTGCACGGTGGTGTCATGCCAGTAGCGGTGGATCAGCGGCTGCTGGGCACGCAACAGATCAAGCACGGCTTTGTACTGCGTTTCGGACAGTTCGTACGGGTTCTGGATGCCCAATTCCGGCTTGGCGGTTTTCAGGTACAGCGCCGCGTCGGCGATGTAAATCGGGCCGTCATAGGCCTGCACGCGGCCCTTGTTCGGCTTGCCGTCCGGCAGGTTTTGCGCATTGAACACCACGGCCCAACTGGTCGGCGCGGTCTTGAACACGTTGGTGTTGTACATCAATACGTTCGGGCCCCACTGATACGGGGTGCCGTAAGTCTGTTTGTTGACCACGTACCACGGCGCATCCTTGAGACGCGGGTCGATGTTTTTCCAGTTCGGGATCAACGCCGTGTTGATCGGCTGCACACGCTTGCCGCCAATCAACCGCAACGAGGCATCGCCCGACGCGGTCACCAGGTCGTAACCGCCCTTGGCCATCAAGCTGACCATTTCATCGGAAGTGGCCGCAGTCTTCACGTTCACCTTGCAGCCGGTTTCCTTCTCGAAACCGGTGACCCAGTCGTAGGCCTTGTCGCTTTCGCCACGTTCGATGTAGCCGGGCCAGGCCACGATATCCAGCTGACCTTCGCCGGCGCCGACCGCTTTCAGCGGTTCAGCGGCCTGGAGGCTGGCGCTGGCCAGCAGCGCTGTAGTGATTGCACTGAGCAGTGCGGTCTTGTGCACGAACATGGGAATTCCCTCTTCTTTAATTATGGTCGGGGCAGTTGTGAACGTGGTGAAGCATGCCGTTAGCGGCTTGTTATTAGCGTAGTCAGAGATGCTGGCCATGGCGCGCCATGATGTGCCGCACCACGCTGTAGTCCTGAAGCGAGTCACTGGACAGGTCTTTGCCGTAGCCCGAACGCTTCAGGCCACCATGGGGCATTTCGCTGACCAGCATGAAATGGCTGTTGATCCAGGTGCAGCCGTACTGCAAGCGCGCTGCGACCTGCATCGCCTTGTCCAGGTTTTGGGTCCAGACCGAGGAGGCGAGGCCGTATTCGGAGTCGTTGGCCCAGTCCACGGCTTGTTCGAGCCCGTCAAAACGGGTCACGGTGACCACCGGCCCGAACACTTCACGCTGAACGATTTCATCGCTCTGCTTGCAGCCGGCCAGCAGCGTCGGCTGGTAATAGAAGCCGGCACCGGAATGCACCGCCGCACCGGTCACCCGCTCGATGTGCGGTTGGCCGAGGGCGCGTTCGACAAAACTGGCCACGCGGTCGCGCTGGCGGGTGCTGATCAGCGGGCCGATTTCGTTATCGGCATCGCGCTTGCCGGCGAAACGCAGGCTGCTGACCGCCGCGCCGAGCTCAGCCACCAAACGATCATGAATCCCGGCCTGTGCGTAAATCCGGCACGCGGCGGTGCAATCCTGACCGGCGTTGTAATAACCGTAAGTGCGCACACCCTCGACCACCGCTTGAATGTCCGCATCGTTACAGACGATCACCGGCGCTTTGCCGCCGAGTTCGAGGTGCGTGCGCTTCAAGGTTTTCGCCGCGGCTTGCAGGATTTTTTGCCCGGTGACGATATCGCCGGTCAACGACACCATGCGGATTTTCGGGTGACTGACCAAGTGGCTGCCGACCCCTTCACCGCCGCCGCAAACAATGTTGATCACGCCACGCGGCAGGATCTCGGCCAGGGCTGGGGCCAGGGCGAGGATGGACAACGGCGTGTGTTCGGACGGCTTGAACACCAGCGTGTTGCCGGCGGCGAGGGCCGGGGCGATTTTCCACGCGGCCATCATGATCGGGTAATTCCACGGCGCGATAGAGGCGACGACCCCGATAGGATCGCGGCGCACCATGCTGGTATACCCCGGCAGGTATTCACCGCTGAGCTGGCCGGTCTGGCAGCGCACGGCGCCGGCAAAGAAACGGAACACATCGACCGTCGCGCTCAAGTCATCCTGACGGGCCAGGTGCAACGGCTTGCCGCAGTTCAGGGATTCGAGACGGGCGAGGAGGTCGGCTTGTTTTTCGATGGCATTGGCGATGTCCAGCAACAGGTTTGAACGTTGCTGTGGCGTGGTCCGTGACCAACTGGCGAAGGCGTGATGGGCGGCGAGAATCGCGGCTTCCACTTGCTCGGTGCTGGCCTCGGCGATGTGCGTCAGCACTTCCCCGGTGGCGGGGTTGAGGATGGGTTCGACAACACCCTGACCCGCGACCAATTCGCCATCGATCAACAACGCGGTGAACAACGGGGTCTGCGCGCCAGCCATCTTTCGGGTTCTCTTTTCTTGTGTGGCCATGCTGCTCCCTGTGACTGGGGCCGGCCGTCTTATATAGATGCAACAAGACTAGTGCGCGGACCCGAGGTCGACAAATACTAAATACTGAAGGTGGCGTTCGATTAAATAGATGGCTTGCGCCCGCCGTGGGGCTGCTCGCGCGCAACCGTCAGGAACGGGTCCACCAGCGCTGGCCGCGCCGTGCCGCGACGCCAGGCCAGGCCGACGTCGAGGGTCTGACTCAAGTCGGCAATCGGGCGCGCTTCGATGATGTCGCCCTCCAGCGACCACGGGCGATAGGTCATGTCGGGCTGGATCGATACGCCCAAACCGGCCGCCACCAGGCTTCGCACGGCTTCCGTCGACGCGGTTCTCAGGGTGATGCGTGGTTGCAGCGACGCGGCGGACCACATGCGCTGGGCATTACGGTCCATTTCATCGACGTTCAGTTGAATCAGCGGCTCTCGCGCTACGTCGGCGAGGTTGATGCTGTCGTGTTCCAGTAGCGGATGCTGCGCCGGCAGCCACAAGCGATGGGGTGAATGGGTCAGGACTTCGGTTTGCAGGGCGTGGCGGTCTTCGAGGTTGGAGAGGATCAACACGCCGACGTCGATCTCGCCACTGACCAGCAAATGCTCGATGTAGGGGCGTTCGTCTTCCATTACGCGGATTTCGACGTTGGGGTAGGCGCGTTGGAATCTTGTCAGCAAGTCCGCCAGGTAATAGCCGGCCACCAGGCTGGTCACCCCGACGATCAACTGCCCGGCCACCTGATCGGTGCTCTGTTGCAGGCTGCGCTTGGCGTTGTCCACCGTGGCCAGGATCAAGTGCGCCTGACGCAGGAATTGATGGCCCTGATGAGTCAGGCTCATCCCCTTGGCATGCCGGTTAAACAGGCCTACGCCTATCTCCTCTTCCAGTTGCTGGATCGCCAGGGTCAATGTCGATTGGGAAATGAACGCGGTTTGCGCGGCGGCGGAGATCGAGCCGGTCTCGGCCACGGCGATGAAATGACGAATCTGACGCAGGGTCATCATGGGGCAGTACCCGGTGGGCGGTTTTTATAGATTCGCTCGAGTGTATATCTTTTTATTCGATGGGCCGTTTTATCCTGGCAACATTCAGAAGCACTCTCGCCGGGAGACGCGGGGCACTTTCGAATTAGGCTCGGGGCCTTAAGTGTCCGGTTAACCCCTTTCCTGGAGGCGGCAAAATGAATACCCGTGGATTGCTCGATCAACTGCTCAAGTCCGGTCAGGACCTGCTGCAGAACAAGGCCGGCGGCAATCAGAACAAGGCGTCCAGCGGTGGCCTCGGCGGTTTGCTCTCGGGCGCGAGCGGCGGTGCGATAGCTGCGGGCGCCATGGGGTTGTTGCTCGGCAGCAAAAAGGCTCGTAGCGTCGGCGGCAAAGTCGCCGTCTACGGCGGCCTCGCCGCGTTGGGCGTGATTGCCTACAAGGCCTTTGGCAACTGGCAGGCCCAGCAAGGCACGGCACCGAACACTGAACCGCAAACCCTCGATCGCTTGCCCCCGGCGCAAGTCGAATTGCACAGCCAGGCGATTCTCAAGGCGTTGGTGGCTGCAGCGAAAGCGGACGGCCATATTGATGAACGCGAGCGTGCGCTGATCGAAAGTGAGTTCAGCAAGCTCGACAACGATCAGGTGTTGCAGCACTGGCTGCATGCCGAACTTAACAAACCGCTGGACCCGACGGACGTTGCCCGGGCTGCCAGCACGCCGGAAATGGCCGCCGAGATGTACATCGCCAGCGTGATGCTGGTGGATGAGCAGAACTTCATGGAGAAGTCCTACCTCGATGAGCTGGCGCGGCAGTTGAAGCTGGAGTCGGGGTTGAAGGCAGAGCTGGAGAAGCAGGTGCGACAGGTTTCCCTGTAAGTCCTGGATTGAGAGCCGCCGCACACCGTCTTATAAATGAAACAACGCCCTCGGCTATACTCCCCAGCATTTGAACCGCCCCGAGGACTGACTGTGAAAAACTGGACGTTGCGCCAACGCATCTTGGCGAGCTTTGCGGTAATCATCGCCATCATGCTGTTGATGGTCGTCGTCTCGTATTCACGGCTGTTGAAGATCGAAGCCAGTGAAGAAAGCGTTCGCGATGATGCGCTGCCGGGGGTGTATTTCAGCTCGATGATTCGCAGTGCCTGGGTCGACAGTTTTATCCAGACCCAGGAGATGCTCGGCCTCAAGGAAGGGCAGGGCGTCAGTGTCGAAGACGCCGCCGATTTCAAGGCGTTCGAGGCGCGACTGCTGGAGCAGATGAACAACTATCGACGCACGGTGACCACGGAGGAAGACAAGGTCGAAATCGCCGCGTTCGAAAAGCTGCATGAGGAGTACCAGAAGATCCTGGCGAAACTCCTCGACCTGCATAAGAACAATCAGGAGGCCGACGCCATCAAACTGTTCAATGAACAGCTGACCCCGGCGTGGACGGCGGGCCGGATGAAACTCAACGACATCATCCGCGAAAACAAAGCAGTGGCCGACCAGGACATGGCGAACATTGACGACGCCGTGGTCACCGCGAAGGTCATCATGGGCATTTCCTTGCTGATTGCGGTGCTGGCCGCCGGCCTGTGCGGTTTGCTGCTGATGCGCGCGATCATGGCGCCAATGAACCGGATCGTGGACATCCTCGAAATCATGCGCACCGGCGACCTTAGTGGCCGTTTGAACCTGGAGCGCAAAGACGAATTCGGCGCCGTGGAAACCGGCTTCAACGACATGATGACCGAGCTGACGTCGCTGGTGTCTCAGGCCCAGCGCTCGTCGGTGCAAGTGACCACGTCGGTGACCGAGATCGCCGCCACGTCCAAGCAGCAGCAAGCCACCGCCACGGAAACCGCCGCCACCACCACGGAAATCGGCGCGACCTCCCGAGAAATCGCCGCGACGTCCCGGGACCTGGTGCGCACCATGACTGAAGTCTCCACTGCTGCCGATCAGGCTTCGGTGCTGGCCGGTTCCGGGCAGCAAGGCCTGGCGCGCATGGAAGACACCATGCACTCGGTGATGGGAGCGGCCGATCTGGTCAACGCCAAACTGGCGATCCTCAATGAGAAGGCCGGCAACATCAACCAGGTGGTGGTGACCATCGTCAAAGTCGCCGACCAGACCAACTTGCTGTCGCTCAACGCTGCAATCGAAGCCGAGAAGGCCGGTGAATACGGTCGCGGGTTCGCCGTGGTCGCCACCGAAGTGCGGCGCCTGGCGGATCAAACCGCTGTCGCCACTTATGACATCGAACAAATGGTGCGCGAGATCCAGTCGGCGGTGTCCGCCGGCGTGATGGGCATGGACAAGTTCTCGGAGGAAGTGCGCCGGGGCATGTCCGAAGTGCAGCAGGTCGGCGAGCAGTTGTCGCAGATCATCCATCAGGTGCAGGCGCTGGCGCCGCGGGTGTTGATGGTCAATGAAGGCATGCAGGCGCAGGCCACCGGTGCCGAACAGATCAACCATGCGCTGGTGCAGTTGGGTGATGCCAGCAGCCAGACCGTCGAGTCGTTGCGCCAGGCCAGTTTCGCCATCGACGAACTGAGCCAGGTGGCCGTCGGGCTGCGCAGCGGCGTTTCGCGATTCAAAGTCTGATGAGCGAACTCGCGGGCAAACGCGGCGCCGTGGTGCCGGCGAAGCAATCGTTGTTCCTGGTGTTTCGCATCGCCAGCGAGCGTTTTGCCTTGCAGGCCATCGAAGTGGCGGAAGTGTTGCCACGCCTGCCTTTGAAGCCGATTCCACGGGCGCCTGATTGGGTCGCCGGGGTCTTTGCTTATCGCGGCGCCGTCGTACCGGTGATCGACCTTTGTGCGCTGACGTTCGGTCAACCGGCGCAGGCCCGTACCAGTACGCGGCTGGTGCTGGTGCACTATCGGCCGGATGACACGACACCCTCGATGTTGCTGGGCCTGATCCTTGAGCAGGCCACCGATACCTTGCGTTGTGACGCTGCGGACTTCAAACCCTATGGTTTGGACAACCGCCAGGCGCCGTACCTGGGGCCGGTTCGGGAGGATGCGCAAGGACTGCTGCAATGGGTACGGGTCGTTGATTTGCTCGATGATCAGGTTCGCGCGCTGCTGTTTCCTTCGCCACCGCTGGACCTGGCATCGCTTGAGGAGCGGTCATGAGCAGCGATCAGCGTTTTTTCGATTTCCTCAAGGAACGTATCGGCCTCGACGTGACGTCGGTGGGCCCGGCGATCATCGAGCGCGCGGTGCGCCAGCGCAGCACGGCGTCCAATGCGCTGACGGCCGATGAGTATTGGCACACACTGCAAGGCTCGCAGGATGAGCAGCAGGCATTGATCGAAGCGGTGATCGTGCCGGAGACCTGGTTTTTCCGTTATCCGGAATCCTTCGCGACCCTGGCGAAACTGGCGGTAAAACGGCTGGCCGAAATCAACAACATGCGTGCGCTGCGAATTCTCAGCCTGCCGTGTTCCACGGGTGAGGAGCCGTATTCCATCGCCATGACCCTGCTTGATGCCGGGCTTGAACCGCATCAGTTCAAGGTAGAAGGCATGGACGTCAGCCCACTGTCGGTGGAAAAGGCCAGGCGTGCGGTCTACGGGAAAAACTCGTTTCGCGGTCACGATATCGCGTTTCGCGACCGCCATTTCAGTGCCGAAGACGACAGTTATCGCCTCAGCGAGCGCGTGCTTGAGCAGGTGCGTTTGCAGGTCGGCAACCTGCTTGATCCGGCCTTGCTCGCTAACGCGCAACCCTATGATTTTGTGTTCTGCCGCAACTTGCTGATCTATTTCGATCAGCCAACCCAGCAGCAGGTTTTTGAAGTACTCAAGCACCTGACGCATGTCGACGGCGTGCTGTTTATCGGCCCGGCCGAAGGTGGTTTGTTGGGGCGTTTTGGCATGCGCTCGATTGGCATTGCGCAGTCGTTTGCGTTCAGCCGCCAGAGTGCGCCACAGCCTGAGCCGTTTCCCGTGTTCGTGCCGGCGCCGCTGCCGGTACGCCAACCCGTGCGCAGCGTGACACCGCCAACCGTGCGTAACCGCCCGTTCACCCCCCTCACGTCGCCAATCGCGGCGAAAGCATCGGACGCGATTGCGTTGCTGGCGAACATCGCGGTGCTGGCCAACGAAGGCAAAAGTGTCGAAGCCCGCGCCGCGTGCGAAGGGTATTTGCGCAGCCACGAG
Organism: Pseudomonas sp. B21-040; assembly: GCF_024748695.1. Lineage (NCBI taxonomy): Bacteria > Pseudomonadati > Pseudomonadota > Gammaproteobacteria > Pseudomonadales > Pseudomonadaceae > Pseudomonas > Pseudomonas sp. B21-040. Next base: position 1,163,560 of record NZ_CP087176.1, read on the forward strand.
CCGGTCGCCCAAGTGTTTTACTGGCTGGGGCTGCTCAGCGATGTCAGTGGAAACACCTTCGAAGCCCAAGGTTTTTATCGCAAGGCGTTGTACCTTGAACCGCAACATCCCGACGCGTTGATGCACCTGGCGGCCTTGCTGCAATCCCAGGGTGATGCGGCGGGTGCCAGACGATTGCAGGACCGCGCCGCCCGCAGCGAGCGCGCTGACAGTGAGCGTAAACGATGAGCGCCTCCGACACCTTGAACGTTACCCATGAAGATGCCCAGGCCATCGACGATTGCTGGAACCGCATCGGTATTCACGGTGACAAGTCCTGCCCGCTGCTGACCGAGCACATTCACTGCCGCAATTGCGCGGTGTACTCGGCCGCCGCTACGCGTTTGCTCGACCGCTACGCCTTGCAGCAGGACGACCGCGTGCAACATTCGGCAGCGGTTGAAACCGAGGTGAAAACCCGTTCGCTGCTGATGTTCCGACTCGGCGAGGAATGGCTGGGCCTGGCCACTCGCAGCCTGGTGGAAGTGGCGCCCCTGCAAGCCATTCATTCGTTGCCGCACCAGCGCTCCCGGGCGTTGCTCGGCGTGGCAAATGTGCGCGGAGCGTTGGTCGCGTGCCTGTCGTTGGTGGAATTGCTCGGGCTCGACGCCACCAACAACGTGGCCACCGGTGCGCGGGTCATGCCGCGCATGCTGATCATCGCCGCCCACGGTGGGCCGGTGGTGGTGCCGGTGGACGAGGTTGACGGGATTCATGCCATCGACGAACGAATTCTGGATGCCGCATCGCAATCGGGCACTCAGGCCAGCGGCAAATACACCCGAGGCGTGTTGCCGTTCAAAGGTCGCAGTTTGCGCTGGCTGGATGAAGAACAGTTGCTGTCCGCCGTGACCCGGAGCCTCACATGACCCCCGAGCAAATGCGCGACGCTTCGTTGCTCGAACTGTTCAGCCTGGAAGCCGAGGCCCAGACCCAGGTCCTGAACGCCGGGCTGTTGGCGTTGGAGCGCAACCCGACTCAGGCCGATCAACTCGAATCGTGCATGCGCGCGGCGCACTCGCTAAAGGGCGCCGCGCGGATCGTCGGTGTCGATGCCGGGGTCAGTGTTGCGCATGTGATGGAAGACTGCCTGGTCAGCGCTCAGGAAGGGCAGTTGTACTTGCGGCCCGAGCACATCGATGCGTTGTTGCAAGGCACCGATCTGCTGATGCGCATCGCCACGCCGAACAACAACCTGACACCGGCGGATATCGAGGCCTATGTGGCGTTGATGGCCCATGTACTTGATCCGTTGGCACCGGTCGAACCGCTCAGGGACGAACGTCTGCCTGAACCGCAGACCGTCGAGTTGCCGGCCCCGGTCATTGAGCCGCCAGCCGCCCCGGTTGAAACCCCGCGCAAGGCTAAACGCACCACCGAAAACGGTGAGCGCGTGCTGCGCGTCACGGCCGAGCGCTTGAACAGCCTGCTCGACCTGTCGAGTAAATCCCTGGTGGAAACCCAGCGGCTCAAACCACACCTGGCGACCATGCAGCGCCTCAAGCGCATACAAAACAACGGTCTGCGGGCACTGGAAAACCTCAACGTGCATCTCAAGGAGCACGCCTTGAGCCTTGAAGCTCAGGAGGCGCTCGAGGATGCGCGGCGGTTGCTGGCGGAATCCCAGCAACTGTTGATCGAAAAAAACGCCGAGCTGGATGAGTTTGCCTGGCAGGCCAGTCAGCGGGCGCAGGTGCTGTACGACACCGCGCTGGCTTGTCGCATGCGCCCGTTTGCCGACGTGTTGAGCGGGCAGGTGCGCATGGTCCGCGATCTGGGCCGGGACCTGGGTAAACAGGTGCGGCTGGAGATCGAGGGCGAGAAAACCCAGGTCGACCGCGACGTCCTGGAAAAACTCGAAGCGCCACTGACGCACTTGTTGCGCAACGCCGTGGATCACGGCATCGAATCCCCGGAACAAAGGTTGCTGGCCGGCAAACCGGCGGAGGGGGTGATTCGTCTGCGTGCCTCCCATCAGGCCGGTCTGCTGGTGCTGGAGTTGAGCGATGACGGCAACGGCGTCGACCTGGAAAAGGTCCGCCGCACCGTTGTCGAGCGGCAGTTATCCCCAGCCGAAACCGCCGCGCAATTGAGCGAAGAAGAGCTGCTGACGTTTTTGTTCCTGCCGGGTTTCAGCCTGCGCGACAAGGTCACCGAAGTCTCCGGACGTGGTGTCGGGCTGGATGCGGTTCAACACATGGTCCGCCAATTGCGCGGAGCGGTGGTGCTGGAGCAAACGGCGGGCGCAGGCAGCCGCTTCCACCTCGAAGTGCCGCTGACGCTGTCGGTGGTCCGTAGCCTGGTGGTGGAAGTCGGTGACGAGGCTTATGCGTTTCCGCTGGCTCATATCGAACGCATGTGCGACCTGGAGTCGGCGGACATCGTGCAGGTCGAAGGGCGTCAGCATTTCTGGCATGAAGGTCGGCATGTCGGCCTGGTGGCGGCCAGTCAGCTGTTGCAGCGCCCGGTCAGCCAGAACAGTCAGCAGACGCTTAAAGTCGTGGTCATCCGCGAGCGCGATGCGATTTACGGCGTGGCGGTCGAGCGTTTTATCGGCGAGCGGACATTGGTCGTATTGCCGCTGGACGAACGTCTGGGCAAGGTGCAGGACATCTCCGCCGGGGCCTTGCTCGACGATGGTTCGGTGGTGCTGATCGTCGACGTCGAAGACATGCTGCGTTCGGTGGACAAACTGCTCAATACCGGGCGCCTGGAGCGCATTGCCCGCCACAGCAATCAAGCGGTCGAGGCGGCGCGTAAACGGATTCTGGTGGTTGATGACTCACTGACGGTTCGCGAGTTGCAACGCAAGCTGCTGCTCAATCGCGGCTACGATGTGGCCGTGGCGGTTGACGGTATGGATGGCTGGAACGCCCTGCGCTCGGAGGATTTCGATCTGCTGATCACCGACATTGATATGCCGCGCATGGATGGCATCGAACTGGTGTCGTTATTGCGCCGGGACAATCGCCTGCAATCGCTGCCAGTGATGGTGGTGTCGTACAAGGATCGCGAGGAAGACCGTCGTCGTGGACTGGACGCCGGGGCCGACTATTATCTAGCCAAGGCCAGTTTTCATGACGATGCCCTGCTTGATGCAGTGGTTGAGCTCATCGGAGGAGCAAAGGCATGAAAATCGCGATCGTCAATGACATGCCCATGGCGGTAGAGGCTTTGCGCCGGGCCTTGGCGTTTGAGCCGGCGCACCAGGTGATTTGGGTGGCTGGCAATGGAGCGGAGGCGGTGCAGCTTTGCGCCGAAAATACGCCGGATCTGATTTTGATGGACCTGATCATGCCCGTCATGGACGGGGTGGAAGCGACCCGGCGGATCATGACAGAAACACCGTGCGCCATTGTCATCGTCACCGTTGACCGCCAGCAGAACGTGCATCGGGTGTTCGAGGCCATGGGCCACGGCGCGCTGGACGTGGTCGACACCCCGGCCCTCGGTGCCGGCAATGCCCAAGAGGCGGCGGCCCCGTTGTTGCGCAAGATCATGAACATCGGCTGGCTGATTGGTGGCCGCAACGCTCAAGTCCCGAAGGCACCGAGCCCGCATCGCAGTTCCGCCTCGCGCCAGCGCCTGATCGCCATCGGCTCATCCGCCGGCGGGCCGGCAGCGCTGGAAATTCTGCTCAAGGGTTTGCCGCGAGATTTTTCGGCAGCGATCGTGCTGGTCCAGCATGTGGATCAGGTCTTCGCTTCCGGCATGGCCGAATGGCTCGGCAGCGCCAGTGGCTTGAACGTGCGCCTGGCAGTGGAAGGTGAGGCGCCCCAGGCTGGCACGGTGTTGCTGGCCGGTACCAACCACCATATTCGCTTGCTGAAAAACGGCACGCTGGCCTACACCGCTGAACCGGTCAACGAAATCTACCGTCCTTCAATTGATGTGTTTTTCGAAAGCGTTGCCAATTACTGGAACGGTGACGCCGTGGGGGTTTTGTTGACCGGCATGGGGCGCGATGGCGCGCAGGGGCTTAAACTCATGCGCCAACAGGGTTACCTGACCATCGCTCAGGACCAGAACAGCAGTGCGGTGTTCGGAATGCCCAAGGCGGCCGCGGCCATCGACGCTGCTGTGGAAGTCCGCCCACTGAACAAGATCGCACCACGATTGCTGGAGATCTTTCCGAAATGACCACCATTAGCAGTAATCCTGGCAAAGGCAGTATTCAGGTGACCGCACATGAATGAATTACAGCTCGACGACTACAAAACCGACGAAAACGCCGCCATGGTGTTGTTGGTGGACGATCAGGCGATGATCGGCGAAGCGGTGCGTCGCGGGTTGTCGAACGAAGACAATATCGACTTCCACTTCTGCGCCGACCCGCACCAAGCCATTGCCCAAGCGATCCGCATCAAGCCGACGGTGATCCTTCAGGATCTGGTGATGCCCGGTCTGGACGGCCTGAGCCTGGTGCGCGAGTACCGCAATCATCCGGCGACCAAGGACATTCCGATCATTGTCCTGTCGACCAAGGAAGACCCGCTGATCAAGAGCGCGGCGTTTGCGGCCGGGGCCAACGATTATCTGGTGAAGCTGCCGGACAACATCGAGTTGGTGGCGCGCATTCGCTATCACTCGCGCTCCTACATGACGCTGTTGCAGCGCGATGCGGCGTACCGGGCGTTGCGGGTCAGCCAGCAGCAACTGCTCGACACCAACCTGGTGCTGCAACGCCTGATGAACTCCGATGGCCTGACCGGGCTGTCGAACCGCCGGCATTTCGATGAGTACCTGGAACTGGAGTGGCGCCGTTCGCTGCGTGACCAGAGCCAATTGTCGTTGCTGATGATCGATGTGGATTACTTCAAGTCCTATAACGACAGCTTCGGCCATCTGGAGGGCGACGAAGCCTTGCGCAAGGTGGCGACGGCGATTCGCGAGGCCAGCGCTCACCCGTCCGACCTGCCAGCCCGTTACGGTGGCGAAGAGTTTGCGTTGGTGCTGCCCAATACCACGCCGGGCGGTGCGCGGCTGGTGGCGGAGAAACTGCGTCAAACCGTGGCCGCGCTGAAAATTCCGCACATTTCACCGACCGAAGGCTCATGCCTGACCATCAGCATCGGCCTGTCCACCATGGTCCCGCAGCAGGGCAGCGATTGCCGGCAATTGATCTCGGCGGCGGATAAAGGGCTGTATCTGGCGAAGAACAATGGGCGTAATCAGGTGGGGATTGAGTGAAGTAATACGCGACCTGTAGCAGCTGCCGAGCCTGCGAGGCTGCGTCCGGCGGCAAAGCCGTCGTAAAACCATACAACACGGTCTACCAGGCAAACCGCGTGCGCAGGATTGGCGAGGACTTCGTCCTCGGACGCGGCCTCGCGGGGCTCGACCGCTGCTACAGGGATGTTCCATGGTTTCAATCAAAACCATTCGCCGGTAAAGCGGCCAGGCGGGCTGCCGTGACAGCCTGATTACGTTATACTCGCCGGCTTTCAAAAGTTCGCCAACGAGTGCTGCCCGCCATGGAAATCAACCCGATCCTTAACAGTATCAAGGACCTGTCCGAGCGCTCCGAAACTATTCGGGGGTATCTTTGACTACGATCAAAAGCATGAGCGTCTGACTGAAGTCAATCGCGAGCTTGAAGATCCGTCTGTCTGGAACAACCCGACGTACGCTCAGGAACTGGGCCGCGAGCGGTCCATGCTGGCGCAGATCGTCGAAACCCTCGACGAAATGCACTCAGGCCTGGCCGACGCCAAAGACCTGCTGCTGATGTCCGCCGAAGAAGAAGACCAGGCCGCCGTCGATGACGTCGCTGCCGAAGTCGAGCGCCTGCGCGAGTCGCTGGAAAAACTCGAATTCCGTCGCATGTTCAGCGGTGAAATGGATGCCAACAACGCCTACCTGGATATCCAGGCCGGCTCCGGTGGCACCGAGGCTCAGGACTGGGCCAACATCCTGCTGCGCATGTACCTGCGCTGGGCTGACAAGCGCGGTTTCGACGCGACCATCATGGAGCTGTCCGCCGGTGAAGTCGCCGGGATCAAGGGCGCTACCGTGCACATCAAGGGCGAATACGCCTTTGGCTGGTTGCGTACCGAAATTGGCGTGCACCGTCTGGTGCGCAAGAGCCCGTTCGACTCCGGTAACCGCCGCCACACCTCGTTCTCGGCGGTGTTTGTGTCGCCGGAAATCGATGACAACATCGAAATCGACATCAACCCGTCGGACCTGCGCATCGACACCTACCGCTCCTCCGGTGCCGGTGGTCAGCACGTAAACACCACCGACTCGGCCGTGCGGATTACCCACGTACCGTCCAACACCGTGGTCAGCTGCCAGAACGAACGCTCCCAGCACGCCAACAAAGACACCGCGATGAAAATGTTGCGGGCGCGCTTGTACGAGCAGGAAGTGCAGAAACGCAATGCCGCCTCCCAGGCCCTGGAAGACACCAAGTCCGACATCGGCTGGGGTCACCAGATCCGCTCGTATGTACTCGATGCGTCGCGAATCAAGGATTTGCGCACTAACATCGAACGCAGCGACTGCGACAAGGTGCTCGACGGCGATATCGACGAATACCTGGTGGCCAGCCTGAAACAAGGCCTGTAAGCCATGCAATACAGGATCGACTGACATACCTCGATCCTTGTAGGAGCCGGCCTGCCGGCGATCCCCAGGCCGCAGGCCTGGGGGCAACGAACCTGTGATGGAATATTTAAAGACATGAGCGACCTAGAACTCGACCCGCAAGCCCTGCAACAGGAAGAAAACTCCCTGATCGCCCTGCGCAAGGAAAAGCTTGCTGCCGAGCGCGCCAAGGGCAATGCCTTCCCGAACGACTTCCGCCGCGAAAACTACTGCGAAGATCTGCAGAAGAAATACGCGGACAAGACCAAGGAAGAGCTGGCAGAGGCTGCAATTCCGGTCAAGGTTGCCGGTCGCATCATGCTCAACCGTGGCTCGTTCATGGTGATTCAGGACATGACCGGGCGGATTCAGGTTTACGTCAACCGTAAAACCCTGTCCGAAGAAACCCTGGCCGCCGTGAAGACCTGGGACATGGGCGACATCATCGCCGCCGAAGGCACCCTGGCCCGTTCCGGCAAGGGCGACCTGTACGTTGAAATGACCACTGTGCGCCTGCTGACCAAGTCGCTGCGCCCGCTGCCGGACAAGCACCACGGCCTGACCGACACCGAACAGCGCTACCGTCAGCGTTATGTCGACCTGATCGTCAACGAAGACGTGCGCCAGACCTTCCGCGTTCGTTCGCAAGTCATCGCGCACATCCGCAGCTTCCTGATGCAGCGTGACTTCCTGGAAGTCGAAACGCCGATGCTGCAAACCATTCCTGGCGGTGCGGCGGCCAAGCCGTTCGAAACCCACCACAACGCGCTGGACATGGGCATGTTCCTGCGTATCGCGCCAGAGCTGTACCTCAAGCGCCTTGTTGTTGGCGGTTTCGAGAAAGTGTTCGAGATCAACCGCAACTTCCGTAACGAAGGCGTTTCGACTCGTCACAACCCTGAATTCACCATGTTGGAGTTCTACCAGGCTTACGCCGACTACGAAGACAACATGGACCTGACCGAAGAACTGTTCCGTGAGCTGGCGCAGCTGGTTCTGGGCAGCACCGACGTGCCTTACGGCGACAAAGTGTTCCACTTCGGCGAACCGTTCGTGCGTCTGTCGGTGTTCGACTCGATCCTCAAGTACAACCCTGAGCTGACCGCTGACGACCTGAACGACATCGACAAGGCTCGCGCCATCGCCAAGAAGGCCGGCGCCAAGGTGCTGGGCTTCGAAGGTCTGGGCAAGCTGCAAGTGATGATTTTCGAAGAACTGGTCGAGCACAAGCTGGAGCAGCCGCACTTCATCACCCAGTACCCGTTCGAAGTGTCGCCGCTGGCTCGTCGCAACGATGACAACCCGAACGTCACCGACCGTTTCGAATTGTTCATCGGCGGCCGTGAAATCGCCAACGCCTACTCCGAGTTGAACGACGCGGAAGACCAGGCTGAGCGTTTCATGGCGCAAGTCGCTGACAAGGACGCGGGCGATGACGAAGCCATGCACTACGACGCCGACTTCGTGCGCGCGCTGGAATACGGCATGCCGCCAACGGCGGGTGAAGGCATCGGTATCGACCGTCTGGTGATGCTGCTGACCAACTCGCCGTCGATCCGCGACGTGATCCTGTTCCCGCACATGCGGCCGCAAGCGTAAGTGTTTCAATTAAGAAGCCGCCTTTTCAGGCGGCTTTTTATTGCCTGTCTGGCACAAACGTATCAATTTGTTGCTTTCATCTGAGAGGAAAGACCTGTCGTGAATCGTGCAATGGCTCAAGAAGGTGCAGCGGGTATCGCCACTGCGGTCGCTGAAAGTGTTCAGTACCAGGGCCGCAAGGCCAGCCGACAGGGCAGCGAGCAGCGTCGACAGGACATTCTCGATGCGGCGATGCGCATTGTCGTGCGCGATGGCGTGCGGGCCGTGCGCCACCGGGCGGTGGCGGCCGAGGCCGGCGTACCGTTGTCGGCGACGACCTATTACTTCAAGGATATCGATGACTTGCTCACCGATACCTTCGCTCAATACGTGGAACGCAGTGCGGCGTTCATGGCCAAGTTGTGGGTGAACAACGAAGGCCTGCTGCGCGAGATGGTGGTCAGCGGCGACGGCAGCCCGCAGGCTCGCGCGCAACTGGCGGACGATATCGCTCGACTGATGGCGGACTACGTTCACCGGCAATTGATCAACCGTCGCGAACACTTGATGGCGGAACAGGCGTTCCGTCAGGAGGCCTTGTTGAACCCGCGCCTGGCGGAACTGGTGCGCTCGCATCAGCAAATCCTCCTTCAGGGCACGTGCCAGCTTTTCGAGGTATTGGGTTCTCGTGAGCCACAAGAGGATGCCAAAGTGTTGACGGCGATTATCGGACGGATGGAGTATCAGGGCTTGCTCAACGACGCGGAGCCTGTGGGCGAAGAAGAAATGCTCGGTATCCTCAATCGTTACATGCACTTGGTACTCGCGTCGGTGTAATCCCTGAGGACGCCACAAAACCCTGTGGGAGCGAGCTTGCTCGCGATGACGGCCTGACATTCAACATCTCTGTTGGCTGACACACCGCTATCGCGAGCAAGCTCGCTCCCACAGGGGCAGGTGTTCAGTTCAGGGCTGCGTGTGTTCATAGGGAGTGTTGAATGAAAGCCTGGCGTGGCGTAGTGATCGCCTTGTCGTTGTTGCTGCTCAGTGGCTGTCTGGTGACCTTCAAGGAGCCTCTGCCCGCAAGCGACCCCGCGCCCAAAGGTTTACTCGGCAAATGGACCAGCACCAACGCCTGGGGCGAACCGATGAACCTTGAGTTGACGCGCATCGGCGACAATCGCTATCAGGCGGTCAGTTACTTCAAGGCAACCCCCGGCGAACGTGAAGCCTATCCCTTCACCGTCTCGCGCCATGGCAGCCGCTGGTACTTGTCGGCGAAGGTGCCGGCCAAATTCGGCGGGCATTTCACCATTGCCGGTTTCGAGCTCACTGAACAACATGAACTGGTGGTCTACAACCTCGACCTCGAGCAGATCAACCAGGCCCTCGGACAAAAAGTCTTGAGTGGCGAAGACTTCCAGACCGATGACGGCGACGGCGTATTGGTCAACAACTCGATGGATCAGGTGTTTACTTACCTCGACGATCCGGCCAATTCCGATGTCTTCGTCGAAGCGGTGCGCTATCAGCGCATGGCCAAACGCAAATAAACCCAGTACATAACGGCTTTTCTACAGGAGTTTCGGGTGGACGATTACCAGCAGACGATACGCATTTTGTCCGATCGCATTGTGCTGGCGCAGACGCCGATTCGGGTCCTTGATGCGGTCAAGTGGGACGACACTATCCGTCAGAAATTTCTCAAGGCCAAGGGCAAGGAATTGCCTGCCGTGGACCGTGACTATTACCTGAATCGGCCGCTGGCGTTCGATTCCAGCCAGGTGAAACTGGAGTTCCAGAACATCGAGCGCGACATCACCCGCCAGCTCGGCCAGTTCAATCCGGTCGGCCAGATCATGCGTCGCATGTGCAAGGAATACCGCATGGTGGTGCGCATGCTCGAAGCGCGCGGCACCGAGGATTTCGGGCTGATTTCCCAGGAGCTGTATGGCGCCGCGTCCGATGCGTTTCACGCTGGCGACCCGACCTTGTCCGACCTGGGCCTGATGCTCTCCGATTACCTGAACAATATTGATGGCCGTGGCGATCTCAAGGATGAACCGAAGACGTTGACCGCCAAGGACGCTGTCGCGATGCTGCAGCATCGTTTGAACAAGGTGTTTGGCGAGGCCGAGGAAACCATTCGGGTGTTTGAGTCCGACGGCATCGTCGCCGATGCGGCAGCGGGGGCCGACTACATCAAGATCCGCACCGACGCGATGTTCAACGACCGCGACGTGCGAGCCCTGGAGGTTCACGAAGGGCTGGTGCACGTAGGCACCACGCTCAATGGTCTGAACCAGCCGATCTGCACTTTTCTGGCCAAGGGCCCGCCGTCCTCGACGGTGACGCAGGAAGGCCTGGCGATCCTGATGGAAATCATCACCTTCGCGTCCTACCCGAGTCGCCTGCGCAAACTGACCAACCGCACCCGCGCCATTCACATGGTGGAGGAGGGCGCGGACTTCCTGCAGGTGTTCGAGTTTTTCCGTGAGCAAGGGTTTGAAATGCCCGAGAGCTACAGCAACACCAGTCGCGTTTTCCGTGGCTCGGTGCCGACAGGTCTGCCATTTACCAAAGACTTGTCCTACCTCAAGGGCTTCATCATGATTTACAACTACATTCAGTTGGCGGTGCGCAAAGGCAAGCTGGAGCAGATACCGCTACTGTTTTGCGGCAAGACCACGCTGGAAGACATGCGCACCTTGCGCCAGTTGGTCGATGAAGGATTGGTGGTGCCACCCAAGTACTTGCCCGAACAGTTCCGCGACCTGAACGCGCTGTCAGCGTGGATGTGCTTCTCCAACTTCCTCAACCACCTGAGCCTGGACCGGATCGAGGCGGATTACTCCAACATCCTGTGAACCATGAGATCCCCTGTAGGAGCCGAGCTTGCTCGCGATGGCGCAATTACATTCAACCTGTGTATCGCCTGACATACCGCTATCGCGAGCAAGCTCGGCTCCTACAGACCCAGTGTTTCAACCCTTATTCTCGCGAGGTTTCAACGGATGAGATTCCTCGGCATTGTTTGTCTGCTTCTGACCTTGAGCGGTTGCAGTTCGCTGCTGTTCTACCCTGAGCCCGGGCAGTTGTTCACCCCGGAAAAAGCTGATCTCGAGTACCGCGATGTCACCCTGGTCACCGCCGACGGCGTCAAGCTGAATGCCTGGTGGCTGCCGGCGAAAAAGGGTGTCAAGGTCAAAGGTACTGTCCTGCATTTACACGGCAACGGTGGCAACCTGCCGATGCATCTGGGGGGAGCTGGTGGTTGCCCAAGGAAGGCTATCAAGTGCTGCTGATCGACTATCGCGGCTATGGTTTATCCGAAGGGAAGCCGAGCCTGCCGGCACTCTATCTGGACATAGACGCGGCGTTCAAATGGCTCGATCAGGCACCCGAGGTCAAAGGCAAACCATTGATCCTGCTCGGTCAAAGCCTCGGTGGCTCGATGGCCGTGCACTACCTTGTTCACCACCCTGAGCGCCAGAAGCAACTCAAGGCGCTGGTCCTTGACGGTGCGCCCGCCAGCTATCGAAGTGTTGGCCAGTTTGCCCTGAGTACCTCATGGTTGACCTGGCCAGTCCAGGTGCCGTTGTCGTGGCTGGTGCCGGACGGCGACAGCGCGATCAACTCGATGCCACAGCTCAACGGCGTACCGAAACTGCTCTACCACAGCATCGACGATCCGATCGTGCCCCTTTCCAACGGCATCCGTCTGTATCAAGCTGCGCCGCCGCCACGGGTGCTGCAACTGACCCGAGGGGGGCATGTGCAGACGTTCGCCGACCCGGTCTGGCGAACCGTCATGTTGCGTTATCTCGACGATCCGCAGCATTTCAACGGCCTGCGCCGCCTGGGTGAAATCCCCAATTACCCGGCGCCCAAACATTCTGAAGATGAACCACCAGAGAGTCCGCAATGAGTGAAGAACGTAACGCCATCCCGCTGATCATCACCGGTATCTGCAGCATCCTCGGCACTGTCGGTGCCCTGTGGTGGTACGGCTACCTGCATTTCGCCAAGCCTGAGGATGCGTTGCTGCTCAACGAATTCACGATGCTTAAAACCATTCCGGGCGAAGACTACAAAGTCTCGCTGGAACCGGCGGCCCAGGTCGCGCAATGCGTCGACGGCGTGCTGGTATTGTTCGACACCGAGCAAAAAGGCCTGACCGGTGTGCTGATCGACAGCAAGAAAAAAGCCGTGCGCTGCATGGGCCAGGAAACCCCGCAGAAACTGGAACAGTAACCGGGATTTGTCATCACCCAAGATCCAGTGTGGGAGCACGTTCGCTCCCACCGTTTCATCGCGGCTGGATCAGTGTTTTTGCTTGTCGTTACCAGCCGACAAATCGTGCAGATGACGACGGGACAACGCGAGAAAACGCGGCGTCGGACCGACGTCTTCGTACAGCGGGTCACCTTCTTCATCGGTGGCCACAACCGTCGAGCCCTTCACGTACGGAAAGCTTTTTTCGAGCTCTTCCAGAGCGGCGCCGATCAACTCGCCCAGCAGTTCTTCGGGTTGGCGTTTGGGGTACATCTCGGTGATCGCCGCCAGCCGTGCGGCGGCCTCCACGTCCAGATGAATCGTGTAGCCCGTCTCGGTCAGGCGACCCTTGGCGTTTTCTTCCCAATGCTGGGCAAGCTCGCGAATTTTCATAGTGACCTCAATGCGTTCCTGCTCGTGGCAGGCCGTTTCAGAGTCCGGCAGTGGCCGGCGAAAGCCGTTGTGCGGCTTCCTCTTCAGACTAGCTTCTGCGCCGTGAGTTTAAAGTCCCTTCGTCGTTTGCTTGTAAGAACGGCTTTACGGCGGCACTCTTGGGCAAAGCATGATGTTCATGGCCGCCCGGATTTTTTGCTGGAGAACTGCTGATGACCGATATTGATGCACGCTTGCGCGAAGACGTTCACCTGTTGGGTGAGCTGCTGGGCAACACCATTCGTGAACAGTACGGGGACGGCTTTCTCGACAAGATCGAGCAGATCCGCAAGGGCGCCAAGGCCGACCGTCGCGGTTCGGTGGACGCCGAACTGAGCGCCAGCCTCAACCAATTGAGCGAAGACGAATTGCTGCCGGTGGCGCGGGCGTTCAACCAGTTTCTCAACCTGGCCAACATTGCCGAGCAATATCAGCTGATTCACCGCCGCGAAGCGTCGCAACCCGCGCCGTTCGAGGCGCGCGTGCTGCCGGAACTGCTCGCTCGCTTGCGCGCCGAAGGCCACAGTGCCGATTCCCTGGCCCGGCAATTGGGGCGACTGGACATCGAGCTGGTGCTGACCGCGCACCCCACCGAAGTGGCGCGCCGCACACTGATCCAGAAGTACGATGCCATCGCCGCGCAACTGGCCGCACAAGATCACCGCGACCTGACCCCGGCCGAACGCGAACAGATCCACGCGAAACTACAGCGCCTGATCGCCGAAGCCTGGCATACCGAAGAAATCCGCCGCACCCGCCCGACGCCGGTAGACGAAGCCAAGTGGGGCTTCGCGGTGATCGAACATTCGCTGTGGCAGGCGATCCCCAATTACCTGCGCAAGGCCGATAAAGCCCTGTATGACGCTACCGGCCTGCGCTTGCCGCTACAGGCCGCGCCGATTCGCTTCGCCTCGTGGATGGGCGGCGACCGCGATGGCAACCCCAACGTGACCGCGACCGTCACCCGTGAAGTGTTGTTGCTGGCGCGCTGGATGGCGGCCGATTTGTATGTGCGTGATGTCGATCAACTGGCGGCCGAGCTGTCGATGCAACAAGCCAGCGAGGCGTTGAAAGCCAAGGCCGGGGACAGCGCCGAGCCGTATCGCGCCGTGCTCAAACAGCTGCGTGAACGCTTGCGTGCGACGCGCAACTGGGCGCATGCGTCGTTGACGACCGCCACCCCCGCACCGCCCGATGTACTGCAAAACAACCGCGAACTGCTGGATCCGCTGGAGCTGTGCTACCACTCGCTGCATGAGTGCGGCATGGGGGTGATCGCCGATGGCCCGTTGCTCGATTGCCTGCGCCGGGCGGTGACGTTCGGCCTGTTTCTGGTGCGCCTCGATGTGCGTCAGGATTCGTCGCGGCACACCTCGGCCATGACCGAAATCACCGATTACCTGGGCCTGGGTCGCTACGAAGACTGGAGCGAGGATGTGCGCATCGAGTTTCTGATGCGTGAACTGAATAATCGTCGGCCATTGCTGCCGGCGTACTTCAAACCGTCGGCCGACACCGCCGAAGTGCTGGCGACCTGCAGGGAAGTGGCCGCCGCCCCCGGTGCATCGCTCGGTTCGTACGTGATTTCCATGGCCGGCGCCGCGTCCGACGTGCTCGCCGTGCAACTGCTGCTCAAAGAGGCCGGCGTACTGCGGCCGATGCGCGTGGTGCCGTTGTTCGAAACCCTGGCCGACCTTGATAACGCTGGTCCGGTGATCGAAAAACTGTTGCTGCTGCCGGGCTATCGCGCGCGCTTGCAAGGCCCGCAAGAAGTGATGATCGGTTACTCCGACTCGGCCAAGGATGCCGGCACGACCGCTGCGGCATGGGCGCAGTACCGGGCGCAGGAGCGTCTGGTCGACATCTGCCGTGAACAGCAAGTGGAATTGTTGTTGTTCCATGGTCGCGGCGGCACCGTGGGGCGTGGTGGCGGTCCGGCGCATGCGGCGATTCTGTCGCAGCCACCGGGGTCGGTCGCGGGGCGTTTCCGCACCACCGAGCAAGGGGAAATGATTCGATTCAAATTCGGCCTGCCGGACATCGCCGAGCAAAACCTCAATCTGTACCTGGCGGCGGTGCTGGAAGCGACCCTGCTGCCACCGCCGCCACCTGAGCCGGCATGGCGTCATTTGATGGACGAACTGGCCGACGATGGCGTCAAGGCGTACCGCGCTGTGGTGCGGGAGAACCCGCAATTCGTCGAGTATTTCCGCCAGTCGACCCCTGAACAGGAACTGGGACGTTTGCCGTTGGGCAGCCGCCCGGCCAAACGCCGCGCCGGCGGGATCGAAAGCCTGCGCGCCATTCCGTGGATTTTCGGCTGGACCCAGACCCGCCTGATGTTACCGGCCTGGTTGGGTTGGGAAGCGGCATTGAGCAAGGCGCTGGAGCGCGGTGAAGGCGAGTTGTTAGGGCAGATGCGTGAGCAATGGCCGTTCTTCCGCACCCGCATCGACATGCTGGAAATGGTCCTGGCCAAAGCGGACGCTGACATCGCCCGATCCTACGATGAACGCCTGGTCGAGCCGGATTTGCTTCCTTTAGGTGTGCATTTACGCGACCTATTGTCGCAGGCCTGCGCAGTGGTGCTGGGGTTGACCGGTCAGTCGCAGCTGCTGGCACATAGCCCAGACACCCTTGAATTCATCCGGTTACGCAACACTTACCTCGACCCGCTTCATCTATTGCAGGCGGAGTTGCTGGCACGTTCGCGGCAACAGGACGTGGCGCAGGGCAGCCCTGTAGAACAGGCGCTGCTGGTGTCTGTGGCGGGGATTGCCGCCGGTTTGCGAAATACCGGCTAAGGTTTTTGCCGTGGGGCGAGGCACTCGGCGCAGGCGTCGGGTGCCTGTCGGTGAAGGTGTTGAAAGGTCGGTCAGGCGACAGTTAATGATGGGGTTGCGACTTGGAGCACTTCATCGAAGGGGCATGACAGGCGCCGGTTTCTCCGACTTTCGGCGGCTTGTGTGGGCAGGAACTGCTGTGTATCTTGAGCAGCCTTTGGCCGTTTGGGCGGCCACGACCCTATTTTTGAGATTGGCCCCACGAGGCGAATCTGACGATATCCATATAAAAAATTGAGGAGCACATCGATGCGCGTCAT
This sequence comes from Pseudomonas sp. B21-040, assembly GCF_024748695.1. NCBI lineage: Bacteria > Pseudomonadati > Pseudomonadota > Gammaproteobacteria > Pseudomonadales > Pseudomonadaceae > Pseudomonas > Pseudomonas sp. B21-040. The sequence continues at coordinate 1,179,575 of NZ_CP087176.1, forward strand.
TCTGCTGGGAGCTCCCGGGGCCGGTAAAGGTACTCAGGCACAGTTCATCACCGAGAAATTCGGCATTCCGCAAATCTCCACTGGCGACATGTTGCGTGCAGCCGTCAAGGCCGGCACTGAGCTGGGCCTCAAGGCCAAGGGCATCATGGATGCTGGCGGTCTGGTCTCCGATGACCTGATCATCGCACTGGTCAAGGACCGTATCGCTCAAGCCGACTGCGCCAAGGGTTTCCTGTTCGACGGTTTCCCGCGCACCATTCCTCAGGCTGAAGCGTTGGTAACCGCTGGCGTCGAACTGGATGCCGTGGTCGAAATCGCCGTCGAAGACGAAGAAATCGTCCAGCGCATCGCCGGTCGCCGCGTTCACGAAGCCAGCGGCCGCGTGTACCACATCGTCTACAACCCGCCAAAAATTGCCGGCAAGGACGACATCACCGGTGAAGAGCTGGTGCAGCGCAAGGACGACACCGAAGAAACCGTGCGTCATCGCCTGTCGGTCTACCACTCCCAGACCAAGCCGCTGGTAGCGTTCTACCAGAATCTGTCCGCTGCCAATGGCAAGCCGAAGTACAGCCACATCCCTGGCGTCGGTTCGGTTGAAGCGATCACGGCCAAGGTGCTTGAAGCACTGAGCTGATAACCGCTTCATCTTCTACGGCCCGCTTGCGGGCCGTAGTTGTTTATACTGGCGAACTTTTTCTGAATTCTCTTACGGATACATCGATGAGCACCTTGCTGGCCCTGGACACCGCGACCGAAGCTTGCTCCGTTGCCTTGCTGCATGACGGCAAAGTCACGAGCCATTACGAGGTGATTCCGCGCCTGCATGCCCAGAAGCTGTTGCCGATGATCCAGCAATTGCTCGCCGACGCCGGGACCACCTTGCAAGCCGTCGACGCTATCGCATTTGGTCGCGGGCCCGGCGCCTTTACGGGTGTGCGAATCGCCATCGGCGTGGTCCAGGGCCTGGCGTTTGCGCTGGATCGCCCGGTGTTGCCGGTGTCGAACCTGGCCGTACTGGCGCAACGCGCCTATCGCGAACACGGTGTGAGCCAGGTCGCCGCGGCAATCGACGCGCGGATGGATGAAGTGTACTGGGGCTGCTATCGCGAAACGGCCGGGGAAATGCGCCTGGCGGGCAATGAAGCCGTGTTGCCACCCGAAGCGGCGGCGTTGCCGGCGGATGCCAGCGGTGAGTGGTTCGGTGCCGGCACGGGTTGGGGTTATGCCGAGCGCATTGCCGTGAACCTGACCGGGCAGGACGCGGGCATGCTGCCGCATGCCGAAGACCTGCTGACACTGGCGCGGTTTGCCTGGGAGCGCGGCGAGGCGATTGTCGCGGATCAGGCTCAGCCGGTTTACCTGCGCGACAAAGTGGCGACGCCCAAAGCGCGCTGATTTCCGGCACCGAGTGGGTGCCATCGCGGGCAAGCCACGCTCCCACAGTTTTGAGCCAACCGCAGATTTTGTGAACCACACAAATCCTGTGGGAGCGTGGCTTGCCCGCGATGGCGATCTACCCAGCGCAGCCAATCGTCGATTTATACCTCCCGCTTTTAAACCTTTTCCGTTTTCTGTGTTCTAGTTATCACTCGGCGGTTTGCGAAGTGGGAAATGCGCCACTAAACTGCCATCACTGATACCGGACATGTACTCATGCGTATAGACGGCGTTTCCTCTCAGTCCTACCCCATCAAGCGCAAGGCTCGCAAAGGCCCTGTGGCGGAAGACGATTACGTTGATATCGACGGCGAGCTGGAAATTCCATCCGAAGAGCAAATGGCTGCCCGTGCCGCCAAAGCCTCTGCGCAACGCCTGAGCAATCTCCCGGCTCGCCAACAAGACATGATCTACCACCGCGCCATGAGCAAAAGCGTTGCTACGGCACTCGCCAGCTACCTGAGCACGGCCACTTTTGTCGATTGGGATACGGATGTGCTGGGCCTCGACCTGTACATCTGATGGGGCAGCCTTACTACCTCGGCTGCCCGTCCTGGAGCGAAAACGCCTGGCGCGATTACCTCTATCCGCCAGACGCCAAACCTGCTGAATTTCTAAATTTCTATACCCAAGTATTCAATGCCGTAGAAGGCAATACGACCTTCTACGCGAGCCCGGCTGCCTCGACTGTGCAGCGTTGGGCCGAGGTCATGCCCGAACACTTTCGTTTTACCGCCAAGTTCCCCGGTGACATCAGCCATGGTGGTGACCTGCGCGAACAACTGACCGCCGCCGAAACTTTCGTGAAGTTGCTCAGCCCTTTGGGCGCGCGGGTTTCGCCGTTGTGGCTGCAATTGTCGAAAAGCTTCACGCCGCAACGGTTGCCGGAACTGGCCGCTTTCATTGATGGGCTGGAGCGACCTCTGGCCGTCGAGGTGCGCCATGACGCGTTCTTCGCCAAAGGCGATGCCGAGCGAATGCTCAATCGATTGTTGATGGATCGCGGTGTCGAGCGCATCTGCCTCGATCCGCGAGCGCTGTTCAGTTGTGTGTCGACCGATCCGTCGGTGCTCCACGCCCAATCGAAAAAGCCCAAAGTGCCGCCACGTCCGGCGGCGTTCACACAATTCCCGCAAGTGCGCTTCATCGGCCATCCGCAGCTGGAAGCCAACGATCCGTTCCTGGTGCCGTGGGTCGAGAAAATCGCCGCGTGGATCGAAGAGGGCCGTACGCCGTACATCTTCCTGCACACCGCAGACAACCTGCTGGCCGCCAAGCTGGCGCAACGTTTTCACGCACAACTGATGCTGCGTTTGCCTGGCCTGCCGCCGCTGCCTGAGCTATACAGAGAACCCGCAGTGGAGCAACTTGGCTTGCTCTGAGGCGGTTTTTTCCCCTTTTCAGGAGCCTGCCCAATGGATGCGCAAACCCTTCGAGCCCAGGCGTTCAAAGCACTGCACGAACGCGCCGGGGCTTTTGTCATTCCCAACCCGTGGGACGCCGGCTCGGCGAAAATGCTCGCCAGTCTCGGCTTCGAGGCGCTGGCCACCACCAGTGCCGGTTATGCCTTTTCCAATGCGCGCCCCGATGGCGCAATGGCTCTGGACGATACGCTGGCAAATGTCCGCGCGATTGTCGCAGCGACGAATCTGCCCGTGGCGGTGGATCTGGAAAATGGCTTTGCCGATGACCCCGTCGAATGCGCCAAGAGCATTCTGCGCGCGGCTGAGGCCGGTGCGGTCGGCGGTTCTATCGAAGATGCCACGGGCCGTGAAGCGGCGCCGATCTACTGTTTCGAACATGCGGTGGCGCGCGTTGAAGCCGCCGTGGCCGCGGCGCGCAGCCTGCCTTTCCCCTTCATGCTGACCGCGCGTGCCGAGAACTTCCTGCACGGCAATCCCGATCTCGCCGACACCATCCGCCGCTTGCAGGCGTTCGCCGAGGCGGGGGCCGACGTGCTCTACGCACCGGGACTGCGCAGTGCCGAAGACGTCTTGGCGGTGGTTCGTGCCGTGGCGCCCAAACCGGTCAATGTGTTGATGTCTGGCGGGCTCAAGTTGACGGTCGAGCAGTTGAGCGAGATGGGCGTCAAACGTATCAGCGTCGGTTCGGCGCTGGCGTTGGCAGCGTATGGCGAGTTTTTCCGTGCGGCCGAAGAGATCAAAACATCGGGCACCTTCGGGTTTACCTCGCGATCCATGCCGTACGCGAAGGCCAATCAACTGTTCAAAGGCTGACGATGGGGTGTCGCTGAGGGCCTGTTATTGAAGGTCAGGCGGCGATGCGCAGGTTTTGCAGAACGATCGGGCGAGCCCAACCGTTATCGAAATCGAACTGTTTCTGTTGTTCCACCAGCTCTTCGGGGGAGAACGGCGGGAACGGTTTGTCGAGCAGGTCCATTTCGAATTCGGCGATCGGCAGGTGCAGCGGGCGCGGTTGTGGCGCCGGGCCAGCTTGCGGTACAGGTTGACCGGCGGTGAGCACGATTGGACGGACCCAGCCGCTTTCGAAGTCCTGCTGTTTTTGCTGAGCGACGATTTCTTCCGGCGGGAAGGGTGGGGCCGGTTTGTCGGCCAGGTCCATTTCGAACTCGGCAATCGGCAAGAACAGCGGCTCTGGCGGGCGAACCACGGTTTCTGTCACGTTGCATTCACGCTGCGAGACGATGTGCGCCAACAACTCGCTGCCCACCGTGGGTTCGACCGGGCTTTCCAGATCAACCGGTGGAAATTTGAGCGATTCAGGAACCCCGTCACCCGGCTGATCGGCCATCGCCCGGGCAAAAAAATCTTGCCACAGGTGACTGACACCGCCCAACGCCTGGGTGTTTCGCAGGTTGTAATCGCCGTAGGGCGAGATAAAACCTGTGATTGTGGGTTGAAAGTCTGACATTTCTCTCGGTCGACGCTCAGCTCTGGCAAAATGCCCGTTAGTTTTGTTATCGGCCGTTTTTGCCGATCATTAATTTTTTGAGCGTGTTTTCCGATGATTGATCAACCGGCGGTTTGCCGCATCCATGTCGAGGCCTTGGGCACGACCTTTCAGCCACAAGCCGAGCAATGGGCCGAGCGCCTGGGCTTACCGCTGCAAGTGGATGATGGCGAGTTTGCCTTGCAGGTCGGCGAGCAGGGTTTGCAGTTGCAACAGCTTGGGGCGGATGCGCCGGGCCCGGTGCGGGTGGACTTCGTCGAAGGCGGGGCGGCTCATCGCCGGTTGTTCGGTGGCGGCACGGGGCAGATGATCGCCAAGGCCGTTGGCATCGCGCAGGGCGTGCGTCCCCGCGTGCTGGATGCCACGGCGGGGCTGGGCAAGGATGCGTTCGTGCTGGCGAGCCTGGGCTGCGAGATGAGTCTGATCGAACGTCAGCCGCTGATCGGGGCCTTGCTTGAGGATGGCCTGGCGCGCGGAGCGGAAGATTTCGACGTGGCGCCCATCGTGGCGCGGATGCATTTGCTCAAGGGCAATTCCATTGAGGTGATGCGCAATTGGGAGGGCGAGCCGCCGCAGGTGATCTACCTCGACCCGATGTTTCCGCACCGTGAGAAAACCGCGTTGGTGAAAAAGGAAATGCGTCTGTTCCGGCCGTTGGTGGGCGATGACCCGGATGCGCCAGCACTACTGGAAGCCGCGCTAGCGCTGGCCAGTCATCGGGTGGTGGTCAAGCGGCCGCGCAAGGCGCCCTGCATTGCCGGGCCGAAACCGAGTCATGCGTTGGACGGTAAATCCAGCCGGTATGACATTTATCCGAAGAAGGCGCTCAAGCCTTAAAACCGAGTCGCCTTCGCGAGCAGGCTTACTCCTACAGGGGATTTACGGTGTTGCATAGATCCAGTGTAGGAGTGAGCCTGCTCGCGAAGGCGCCAGACCAGACCCCCGATTTCTATCAGGCTGGCTCGGGTCGATAAGCCCGCATAAATAACCCCACCACTTCCTGCACGTGCTCCTCGGCCGCGTCCCCGACTACAGGTTCGCCGCAGCCATACAGCAACCGAAAATTCCCCGCGCCCTTGAGCAGGCAGAAAAAGTGCTCGGCCGCATTGCGCGGTTTATCGATGCTCAACACACCACTTTGATCAATCTTGGCCAGCAACCGCTCCATGCCATGCAGCATGCGTTGCGGCCCGGCTTCGAAGAAGATCTGCGCGAGTTTCGGGTCCTGGCTGCCCAGGTTCATCATCAATCGGTGCAGGTTCACCGATTCATCACTGTTGATCAGTTGATGGAAACCGCGTGCGATGTTCAGCAGTATCGTTTCTACCGCAACGCCGTCCGGCAGTTCAAAAAACAGCGTTGGTAGCTGCTCCTCGCATTTGGCGACAACGGCGGTGGAGAACAGCGTCTCCTTGTCGTTGAAGTGGCTGTACACGGTCAGCTTTGACACACCGGCCTCAGCTGCGACGGCATCCATGCTGGTGTTGGCATAGCCCTTGGTCAGAAACAGTGTTTTCGCCGCATCGAGAATGGCCTGGCGCTTGGCCAAATCCTTGGGTCTGCCTGGGCCATTGGGTGCTGAAAGATTGTTCGGCATATTCGCTTTTATTACTGGACTGGTGAGTTTGCTATTAATAACATACTCGTCAGTATAATTATTCCAAGCACCATTAGCGAAAGGTCCTTCACCATGTTCCGCTATGCCTTGCCCCTCGCGTTGCCAGTGTCCCTGGCTTTTTTTCTGTCTGCGTGTGGTCACGAAGAGGCGCCTCAAGTCAGCGTGCGCCCGGCCATGGTGGTTCAGCCAGAGCCTTCGGCGCAGGCGATGGAAAGCTATCCCGGTGAAGTACGGGCTCGTTATGAGCCGGACCTGGCGTTCCGCATTGGCGGCAAGGTCAGCCGACGACTGGTCGAGGAAGGGCAGCGCGTCAAGGCCGACCAACCTCTGGCCGAACTCGATCCGCAAGACGTACGCCTGCAACTGGATGCCGCCCGCGCCCAGGTCGCCGCCGCCGAGGCCAATCTGAGCCTGGTACGCGCCGAGCGGGATCGCTACAAGACCCTGATGGATCGTCAGATGGTCAGCCGCTCGCAGTACGACAACGCCGAAAACCTTTACCGATCCGGTGAAGCACGCCTCAACCAAATCAAAGCCGAATTCAACGTCTCGACCAACCAGGCAAGTTACGCGGTGCTGCGCGCGCCTCAGGATGGCGTGGTGGCCAAACGGGCTGTGGAAGTCGGGCAAGTGGTGGCCGCTGGGCAAACCGTGTTCACCATTGCCACCGATGGCGAACGTGAAGTGTTGATCAGCCTGCCGGAACAGAGCTTCGGTCGCTTCAAGGTCGGGCAGCCGGTGTCGGTAGAACTCTGGACTCAGCCCGATCAACGTTTCAGTGGCCGCATTCGTGAGTTGTCACCGGCGGCCGATCCGAAGTCGCGCACCTTTGCCGCGCGCATCGCGTTCACCTCCGGCAAGGTCACCGCTGAACTCGGCCAGAGCGCCCGGGTGTTTATCCAGACTGCTGAAGTGGTGGCGTTGTCGGTGCCTTTGTCGGCCGTCACCGCAGAAAACGGCGCGACGTACGTTTGGGTACTCAACGCCAATAACACCTTGAAAAAAGCCCCGGTGCGGGTCGGTGCGTTCGGCGAGAAAACCGTGCCGGTGCTCGAAGGCCTGAACGCCAGCGACTGGGTCGTGGCCGCCGGTGTTCATGTGCTTCATGACGGGCAGCAAGTGCGCCCGGTGGATCGCTCCAATCGCGTGGTCAATCTGGCGGACAAGGAGTAATCCCCGATGCGCTTCAACCTTTCCGAATGGGCGTTGCGTAATCGCCAGATCGTACTGTTTCTGATGCTTTTGCTGGCAATCGTCGGCGCACTGTCCTACACCAAACTCGGCCAAAGCGAAGACCCGCCTTTTACCTTCAAGGCGATGGTTATACGCACCAATTGGCCGGGGGCCACGGCCGAGGAAGTGTCGCGCCAGGTGACCGAGCGCATTGAGAAGAAGCTGATGGAAACCGGCGAGTACGAGCGCATCGTCTCGTTCTCGCGCCCGGGTGAGTCCCAAGTGACGTTTATCGCTCGCGATTCCATGCACTCGGTCGACATTCCCGAGCTCTGGTATCAGGTCCGCAAGAAGATCAGCGACATCCGTCACACCCTGCCGCCGGGCATTCAGGGGCCTTTTTTCAACGATGAATTCGGCACCACCTTCGGCAATATCTACGCCCTGACGGGCGACGGTTTTGACTATGCGGTGTTGAAGGATTACGCCGACCGTATCCAGATCCAGCTGCAACGGGTCAAGGACGTAGGCAAAGTCGAGTTGCTCGGGCTGCAGGACGAGAAGATCTGGATCGATCTCTCCAACGTCAAACTCGCCACCCTAGGCTTGCCGTTGGCCGCTGTGCAGCAAGCGTTGGAAGAGCAGAACGCAGTGTCGACGGCGGGGTTCTTCGAAACCACCAGTGAGCGCTTGCAGCTACGGGTCTCGGGGAATTTTCAGACAGTCGACGAGATCAAGAACTTCCCTATCCGTGTCGGTGATCGTACGTTCCGCATTTCCGATGTGGCGGACGTTCGCCGTGGCTTCAACGATCCTCCAGCGCCGCGCATGCGCTTCATGGCGGAAAACGCCATCGGTCTGGCCGTCGCGATGAAGGACGGCGGCGACATTCTGGTGCTGGGCAAGGCCCTGGAAGTCGAGTTCGACCGCATCCAGAAAAACCTTCCGGCCGGCATGCAACTGCGCAAAGTATCGGATCAACCTGCCGCGGTGAAAACCGGGGTCGGCGAATTCGTTCAAGTGCTGGTCGAAGCCTTGGCGATTGTGTTGCTGGTGAGCTTTTTCTCACTCGGCGTGCGTACCGGCATGGTGGTGGCGCTGGCGATTCCGCTGGTGTTGGCGATGACTTTTGCTTGCATGTATTACCTGGGGATCGGCCTGCACAAGATTTCCCTTGGTGCGCTGGTGCTGGCGTTGGGTTTGCTGGTGGACGACGCGATCATCGCCGTGGAAATGATGGCGATCAAAATGGAGCAGGGCTTCGACCGCGTCAAAGCGGCCAGTTATGCCTGGACCAGCACCGCATTCCCGATGCTCACCGGTACGCTGATCACCGCCGCCGGGTTCCTGCCGATTGCCACTGCGCAGTCGGGCACCGGCGAATACACCCGCTCGATTTTCCAGGTGGTGACCATTGCGTTGCTGGCCTCGTGGGTGGCCGCTGTGGTGTTCGTGCCGTACCTGGGGGAAAAACTCCTGCCGGATCTGGCGAAAATTCACGCCGCCAAACATGGCACGGGTCAGCCTGACCCTTACGGCACGCCGTTCTATCAGCGGGTCAGACGTCTGGTGGAGTGGTGCGTGCACCGCCGCAAAACGGTGATCGTGCTGACGATCATGATGTTCGTTGCCTCTGTGGTGTTGTTCCGCTTCGTGCCGCAGCAATTCTTCCCGGCGTCGGGTCGACTGGAGCTGATGGTCGATTTGAAACTGGCCGAAGGCGCGTCCCTGAGCAACACCGCCGACGAAGTCAAACGTCTTGAAGGCTTGTTGAACGATCACGCCGGTATCGACAATTACGTGGCTTACGTCGGCACCGGTTCACCGCGTTTTTACCTGCCGCTGGATCAACAACTGCCTGCGGCGAGCTTCGCGCAGTTTGTGGTTCTGGCCAAGACCATTGAGGAGCGTGAGACCCTGCGCACCTGGTTGATCGAAACCCTCAACGAACAATTTCCGGCCCTGCGTTCACGGGTCACGCGTCTTGAGAACGGGCCGCCTGTTGGTTATCCAGTGCAGTTCCGGGTGACCGGTGAGCACATCGAAGAAGTTCGCGCACTGGCCCGTAAAGTGGCGGCCAAGGTTCGCGAGAATCCGCACGTGGTCAACGTGCACCTGGACTGGGAGGAGCCCAGCAAAGTGGTGTACCTGAACGTCGATCAAGACCGCGCCCGAGCGCTTGGCGTGAGCACGGCGAACTTGTCGAAATTCCTGCAAAGTTCACTGACCGGCTCCAGTGTCAGCCAGTACCGCGAAGACAACGAGTTGATCGAGATTCTGCTGCGCGGCACCCTGCACGAGCGCACCGAGCTGTCGTTGCTGCCGAGCCTGGCGGTGCCGACCGACAACGGCCGCAGCGTTGCGCTGTCGCAGATCGCGACGCTGGAATATGGCTTCGAAGAAGGCATCATCTGGCACCGCAATCGCCTGCCTAACGTGACGGTTCGCGCCGACATTTATGGCAAGGAACAACCGGCCACACTGGTGCAGCAGATCATGCCGACGCTTGATCCGATACGCGCCGAATTGCCGGACGGTTACTTGCTGGACGTGGGCGGCACCGTAGAAGACTCTGCCCGCGGACAGAACTCGGTGAAGGCCGGCGTGCCGCTGTTCATCGTCGTGGTGCTGACGTTGCTGATGCTGCAACTGCGCAGTTTCTCACGCACGGTAATGGTGTTTCTGACCGCGCCGTTGGGGCTGATCGGCGTGACGCTGTTCCTGATGGTGTTCCGTCAGCCGTTCGGTTTTGTCGCCATGCTCGGGACCATCGCGTTGTCCGGGATGATCATGCGCAACTCGGTGATTCTGGTCGACCAGATCGAGCAGGACATCGCGGCAGGCCTCAAGCCCTGGCAAGCGATTATCGAGGCGACCGTGCGCCGCTTCCGCCCGATTGTGTTGACCGCGCTCGCGGCGGTGCTGGCCATGATCCCGTTGTCACGCAGTGTATTCTTCGGGCCGATGGCGGTGGCGATCATGGGGGGACTGATCGTGGCGACGGCATTGACGCTGTTGTTCCTGCCGGCGCTGTATGCGGCGTGGTTCAGGGTCAAGAAAGAACCGGTCTGACTTCCTACGTGTATTTCAGATCCCTCTGATATTGAGTCAGAGGGGGCTGAATGCTGTACTCGAATCTCGATTTCACGAGTTTTTGAGACAGTCGTCATGAAAAAACCACCTGTTGTGGCGGGGAGGACCGATCCGGTATTCGACCTGTTGATGACCTCGCCCCACAAGGAACGCCTCTCGGACTACCTGGCCCTGCTCAAGCCGCTGGATGACCAGGGGCGCTATCTTCCATTCGATGAATTGCGTTACCGCTGGGCACCAGGACTGGATTCCAGGTTGTGCTGGGCTTTGGTCAAAAAAGCCCGCACGGCTCAGTATTCCAGCCTTCTACCTTTGGGCGAGCCGGTCCAGTGGGGCAACTTCCTGCTGACACCGCTGGCGCAGAAGGCTATTTCAGCCGTCGATCGGCAAGCCACAACCGCTGCGTTGGAATACATGACCAGCCAGATTGGTGAGCGCGCACATTTCAGTTATCTGCTCAATGATCTGATCGAAGACGAGGCCATCAGCAGCAGCCAGCTCGAAGGCGCGGCAACGACCACTCGGGTGGCCAAGGATATGCTCAAGCGTCATCGCCAGCCGCGAACGCCAGATGAGCGAATGGTCATTGGCAATTACCAAATGATGACCTTTGCTTGGGAGCAGCGTTATGAGCCTCTGAGTGTTGAGCTCATCACCGCGATGCATCGTGTTGGTGTCGAGGGCATCGACGACGTGCAGTACTCGCCGGGAGAATTGCGAGGCAACGATGATGTGGTGGTACAGGACGGCGAGGGCAACACCGTGCATACCCCGCCGCCCGCAGCGGGGCTGGTGGCACGGTTACAGGTGCTGTCGAAATGGATCAATCAACCCCACAACGATCCCAACCGTGCGGACTATCTTCATCCGCTGATCAAAGGCATCGCGCTGCATTTTGCTTTGGGTTATGAGCATCCCTTTCGCGATGGCAACGGGCGTGTCGCGCGGGCGCTGTTTTACTGGTTCATGTTCAAGAATGACTTTTCGGCCTTTCGATACATTGCGATCAGCATTTTGCTACGCAACGCGCCGGTGAAATACGGACGCTCGTATTTGAATACCGAGGCCGATGAACTGGACCTGACCTACTTCATCGATTTCCAGTGTTCGGTGATCCTTCGGGCGGTCAGTGGTTTTACCAGCGCCTATCGCAACAGTCTGGCTTACACCGAACGCTTTGATCGCTGGTTGATGGCATCCGGTTTTTTCAACCAGCTCACCCAAAAGCAGCGTGCCGTCTATCAAGTGGCCAAGAGCGGCATGGCCAACGAATTTACGGCGGTCAATGTGAAGGAGAACCTGGACTGTTCTTACAACACTGCTTCGGCGACCTTGAACGGGTTGGTTGATCTGAAGGTGTTTGAGAAGCGCAAGATGGGGCGTGAGTGGGTGTTCTTTTTACGGCCCGCCCCCGTCACCTCATCCGTCATGGAAGCCATTTAAGTAAAAAGCCCGCTGAACCTGAAAGGTCCGCGGGCTTTTTCTTGTGTGGCATTCGCTGAACGCTACAGCGTGCCAAACACCTTCTTCGCCAGACTGGTCGCCGCCGCTGCCGGGTTCTGGCGGATGGTTTCTTCCTGTTTGCCGATCATCTCGAACAAGCCGTTCAGCGCCTGCTCGGTGACGTAGTTTTCAACGTTGGCGTTCTTCGCATCCAGCACGCCCATGGTCGCCGCCTGACCGGCGAAGGTGTTGTACTGTTTGGCCAGGCCAACCTGGTCGGTGGCTTGCTTGACGATGGGCAGGAACCTGGCGCGGATCTGCTCGCGACTGGTTTTGTTCAGGTATTGAGTGGCGGAGTCGTTGCCGCCGCTGAGGATGCCCTTGGCATCTTCCACGCTCATCTGCTTCACCGCGTCCACGAGGATCGGCTGGGCCTGGGTCACGGCGGTTTCAGCCGCTTTGTTCATGCTGGCTTCCAGTTCGTCGACCTGATCGCCCATACCGAACTGCTTCATCTTGCTGGCGACCTTGCCGAGTTTGCCCGGCAGTCCGATTTTTACGTCCGGGTTGTTGCTGAAACCACCCGGTGTACCGAGCTGTTTCACGGCCAGTTGCGCGCCTTGGGTCAGGGCATCCTTGAGGCCGCCGGTGGCGTCTTTTTGCGACAGGTCGCTGAACGACAGCGCCAGTGCGCTGGCAGAGATCATCAAGCCTGCGCAGAGGCCGGCGAAGCGAAGGGTAGGGCGGAACATGGCAGCTTCCTTGTTCGGGTTGAGGAGGAACGGATGTTGACAGCCGTTTCGCCGGTTTATTGTGGGCGCGAAGGTTATCAGGCTTTGCTGAAGGGTTTTAATACAACAGAGCCGGGATAGACTTCGATTGCATTGCGGTATTCATTTTCAGTCGCCGTCAGGGTGTAGCGTTTACCGGGCACAACAGTGTCCGGATCGTACTCCAGATAAAACGCCTCTGCCATTTCTTCACTGATATGCACTTGAGTCAGTTGCACCGTCGCATTGTCGTGCTCATGGGCAACAATGGTCACCGCGTGTTCGGGTTCCACCGCTTGAGGTTCTTGCGCCTGGATGTAGAGGCGACCGATCGGACTCAGGTGCAGTGTTTGGCGGTGTGGCGTGCGGTGAACAATGATGAAGTGGTCCAGGTCGATCAGGAGTGGCACACCGTTGTGGGTCATGCTGACACTCACGCGGTATTTGACGCTGACGTCGGAAAAACTGTGTGCAAATGAAAAGTTCCAGCGGCCGCTGTACAGCATCGGTTTACGGGATTGCGCCACTTTGATGGGGGACTGAGTGTTTGCCGTATGAACGCTTATATAAGTCTCGGCCTCACCACTGGTGGGAGGCATAAAGTCGTCAGGCAAACTAAATATCAGGGTGATGTAGTGGGTGGGGTTATCTAATGAGTTCATCGCGATATCCATATCGTGGTGGGTTATTTGGAGTGATCTATTAATCCATAATCGGACAACTAAAAGAACGTCCCTGTTCTTATAGTTGTTGTCAGGAAGTTACTGTTGACCCAACTAAGCCTGATCCGCCGCATCTTCACTGCGGTGCAACGCAACCTGACGGATCGACAATCGAATCTCCGCCGGCAACACCCGTTTGGCCGCGCCTTCGGCCAGTTCGCCGAGCAATTCGTGATAGCTCAACTTGCCAGCTTCGTCGCGCTTGAGCACCTCCAGATCAAGCATCGTCTGGATGAAGTGACGGAACAGGCTCTTGTCGAAGAACTCGGGGGCGTTCAGGCCATGGAGGATCGAAAGGCGCTGGGCCATGACTGTGCACAGGTCTTCGAGTTCTTCGGCGCTGATGCTGTTCTGGCCGCTGTTGAGCAGCAGGGACACGGTCATATAGAAGCGCTGCAAGGTCTGGGCGATGCTCTTCGACAGCAAGGTCAGCAGCACGAAATGCCGTGAGCTTGGTGCGGGGCGCAGGTAGACATCGTTTTCGAAACGCAGCAGGCCTTGTTCAACGAACGCTTCCAGCCATTGGTCGATCACCGCGTCCAGTTCATCCATGGACCAGCGAATGAACAGTTCCGATTGCAGGTACGGATACAGTGCGCGGGTGTAACGCAGGATCTGCTCGCGGTTCATGCGCGACGCGCTCTGGAAGAAACTCGCGAGCAGTGCCGGCAACGCAAAAATGTGCAGCACGTTGTTGCGGTAGTAGGTCATCAGGACGGCGTTCTGCTCGTCCAGATACAGAATCTTGCCCAGGGCATCGCTCTGCTCGGACAGCAAGTCCATGTCCTTCACGTGTTCGATCAGTGCGCGACCATCGCCTTCCGGCAGTGTGGTGTGCGGCGAATACGGAACCTTGCGCAACAGTGCGAGGTACAGGTCCAGCACTCGCGCCATGGCGCGATCATCCAGCGCCAATCGGCTGGTGGACAGCAACGCCAGGGCCACCAGGTTCACGGGATTGATCGCTGCGGCTTCGTTCAGATGCTGCGCAACTTTCTCGCCCAAACGGTTGGTGGTTTCGTTGAGCCAGGCCGGTTTGAATTGCGGGCCGAGCTCCTGTTGGCGCCAGTCCGGCTGTTCGCTGTCGAGGAATTCCGCCAGTTTGATCGGCTCGCCGAAGTTCACCGCCACTTGGCCGAAGCGCTGCTTGAGCGCGCCGATGACTTTGAAAATATCGAAAATCGACTCTTTCTTCTTGGTCGCACCACGCAGTTCGCCGAGGTAGGTCCGGCCTTCCAATACGCGCTCGTAACCGATGTACACCGGCACAAACACGATGGGCATGCGCGACGAACGCAGGAAGCTGCGCAGGGTAATCGCCAGCATCCCGATTTTCGGTTGCAGCATGCGCCCGGTTCGCGAACGGCCGCCCTCGACGAAGTACTCGACCGGGAAGCCTTTGGTAAACAAGGTGTGCAGGTATTCGTTGAACACCGAGGTGTACAGCGGGTTGCCTTTGAAAGTACGGCGCATGAAGAACGCACCGCCGCGACGCAGCAGGCCGCCGATCCCCGGCATGTTGAGGTTGATCCCGGCAGCGATGTGCGGCGGGGTCAGGCCATTGCGGAACAGCAGATAGGACAGCAGCAGGTAGTCGATGTGGCTGCGGTGGCAGGGTACGTAGATCACTTCGTAACCCGGGGCGACTTTTTGCACGCCTTCGATGTTGTTGACCTTGATGCCGTCGTAGATCTTGTTCCAGAACCAGCTCAGCACCACTTCCATGAAGCGGATTGCGGTGTAGGTGTAGTCCGAGGCGATTTCGTTGCCGTAACGCAAGGCCTGGGCCTTGGCTTTCTCCGGGGAGATGTTCTCGCGCTCGGCTTCATCGAGGATCGCTTGCTTGACCAGTGGCTGGTTGAGCAAACCTTTGACCAAATTGCGTCGGTGCGAAATGTCCGGGCCGATGACGGCGGCTTTGAGATTGCGGAAGTGCACCCGCAGGATCCGCTGGGCCATGCGCACGGTGCGCTCGTGGCCCTTGTTGTGATCGATCAGCTCGCGCAGGTGAATCGGCGCAGAGAATTGCACACGCGTCTTGCGCCCCAGCACGATGATGCTCAGCAAGCGGCGCAGGCGACCGGTGACGGCCCAACTGTCGGCGAAGAGCAATTTCCACGGGCTCGATTCGCTGTCCGGCGACTGACCCCAGAACACGCTGACCGGAATGATCTGCGCGTCTTCGGCGCCATTCTGGCTCAGGGCGCTGACCAGGCGGGTCAGGGTTGGCGGCGCGCCGCGTTTGTCCTGTCGACCGAGCCAGTCGGGCTCTGGCGTCAGGTAAAAGAACGCGGCGGGTTCCAGCAGGTTACCTACTGAAACCGGCAATACCGGGCGGGGCAGGCCAGCCTTGCTGCATTCGGTGTCGACCACGGCGAGGTCGGTCAGCGAAGGGTTTTGCAGGACGTAGAACACCGGACGACTGCGGTCGAGGTTGAGGGTGAACGACGACTGGTTGATCGTCTCCGAGCGAACCCAGAGGTACAACAGTCGACGCAGGGTGCCAAACACAAGACGGCGGAACGGGGAGCGGGTCATACGGCTTCTGCGTGAGTGAGTAAAACCGAGCGTTTGCTCGGGAGGGCGACAGTGTGCCGGATTCGTCGAAAATCGGCAAAAAAGCGCCTAAGTAAAGTTGAGTTGAGAGTTTCGCTGCCTGTCATATACTCGGCCGTCTGCCGTCGAAGCCCTTGCTGGGACGTCGCGCGCAGATTGACGTTCCTGAAGGCTTTCCTGCGAAAAGCCCGATCAATAATAAAAAGGGAGTATGAACAAATGGCAACACGCGAAACCGGCAACGTGAAGTGGTTCAACGACGCCAAGGGCTACGGCTTTATTCAACGCGAGGACGGGGTGGACGTGTTCGTGCACTACCGCGCGATTCGTGGCGAAGGGCACCGTTCGCTGGCTGAAGGTCAGCAGGTTGAATATGCCGTGGTGACCGGCGAGAAGGGTTTGCAGGCTGAGGATGTGGTGGGGCTGTAACTCGCACTCTTTGGATCACCAAAAAACACTGTGGGAGCGGGCTTCCCCGCGAAAGCGGTTTGTCAGTCACATCTATTCTGGATGTGCCGCCGCCTTCGCGGGCAAGCCCGCTCCCACAGGTTATGCGTGTCGTTGTTAAGCGGTTTTCCAGGTGATTTCTTCTTCACCATCAGCGCTGATGCGCATCCAGCGATCCGCTGTCTCTTCGCCTTCTTCCTCGACCCACGTCCCCGGCGCGCAACGTACTTCCACGTTCAGCGCGGCAAAGGCTGCGCGGGCGCAGGCGATGTCGTCTTCCCACGGGGTCTGGTCGCTGTCCAGAAACAGGCTGTTCCACTTGCCCACGGCTTTGGGCAGCCAGGTGACGGGCACGTTGCCGGCCTTGCACTTGTAGGTCTGGCCTTTCTGGACCCAGTCGGTGCACGGGCCTAAAGCCGCGCCGAGCCAGGCCGAAATGGCTTTGTGGTCAACGTCGGCGTCTTTCAGGTAAATCTCGATATCGGGTTGGCGCATGGATGTCCTCACTGCGGGTCTGAAAAATCCATTCGCGGATTTAGCCGGCCTCAAGCCGTTGCTCAAGACCAAAAATTATTGAAGTACGAAATAATCGTAGCGCATCGACACGGTGACCTCGAACGGCTCGACCTGCTCGATCACCGCTGTGCGGCGTTCGGCACTGGCGCGCCAACCGTGAGGGGTCATCGCCAACAGGTTGGCGCGATCCTGACCACTTTCCAGGGTCAGTTTGAATTCAAGGGTTTCGCTGTGTTGCAGCGCCATGCCTTCCGGCACCAGGGCCAGATGCTTGTCATCGGTGTACTCACGGACTTCGTCGTACAGCCGTTCGCGCAACTCCATCAGGTGACCGCTGGTCGGCCCGACTTTCATCAAACCGCCACCGGGGCTGAGCAGGCGTTTGGCTTCTTCCCAGTCCAGAGGGCTGAAGACGCTCGCCAGAAACTGGCAACTGCCCGAGGCCAATGGCACCCGTGCCATGCTGGCGATCAACCAGGTCAGCTGCGGGTTACGCTTGCACGCTCGTTTGACCGCTTCGCGAGAGATATCCAGCGCGTAACCGTCGGCGTTCGGTAAAGCCTCGGCGATTTGCGCGGTGTAGTAACCCTCGCCACAGCCGATGTCCAGCCAGCGCTGCGGTGCATAGCCGGCTGCCAGTTCCGCCAGGCGCTTGGCCACCGGCGCGTAATGGCCGGCGTTCAAGAAGTCGCGGCGGGCTTCAACCATGGCCAGGTTATCCCCAGGGTCGCGGCTGTTTTTATGCTGCACTGGCAACAGGTTCAGGTAACCCTGTCGCGCGCGGTCGAAACGATGCCCGGCGGGGCAGGCCACGCCGTTGTCCACCGCATTCAGCGGTTCACTGCATATCGGGCACGCGAGCATCAGGCGAGCAACTTGATCAGGGTCTGGTAGTAGATCTCGGTCAACACATCGAGGTCAGCTGCCAGTACGCGTTCGTTGACCTGGTGGATGGTCGCGTTGACCGGGCCCAGTTCAACCACTTGCGTGCCCATGGTCGCAATGAAACGACCGTCAGAAGTGCCACCACTGGTGGAAGCCTTGGTTTCGCGACCGGTGATGTCCTTGATGCTCGACGCCACGGCATCCAGCAGCGCGCCCGGTTCGGTAAGGAACGGCAAGCCGGACAACGCCCAGTCGATGTGCCAGTCCAGGCCATGCTTGTCGAGAATGTCGGCCACGCGCTTTTGCAGGCCTTCGACGGTGGACTCGGTGGAGAAGCGGAAGTTGAACACCGCCACCAGATCACCCGGGATGACGTTGGTCGCGCCGGTGCCGGAATTAACGTTGGAGATCTGGAAGCTGGTTGGCGGGAAGAAATCGTTGCCGTGGTCCCAGTGCTCGGCGGCCAGTTCGGCCAGGGCCGGGGCGGCGAGGTGGATCGGGTTTTTCGCCAGGTGCGGATAGGCCACGTGACCTTGCACACCGCGCACGGTCAATTTGGCGCCGAGGGAACCGCGACGACCGTTCTTGACCACATCGCCCACCAGGGTGGTGCTCGACGGCTCGCCAACGATGCACCAGTCCAGACGTTCCTTGCGCGCGGCGAGGCGTTCAATCACTGCCTTGGTGCCGTGGTGCGCCGGGCCTTCTTCGTCACTGGTGATCAGGAATGCGACCTTGCCCTTGTGATCCGGGTAGTCGGCGACAAAACGCTCGGCGGCCACGGTCATCGAGGCCAGGCTGCCTTTCATGTCAGCTGCGCCACGGCCACAGAGCATGCCGTGTTCGTCGATCAGCGCGTTGAACGGGTCGATCTGCCAGGCGGTCACCGGGCCGGTCGGGACCACGTCGGTGTGACCGGCGAAGCACAGCACCGGGCCGTCGTGTTTGCCGTGGGTCGCCCAGAAGTTATCCACATCTTCGATGCGCATCGGTTCCAGCATGAAACCGGCATCGCCCAGGCGCTGCATCATCTGCTTCTGGCAATCGGCGTCGACCGGCGTCACGGACGGGCGGCGGATCAGGTCGATGGCGAGTTGAAGGGTCGGCGAAAGGTCGGCGTGGGCCGTCATGGAAAACTCCGGAAGCTAATTGTGTAGGAGCAAAGCTTGCTCGCGATGAACGATGATGAGGTCTTTCTGTTACACCGAGTCGCATCAATCGCGAGCAAGCTTTGCTCCTACAGGAATTGGTGCTGGGCGCGCAAAATGGCGGTTATCTTAAAGCAAAACGGCGACCATTGGCCGCCGTTTAGTGCATCTGTACAGTTTTAGACGGCTGGCGCCGGCTCAGGCTCGGCGGCCGGTTTGGGCAGCGAAGACAAGAACGCCATGATCAGCGCCGCCAGGTACGGCAGCGACTGCACCAGCAACATGGTCACCCAGAAGCGCATGTCGTTGCTCGGCAAGCCGTTCACCAGGAAGATCCCCAGTGCCGCGCCCCACAACAGCAGCATGATGAACACCTCTTCACGCGCCTCCGAAATCGCCACCCAGAAGCCGTGGTTGTCGGCGTTTTTCGGGGTGCGGAAGAACGGAATGCTGCTGGTGAAGAAGCCGTACAACACCGCTTTGGCGATGGTGTGCGACAACGCCAGCCCGGCCAGAGCCGCGCAGAACGCATCTTTCAAGTTCACGCCGACGGCGCGGCGATACAGGAAGATGATCTTGCCGACCTTGAACACGAACAGCGCCAATGGCGGGATCGCGAAAATCAGCAACGGCGGATCAACCCGTTGCGGCACGATGATCATCGCCGCCGACCACAACAGGGCGCCCACGGTGAAGAAGATGTTCATGCCGTCCGCGACCCACGGCAACCAGCCCGCGAGGAAGTGGTAACGCTGGCCACGGGTCAGTTCGGTGTCCTTGCCGCGCAGCAGGCTGGCGGTGTGACGCTTGATGATCTGAATCGCCCCGTAGGCCCAGCGGAAACGCTGTTTCTTGAAGTCGATAAAGGTATCGGGCATCAGGCCTTTGCCGTAGCTGGTGTGGTAATACGCCGCCGACAGGCCTTTTTCGAAGACACGCAGACCCAACTCGGCGTCTTCACAGATGCACCAATCGGCCCAGCCGAGCTCTTCGAGCACCGAGCGCCGGGTCATGGTCATGGTGCCGTGCTGGATGATCGCGTCACGGTCGTTACGGGTGACCATGCCGATGTGGAAGAAGCCTTTGTATTCCGCGTAGCAAAGCTTCTTGAAGGTGCTTTCGTTCTGGTCGCGGTAATCCTGCGGCGACTGCACCACGGCGATTTTCGGATCGGCGAAGTGCGGCACCATGTGCTTGAGCCAGTTCGGGTCGACGCAGTAGTCCGAGTCGATCACCGCAATCACTTCGGCATCCTTGGCGGTGTGCGGGATCAGGTAATTCAGTGCACCACCCTTGAAGCCGGCCAGCGGTGCAACGTGGAAGAACTTGAAGCGCGGGCCGAGGGTTTTGCAATAATCGCGCACCGGTTCCCAGACCGCCGGGTCCTTGGTGTTGTTGTCGATGATCAGGACTTCGAAGTCCGGATAGTCGAGGTTGGCCAGGGCATTGAGGGTCTGTTTGACCATCTCCGGCGGCTCGTTGTAGCAAGGGACGTGGATCGAGACTTTTGGTCTGTAGTCCGAATCGCCCACCACTGGCAGGAATTCACGACGACGCTTGTGAGTCCAGACTGCTTCGGCCAGTTCATGCGCCTCGGTCAGCAGAACGATAAAGACCCCGAGCGCGCCGAGTGCCAGGAGGAAACCGACCGTCAGGCTGAACCAGGTGCTGTATTGCTGGCTGTAGTCGTAACCGATCCACACCAGTACCGAACCGCACAGGAACGCGATAAAGGTCAGGAAGGTGCGACCGCGTTGACGCAGGGCCGAGCCGTCGATCATCAGCAAGGTCAGCGACAACAACGCCAACACGGCCGAGCCGATCGCCAGCACCCGCCATTGCGGGATCGCGACCACCGGGCCTTCGAAGTTGAATTTCTGCTGGCGCGCGGCGTTGAACACACCCCAATACGCGCCCACCGAGCCTTCGTCGCTGGCCTTCCACGGCTGGTCAAACGCTTCGATCACGAAGTAGTTGAAACCCTGGCGATTGAGTTTGTTGACCAAGGTACGCAGGTAGATCGCCTGATCCGCCGGGCTGGCATCGGTGCCGCCACGCATGCGGCCGTTGCTCGGCCAGCCAACCTCCGAGAGCAGCAGCGGTTTTTTCGGGAACATCTTTTTCAGGTCGCGGGCGCGGTCGAGGACGAACTGGCCGGCCTTGTCCACCGGGATGAATTCCCAATAAGGCAGAACGTGGGCGGCGATCAGGTCGACGTGTTTGGCCAGTTCCGGGTGCTCTTCCCAGACGTGCCACTGTTCGGACGTGGTCACCGGCACTTTCACGGCGGCGCGGACGCGATCGAGGATCACGCTCAGTTCCGCAGCGGTAATTTCCTTACGGAAGATCGCCTCGTTGCCTACAACCACGCGAACCACGCTGCGGGAGGTGTTGGCGATTTCGATGGCGCGGGTGATCTCGCGCTCGTTGCGTTCCTGGTCCGGGCTAATCCAGATCCCCAGGGTCACGCGCAGGCCGAATTCTTCTGCGAGCTTGGGAATGTCTTCCAGGGTGCCGTCGACCGAGTAAGTACGGATGTTGTCCGTCAGCTTGCTCATGATCTCCAGGTCGCGACGCATTTGATCGTCGGTCGGGTACTGCTCTTTCTGTGGGTACTGGCCTTGCTGGAACGGCGAGTACGAGAAGCCGGAGATCTGTTCAGGCCAGTTGGGGGCGGTAACCGGGCGGTTGATCAGCGCCCAGAAGCCGGTAAACAAGGCTGCGATGGCGAGCACCACGACCAGGTTGAGTCCAAATTTGCGGGATGACATAGCTATTTCAGGTTCCAAAGACTGTGGAACGGAGGAACGGTTGGCGGTCGCCAAGGGGCGCGCATCCTACACCGGGCATTCTCTTTTCGTACAGCGGACAGGGAATTGCCGGACATTGGGCAATTTGCTTTCACATAAGTTCTTACACTTGTAGATTGAAATTCAGAACTTGGCGCAGCGAAGCCCTATAATGCGCGCCGGTTTTTGGGGTAATGGTCATGAGTGCAGAAGATCCGCGGTTTGCCGGCATCGCCCGTTTGTATGGCATCGAAGGCCTGGCGCGCCTGCGCGCGGCGCATGTGGCGATTGTCGGCGTCGGTGGCGTCGGTTCCTGGGCGGCGGAAGCTGTCGCCCGGTGTGGGGTGGGCGAGATTTCGCTGTTCGACCTGGACGACGTCTGCGTCAGCAACGTCAATCGCCAGTTGCACGCGCTGGACAGCACGGTCGGCAAACCCAAGGTTGAGGTGATGGCCGAGCGTCTGCGCGGAATCAACCCGGACTGCACGGTGCACGCCGTGGCGGATTTCGTCACCCGCGAGACCATGGCCGAGTACATCACGCCGAACATCGACTGCGTGATCGATTGCATCGACAGCGTTAACGCCAAGGCAGCGCTGATTGCCTGGTGCAAGCGCCGCAAGATCCAGATCATCACCACTGGCGGGGCAGGTGGGCAGATTGATCCGACGTTGATTCAGGTGTGCGATTTGAACCGTACGTTCAACGATCCGCTGGCGTCGAAAGTGCGTTCCACCTTGCGCCGCGATTATGGCTTCTCCCGCACCGTGACCCGTCATTACAGCGTGCCGTGTGTGTTCTCCACCGAGCAACTGCGCTACCCGAAACCGGATGGCAGCATTTGTCTGCAGAAGAGTTTTGTCGGTGATGGCGTGAAGCTGGACTGTGCCGGCGGGTTTGGCGCGGTGATGATGGTGACGGCGACGTTCGGCATGGTCGCGGCGACCAAGGCTGTGGATAAGATTGTGGCGGGGGTTCGGCGGCCTTCGGATCGCATCAAACCCATCGCGTAACAAAACCCGTAGGAGCAAAGCTTGCTCGCGATACAGGCGCCGCGGTTCTTCAGGTAGATCGCGTTGATGTCATCGCGAGCAAGCTTTGCTCCTACGGGAGTGAGGCCAACTCATTCATCCGCTGAAGCACGGCGTTGAGGCCATTACTGCGCGAAGGTGAAAGCTGCCGCGAAAGCCCAAGTTGATTGAACCAGTCCGGCAAATCCACCTGCCGTAAATCGGCCGCCGACAACCCGTTGACCCGCGCCAGCAGCAACGCCACCAACCCGCGAATCAACCGGGCATCGCTGCTCGCCGCGAACTGCCAGTGACCGTCATTCAGTGAACCCACCAGCCACACCTGGCTTTCACAGCCATGCACCCGGTTGGTATCCACCTTATCCACATCGCTCAGCGCCGGCAGGCGGTCGCCCCATTGCATCAACAGGCGCGCCCGTTGTTCCCAGCCGGCAGCGTTCTGGAACGTGTCCAGCGCCGTCACAGCCTCGGCAGGCAAGTTCATCGCAGCAACTCCAGCGCCTGATCCAGCGCTTCAAAGAACCGCTCCAGGTCTTCGGAATCGTTGTACAGCGCCAGCGACACCCGGATCGCCCCGGCCAACTCGAAGCTCTTGAGCAGCGGCATGGCGCAGTGATGACCCGCACGCACGGCAATCCCCTGTTCGGTCAGCAAATGCGCCAGATCCGAGTTATGCACACCCTCGACGACAAAACTGGCCAGCGCCAATTGCGGTTTGCCCAGCAGGCGAATGCCGTTTCGGGCTTCAAGTCCTTTTAGCAAATAGTCATGCAACGCCGTTTCGTGGGCGTTAACGGCGTCCTGATCGAGCCCGGCGAGGTAGTCCAGCGTCGCGCCCAGACCAATCACACTGGCAATCGGCGGCGTTCCCGCCTCGAAACCCAGTGGGGCAGGGCGAAAGCGTGCGCCATGGTAATCCGCGTCCAGCACCATTTCGCCGCCGAACTGCCAATGACGCAGATGCTTGAGCGCCTCGTTGCGCCCGAACAGCACGCCCAGGCCATCGGGGCCATAGAGCTTGTGGCTGGAAAACACATAGAAGTCGCAACCCAGTGCTTGCACGTCATGCCGACCATGCACCACGCCTTGAGCGCCATCGACCACGGTCAACGCGTCGTGTGCCTTGGCCATCGCCAATAGGGCGGGCAACGGCTGCCAGGCGCCGAGCACGTTAGACAACTGACTGACGGCCAGCAAACGGGTTTGCGGACCGATCAGGCGTGCGGCGGCCTCAAGGTCGATCAAACCGTCGGCATCCAGCGGCAGGATCACCAGTTTCAGCTCGCGGCGGTGTGCCAGTTGCTGCCATGGCAGCAGGTTGGCGTGATGCTCCAGAGCGCTGATGACCAGCTCATCGCCCGGTTGGAAAAGATGTTCCAGGCCGTACGCCAGGAGGTTCAGCGCTGACGTCGCGCCGTGGGTAAAAATAATCTGCCCGCAATCGCCGGCATTCAGCCATTGCGCGACTTTGCTGCGGCTGGCCTCGAACGCCTGGGTGGCATGGGCGCCGGGCAAGTGTTGCGCCCGATGCACGTTGGCCGCGCCGTTGGCGTAGTAATGCGTCAGGGCATCCAGCAGGGCTTGAGGTTTTTGCGTGGTGGCGGCGTTGTCCAGATAGGTCTGGTCTTGCCGTTGCAAAGCGGCGATGGCCGGAAAATCGGCGCGCCAGGGAGAGGGGATCATCATGTTATTCGGCCCTGGTAAACATGGGCGGGTAGACGCCTGACCATGTAGGAGCAGAGCTTGCTCGCGAAGCTTTTTGGCGGCCTTAAGGGCCCCATCGCGAGCAAGCTCTGCTCCTACACAGGTGATCGTGACGAAGCTTAGTTGTGAGCGTGCAGCGCTTCGTTCAGTTCGATGGCCGATTTGTGGGTTTTGCATTCCACGGCGCCGGTCTCCGAATTGCGACGGAACAACAGGTCAGGTTGACCGGCCAGTTCACGCGCCTTGACGACTTTGACCAGCTTGTTGTTTTCGTCCAGCAGCGCCACTTTGGTGCCGGCGGTCACGTACAGGCCAGACTCCACGGTGTTGCGGTCGCCCAACGGGATACCGATACCGGCGTTCGCGCCGATCAGGCAGCCTTCGCCGACCTTGATCACGATGTTGCCGCCACCCGACAGGGTGCCCATGGTCGAGCAACCGCCGCCCAGGTCCGAACCCTTGCCGACGAATACGCCTGCCGAAACACGACCTTCGATCATGCCCGGGCCTTCGGTGCCGGCGTTGAAGTTGACGAAACCTTCGTGCATCACGGTGGTGCCTTCGCCCACGTAGGCGCCCAGGCGGATACGTGCCGCGTCAGCGATACGTACGCCGGCGGGTACCACGTAGTCGGTCATTTTCGGGAACTTGTCCACCGAGAACACTTCCAGCAGCTCGCCGCGCAGACGGGCTTCCAGTTGATGCTCGGCCAGCTCGGCCAGGTCGATCGCGCCCTGGCTGGTCCATGCCACGTTCGGCAGCAACGGGAACACACCGGCCAGGTTCAGGCCATGTGGCTTGACCAGGCGGTGGGACAGCAAGTGCAGCTTGAGGTAAGCCTCAGGCGTGGAAGTCAGTTGAACGTCTTCGGCCAGAATCGTCGCGACCAGCGGCTTGTGGCTCTCGGCCAGACGGGTCAGCAGTGCCGCCTGGGCAGCGTCGACGCCTTTGAGTGCCTCGGCCAGTTGCGAAGCCTGGGCGGTGCTGAACGCGATGGCCTGATTGCCTTCGGTGTAGCCAAGAACAGGCGCGATGGCGGCGATGACTTCAGCCGATGGATTCAGGACAGGGGCGGCGTAGAACACTTCCAGCCATGCGCCTTGACGGTTTTGGGTGCCGACACCGAAGGCCAGGCTGAACAGGGAATTGGACATGTGAATACCTCTAACAAAATTGAACGGGCTGGCTTACTTGAGCGCTGCCGCGTAGATATCTGGCTTGAAGCCAATCAGGGTTCGGTCACCGAGATCAAGCACCGGGCGCTTGATCATCGAGGGTTGTGCGAGCATCAGTTCGATGGCTTTCGACTGGTCGAGATCGGCTTTGCGTTCGTCGTCGAGCTTGCGAAAGGTCGTGCCTGCACGGTTCAACACCACTTCCCAACCGTGCTCATCGCACCATTGGGTCAGGTGTTCACGGTCGATGCCGACCGCTTTGTAATCATGGAAGTCATAGCTGGCAGCGTGTTCATCGAGCCAGGTGCGCGCCTTTTTCATGGTGTCGCAGGCTTTGATGCCGAAAAGGTGCAACGTTTTACTTGAAACGGTCAAGGAATTGCCCCCTTTGCAGGTGCTGGGAATCGAAGGTGACGGATTATGCCATGACCGGACGGTTTCGCGTCGGCTGTGGTCGGGTTTGTCCGTTCGTCATGACGATCAGGGGTGGTGTGCGTCATTGAAGTAACGGCCAGCCTGCAGTCTAAGCGGCTAATATGGCACTTCAATGCTGTCGATTGCATCGCCTCAGTCGTCATCACCCGATGGGCGATGACGTACTTAGGGAAGTATTAGGGGGGATTGGATTTAAGTGAGGCGAAACCGGGTCAGGTCAAATAACTTTCAGCTAATCAACAGTGTCCGTCACTTGTTTATTCAGGGTAAGGATAAGCCTCGGCCATGAACGCCTTGTCCTTTTCACTGATTGCCAAGTTCAGGAATATTTTAAAGTCACCGTGGGTCCAGGCCTGACGGATTTCGTAGTGCATGATCGACTTTGGATCATAGGGCGAATAGTTGACTTCGCTGGGGTCGAGCAAGTTGAAATAGCGATCATCAACGGTCTTTCGTCCAAAGTAATTTTCATCGGCGTCTTCAGGTACCCCGTGGTCTTGATAGACCGCAGGCTTGTTCCACGGAATATTCGATTCAGGGTGCAAGTGCTCGTGCTGGGCGCCCAATGCATGACCAAATTCGTGCATGACGTAGTGGGCGAAAAGCCGAGGCTCGAGCATCCAGTCCGATATCACCATGGTTGGGCCTTCTACTGTCAGCAGAGCGTCGGTACCGATGTTGGACCAGTAGGTTGCCGGTTCAGTGCGAATACGGATATCGCCGACTTCACCGTCGACGAAGTCGAATTTGAGGTTGATATAGGGCAGCCAGTTGCTGGCAGCCGCCTTGACGCCATCCTTGAACGCTTGATCGCCGTTCAGAAACGCAATGCGCAACGTGCGGCCGGGGGCCCAGAATTTTTTGTGGCTGCCGACGGCGCGCTTTTGCCGACCCGATGCCGAGGTGGGGCGATTGGCAGGGTTCTCGGAGACCGCGACGTCGTAAGAGGCTTGCATGTTGTCTGGCTGTTTGGCGACGCAATTATGTGCGTTGTTCATGTGAACATCCTTGTTGTCATTAAATTAATGTATCTGTTTTATTTTGAAGAAGGTGTTGTTGTAAGGGGGGGTAAAATTTACATGGCCGCAAATAAGGCGTTGTGAATGCCTTGTCGGCACTTGCGGGTGAGCGGTTCTGTTTTGTTCGGCTTGGAGATTAGTGGTGTATGTGGCGTGGCGTAAAGTTGCTATGTGTTAGTTGCTTTTGCAAATAAGACCTGCACCGCGTTGCACGGTACAGGCCTGTTGCTTATTACTTGTTGCGAGTTACAAAGTTTCGAATGCGTTCTGCCGCTTCAACACATTCCGCCAACGGCGCAACCAGTGCCATGCGCACTCGACCCGCGCCCGGATTGGCCCCATCGACGTTACGGGATAGATAAGAACCCGGCACCACCGTCACATGTTCTTCGACAAACAGGTCACGGCAGAACGCTTCGTCATCGCCTTCAACATTCGGCCACAAGTAGAAGCCGCCGTCCGGGCGCTGTACGTCCATCACCGGGCTGAGGATTTCCAGCACGGCATCATATTTCTCGCGATACAGCACACGGTTGGCGCGCACGTGCACTTCGTCATTCCACGCGGCCACGCTGGCCAGTTGGGTTTGAACCGGCATCGCGCAACCGTGGTAGGTGCGATACAGCAAAAAGCCCTGGAGGATGTCGGCATCGCCCGCCACGAAACCCGAGCGCAGGCCCGGCAGGTTGGAGCGTTTGGACAGGCTATGGAACACCACGCAGCGCTTGAAATCCTTGCGACCCAGTTCCACGCAAGCGCTGAGCAGGCCGGCCGGCGGCGTTTGCTCGTCAAAGTACAGTTCGCTGTAGCACTCGTCAGCGGCGATTACGAAGTCGTATTCGTCGGCCAGAGCGATCAGCTTTTTCAGCGTCTCGACCGGAATCAGTGCGCCGGTCGGGTTGCCCGGGGAGCACAGGAACAGGATCTGGCAGCGCTTCCAGATGTCGGGCGAAACGGCGTCGAAGTCCGGGTTGAAGCCGTTTTCGTCAAGGCATGGCAGGTAATGCGGCTTGGCGCCGGCGAGGAACGCAGCACCTTCGTAGATCTGATAGAACGGGTTCGGGCTGACCACCAACGCGTCTTCGCCACGGTTGACCACGGTTTGGGTGAAGGCGAACAACGCTTCACGGGTGCCGTTGACCGGCAGCACGTTGCGCGCCGGGTCGAGCCAGCCGCCCGGAACGCTGAAACGCCGTTCGCACCATGCGGCGATGGCTTCGCGCAGGGCCGGGATGCCGAGGGTGGTCGGGTACACGGCCATCTGATCCAGATTGCTGGCCAGGGCTTCGGCGACAAAGCTTGGCGAGCGGTGTTTCGGCTCGCCGATGGACAACGCGATAGGGCGCTTGTCCGGGTTTGGCGTGACGCTGCCGAGCAGGGCGCGGAGCTTCTCGAACGGGTAGGGCTGCAACTGGGTCAGAGCGTTGTTCATCGGGGGCCTCGTTCAATGTGGGCGCTGGCTTTTGTAGGAGCCGGGCTTGCCCGCGATGCAGGCGCCTCGGTTTGTCAGGTGCACCGAGGTGATGCTATCGCGGGCAAGCCCGGCTCCTACATAAGCGTTTTCCCACAGGGAAAGTTGGTTAATTCAGATACTGAGTCGTGACAGTTTGATATCGGGTTCGTGGCTGACGCTCAGTTGTTCAACGATTGCATCCTGCAAGCGGCTGCACAGCAGCGGGTCAGACAACTGCTGGTTATTGGCGTCGGTAATGAAGAACACGTCCTCCACCCGCTCGCCCAGCGTGGCAATCTTGGCGTTTTGCAGCGACAGGTCGAACTCCAGGAAGATCGTGCCGATCCGCGCCAACAGGCCCGGACGGTCGGGGGCGGTGAGTTCCAGCACGGTCACCGGACGTTGAGCGTCGTTGTGAATCGTGACCTGGGGCGCAAAGGCAAAATGCTTGAGCTGGCGCGGCACCCGGCGCTGAATGATGGTCGGGTAGTCGTCCGGGTTGCGCAGGGCTTCGGTCAGTCCATCGCGGATCTGTTTGACCCGCGCCGGGTTATCACCAATCGAGTCGCCGTCGGTGTCGAGCACAATATAGGTGTCGAGGGTGAACTGGCTGCTGGAGGTGATGACCCGGGCGTCGTGAATGTTCAAGTTGAGCTGGTCCATCGCCGCCACGGTCACGGCGAAGAAATCGTGTTGGTCCGGCGCATAAATGAAGATCTGAGTGCCGCCCTCGAACTCGCGCTGCGTGGTTTCCTTGATCAGCACCAGCGGCCCGCCGTCGGCAGGTTGTTGCAAGATCGCGTCGGTGTGCCAGGCGACGTCGCCAGCGGTGTGGCGCAGGAAATAGTCATCGCCTAGTTGTGACCACAGCTGTTCGACATCGTCCGGATCGTTTCCGCCGCGCACAAGGATGTCCAGGGCGGCGCTCTGGGTCTGACGGATCTGCATTTCACGATCCACCGGATTTTCCAGGCCGCGGCGCAGGGCGCGCTTGGTCTCGGTATACAGTTGGCGCAACAGGCTGGCGCGCCACGAGTTCCACAGGGTCGGATTGGTCGCGTTGATGTCGGCTACGGTCAGCACGTACAGATAATCGAGGCGGGTTTCGTCACCGACGGCCTGTGCGAAATCGTGGATCACCTGCGGGTCGGACAAGTCCTTGCGCTGGGCGGTGGTCGACATCGCCAGGTGGTTTTGCACCAGCCAGACGATCAGGCGGCTGTCCCACACCGGCAACTGATGGCGTTGGCAGAAAGCCTCTGCATCCACCGCGCCGATTTCCGAGTGGTCGCCATGGCGGCCCTTGCCGATGTCGTGGTAGAGCCCGGCCATGTAGATCAGCTCGGGCTTGGGCAGCTTGGCCATGAGCTTGGCGGCCAGCGGGAATTTTTCCGATACCTGGCTGTACTGCAACTTACGCAGGTGTTTGATCAGGTTCAGGGTGTGCGCGTCGACCGTATAGATATGGAACAGGTCGTGCTGCATCTGCCCGACGATCAAGCCGAACTCCGGCAGATAGCGCCCGAGAATGCCGTAACGGTTCATCCGGCGCAGGTTGCGGTGGATGCCGATCTTGCACTTGAACAGCTCGATAAACAGGCTGGTGTTACGAATGTCGTTACGGAATTCGTCGTCGATCAGGTGACGGTTCTCGCGCAGCAGACGGATGGTATCGGCGCGCACGCCTTTGATTTCCGGTTGCTGGGCCATCAACACGAAGATTTCCAGCATGGCGAACGGCGTACGACGGAACACGTTGTCGTTGCGTGCCTCGATATAACCGTCGTGCAGCTGGAACCGCGAGTTGATGGGCTGCGGCGGCGCTTCATCGTCCGGGGCGAGGATGACTTCTTCGAAGTGCTGAATGATCAGGTCGCTGAGCTGCGCAATGCTCATGACCACCCGGTAATACTGCTGCATGAAGTTTTCGATGGCTTGCTTGGCGTCATCGCCAACGAAGCCCAGCAGCCCGGCAATCGAACGCTGGTGATCGAACAGCAAGCGATCCTCGGAGCGACCGGCGAGCATGTGCAGCGCGTAACGGACCTTCCACAGGAATTCCTGGGACGAGGCGAGCAGGGCGTTTTCACTCTCTACCAGAAAACCTTCGCCAGCCAGTGCACGCAGGTTCAGGGTGCCGTATTCACGACGGGCTACCCAGAGAATCGTCTGGATGTCCCGCAATCCGCCCGGCGAGCCTTTGACGTTGGGTTCCAGGTTGTATTCGGTGTCGTTGTATTTGTGGTGGCGGGCCTTCTGCTCGGCGCGCTTGGCCAGGAAGAAGTCCTTGCTCGGCCACATGTGCGCGGTGCTGGTGACATCCAGCATGCGCTGGCGCAGGCGCTCAGGGCCACAGATGGTGCGGCTTTCCATCAGGTTGGTGACCACCGTCAGGTCGGCGCGGGCCTCAACGGCGCACTCGTCCACCGAGCGCACGCTCTGACCGACTTCCAGGCCGATGTCCCAGAGCAAGGTCAGAAAACGTTCGATGGAATCGCGGAAAACTTCGTGGTCGGCGCTGTCCAGAAGGATCAGCAAATCGATGTCGGAATAAGGGTGCAGTTCACCGCGACCATAGCCACCGACCGCGACCAGCGCGATGTCGGCGTCTTCACTCCAGTTAAACTGCTCCCAGGCCTTTTGCAGGATGTTATCGACGAACCAGGCGCGGTCCTCGATCAGCCGGCGAATGTCGCGGCCGCTGCGAAAGCGCCCGTCGAGCACCTCGCGGGCCTGGCGGATCGCCTTCTTGAAGGCTGAAATCGGGCTTGCCTTCAGGGCCAGTTCAGCCTGGAACTGGCCGCGGTCGAAGAGTTCGGGATCCACCTGCGGCATCGATTGGCTTTCCTGTCTATAAGGCTGAGAGCTTTGCGGAACGGATCAGGCCGAAACGCGCGCGATGGTGTCGTCGGCGCGCAGGGTGAAGATCTCGTAACCGGTTTCGGTAACCAGCAGGGTGTGCTCCCACTGGGCCGACAGCTTGCGGTCCTTGGTGATCGCGGTCCAGCCATCGCCCAGCACTTTGGTGTCGGCCTTGCCCTGGTTGATCATCGGTTCGATGGTGAAGGTCATGCCCGCCTTGAGTTCCATGCCGGTGCCGGCGCGGCCGTAATGCAGGATCTGCGGCTCTTCGTGGAACACTTTGCCGATACCGTGACCGCAGAACTCGCGAACCACCGAGAAACCGTTCTTTTCCGCGTGCTTCTGGATGATTTCGCCGATGTCGCCAAGGCGGCAGCCGGGTTTGACGATTTCAATCGCCTTGTACATGCATTCCTGGGTCACTTGCGACAGGCGCTCGGCCCAGACCGGCACGGTGCCGACGTGGAACATGCGGCTGGTATCACCGTGATAACCGTCCTTGATGACGGTGACGTCGATGTTCAGCGTGTCGCCATCCTTCAGCGGCTTCTCGTTCGGAATGCCGTGGCAGACAACGTGGTTGATCGAAGTGCAGATCGACTTCGGGTAACCCTTGTAGTTGAGCGGCGCAGGAATGGCTTTCTGTTCGTTGACGATGTAGTCGTGGCAGATGCGATCCAGCTCTTCGGTGGTAATGCCCGGTTTGACATGTTCGGCAATCATTTCCAGCACATCGGCGGCCAGTTTGCCGGCGATGCGCATTTTTGCGATGTCCTCTGGGGTTTTGAGGGTGACGGTCATACAGGCTCTCTCTGCGCTCAATGGCGCTTGTCAAAACGAAATGGGCGGTGTGCGATTGATCTGCGCAGCCCTGAAAAACCTGATTCTATCAGACGATCAGCGCAAATCTGAGCCTCAGTGCTTAGCATCTCTCTATAGATAGGCGCATTCTTGATGATTCCAAGGGGCGATTTAAGACGCGCGTCCGGATTTGAGAATCCGGGTTCCGTTTTTGCGAGCCTTGTGGTATAAAATGCGCCGCTTTCCGGGGATACCCCGAAAGGCTTAAATCCACACACGTGTCGACACGATGACCTGGGTGCCTTCAGCTGATGCTGCTGGTTGGTCATTGGGATACGTGGAGGCCAAACCCGACTTATTAAGGAACTATCATGTCCCAAGTCAACATGCGCGATATGCTGAAGGCCGGTGTGCACTTCGGTCACCAAACCCGTTACTGGAACCCGAAAATGGGTAAATACATTTTCGGCGCGCGTAACAAGATCCACATCATCAACCTTGAAAAAACCCTGCCAATGTTCAACGAAGCTCTGACTTTCGTAGAGCGTCTGGCCCAGGGCAAAAACAAGATTCTGTTCGTCGGCACCAAGCGTTCCGCTGGCAAGATCGTTGCTGAAGAAGCAGCACGTTGCGGTTCGCCGTACGTCGATCACCGCTGGTTGGGCGGCATGCTGACCAACTTCAAAACCATCCGTGCTTCCATCAAGCGTCTGCGTGACCTTGAAGTGCAAGCCGAAGACGGTACTTTCGCCAAGCTGACCAAGAAAGAAGCGCTGATGCGCACTCGCGATCTTGAGAAGCTCGATCGTTCCCTGGGTGGTATCAAGGACATGGGCGGTCTGCCAGACGCACTGTTCGTTATCGACGTTGATCACGAGCGCATCGCGATCACCGAAGCCAACAAGCTGGGCATCCCGGTTATCGGCGTAGTCGATACCAACAGCAGCCCGGAAGGCGTTGACTACATCATCCCAGGCAACGATGACGCAATCCGCGCTATCCAGCTGTACATGGGTTCGATGGCTGACGCTGTAATCCGCGGTCGCAACCACGTTGCTGGCGGCACCGAGCAGTTCGTTGAAGAAGCTCCGGTAGCAGCAGCTGAGTAATTGACGCCTTGGCGTTGACTCAGTAAGCAAAAAGGGGGCTTGGCCCCCTTTTTGCCACCTCGAAAACCGTTTGTCGGCCCCGCACTTGCAGAGCTGTAACGTGCAGCGGCTTACAACGGTGGTTCGGGAAGAATTGATCGCCCGTTCGATCGGGTGGAATGGTTGAAAACCTATCCAAGAGGATTTTGAAAATGGCAGCAATTACTGCAGCGTTGGTTAAAGAACTGCGTGAGCGTACCGGCGAAGGCATGATGGATTGCAAGAAAGCCCTGGAAAAGGCTGACGGCGACATCGAAAAAGCCATTGATGATATGCGTGCTTCCGGCGCAATCAAGGCTGCCAAGAAAGCAGGCAACGTGGCTGCAGAAGGCGCTATCGCTCTGAAAGAAGACGGCAAATCTGCTGTTCTGCTGGAAGTAAACTCGCAGACTGACTTCCTGGCCCTGCAGGACGACTTCAAGGCATTTGTTGCTGCTAGCGTTGAAAAAGCGTTCGCCGACAAACTGACTGACGTCGCTCCGCTGATCGCCGCTCAAGAAGCTGATCGCCTGGTATTGGTTGGCAAGGTTGGCGAAAACGTCAACATCCGTCGCCTGGTACGCGTTGAAGGTGATGTTGTTGGTGGTTACCTGCACGGCAACAAGATCGGTGTTGCAGTTGTCCTGAAAGGCGGCAACGTTGAACTGGCCAAAGACATCGCTATGCACGTAGCGGCCAGCAACCCAGAGTTCCTGCTGCCTTCGGAAGTTTCTGCCGAAGCGATCGAGCGTGAAAAAGCTGTGTTCCTGCAGCTGAACGAAGAAAAAATCAAAGGCAAGCCAGAAAACATCGTTGAAAACATGGTCAAAGGCCGTATCAGCAAGTTCCTGGCCGAAGCCAGCCTGGTTGAGCAGGCGTTCGTCAAGAACCCTGAAATCAAGGTCGGCGAGCTGGCCAAGAAAGCCGGTGCTGAAATCGTTTCTTTCACCTACTTCAAGGTAGGCGAAGGCATCGAGAAGCCAGTCGACAACTTCGCTGAAGAAGTTGCCGCTCAACTGGCTGCTGCCAAGCAGTAAGACGGTTTTTTAACTGTCGCCCTGAAGAGGCTGCCCGCTTACGCGCGCAGCCTCTTTTCAGATGGGGCACCAATTTTTAATTGGTTTCCCTTTGGAACTGGCTTACAAAGCCATGTTCCGATGGCGCTGAAGCAGCGCCAAGCTAGAGTGAGCGCAGCTGTAAACAGCTCGCAAAGAATTTTTAAAATACGCCGCAGGAGAGATTCGCAATGGCTCAGCAGGGCAGTGGTTATCAGGCTCGCTATAAACGCATTCTACTCAAGCTTAGCGGCGAGGCCCTGATGGGCTCGGAAGAGTTCGGGATTGATCCGAAAGTTCTGGATCGCATGGCGCTGGAAGTCGGCCAATTGGTCGGCATCGGTGTTCAGGTCGGTCTGGTGATCGGTGGTGGTAACCTGTTCCGCGGTGCGGCGCTGAGCGCGGCCGGCATGGATCGGGTAACTGGCGACCACATGGGCATGCTGGCCACTGTGATGAACGCCCTGGCCATGCGCGATGCGCTGGAGCGTGCCAATATCTCGGCCATCGTGATGTCGGCCATTTCCATGGTAGGCGTGACCGATCACTATGATCGCCGCAAAGCCATGCGCCATCTGAACGCCAAAGAGGTCGTGATTTTCGCGGCCGGTACCGGTAATCCGTTTTTCACCACGGATTCGGCAGCTTGCTTGCGAGCGATCGAAATCGACGCCGATGTCGTGCTCAAGGCGACCAAGGTCGATGGCGTCTACACCGCTGACCCGTTCAAAGACCCGCATGCCGAGAAGTTCGATCATCTGACTTACGATGAAGTGCTGGATCGCAAGCTGGGCGTGATGGATCTGACGGCTATTTGCCTGTGTCGCGACCACAAGATGCCGTTGCGCGTCTTTAACATGAACAAGCCCGGCGCCTTGCTGAACATCGTGCATGGCGGCGCTGAAGGGACCCTGATCGAGGAAGGCCAACAATGATCAACGAAATCAAGAAAGACGCTAAAGAGCGTATGCAAAAATCCGTGGAATCGCTGGCGCACAACTTTGGCCGTATCCGTACGGGCCAGGCGCACCCAAGCATTCTGGAGGGTGTGATGGTTCCTTACTACGGTTCCGACACGCCGATCAAGCAAGTGGCGAACATTACTGTCAAAGACGCCCGTACCCTGCAAGTCGTTGCCTTTGAGCGCAACATGCTGGGTGCTGTCGACAAAGCCATTGGCAGTGCCGGTCTGAACCTGAACCCGACCAACCTGGGTGAATTGCTGCTGATCAGCATGCCGGCCCTGACTGAAGAAACCCGCCGCGGTTTCACCAAGCAGGCTCGCGATGTCGCTGAAGACGCCCGTGTTGCAGTGCGCAACATCCGTCGTGATGCGAACAGTCAGCTCAAGGACCTGGTCAAGGAAAAAGAAATCAGTGAAGACGAAGAGCGTCGTGCCACCGGCGAGATTGATGATCTGACCAAGAAATTCGTGGCTGAAATCGACGCGAAGCTGGCAGAGAAAGAAAAAGACCTGATGGCCGTATAAGGGTCGAGTTTTCATGGATAAGACCAAGCAGACTGTACCGTCCGCGGTGCCGCGCCATGTCGCGATCATCATGGATGGTAATAATCGCTGGGCGAAGAAGCGCTTTATGCCGGGTGTTGCCGGGCATAAAGCGGGTGTGGACGCGGTGCGTGCGGTAATCGAGGTGTGCGCTGAGGCCAAGGTCGAGGTGTTGACCCTGTTCGCCTTCTCCAGTGAAAACTGGCAGCGCCCGGCTGATGAGGTCAGTGCCTTGATGGATTTGTTCTTCAAAGCGTTGCGTCGTGAGGCCAAGCGCCTCAACGACAACAATATCAGTCTGCGCATCATCGGCGATCGCTCGCGTTTTCACCCCGAACTTCAAGCAGCCATGCGTGAAGCGGAAGCGATGACCGTCGGGGCCAACCGCTTTGTCTTGCAAATCGCCGCCAACTACGGCGGTCAGTGGGATATCGCGCAGGCTGCCCAGCGTCTGGCGCGGGAAGTTCAGGCCGGGCATCTGCGCCCGGAAGACATCACCCCTGAATTGCTGCAGACCTGTCTGGCCACCGGTGATCTGCCGTTGCCGGACTTGTGCATCCGTACCGGTGGCGAGCACCGCATCAGTAACTTCCTGCTGTGGCAGTTGGCCTACGCCGAGTTGTACTTCTCCGACCTGTTCTGGCCGGACTTCAAACACGACGCCATGCGAAACGCGCTGGCCGATTTCGCTTCTCGCCAGCGCCGCTTCGGTAAAACGAGCGAGCAGGTCGAGGCTGGAGCCCGGTTTTAATGCTTAAACAACGAATCATTACTGCGCTGATCCTGCTGCCGATCGCTTTGTGCGGTTTTTTCCTGCTCGAAGGTTCCGGCTTTGCGCTGTTTATCGGGCTAGTAGTGACGCTCGGTGCCTGGGAGTGGGCCAGGCTGGCCGGTTTCACCGCTCAGCCGGTTCGCGTTGCCTATGCCGTCGTGGTCGCATTGATGCTGTTTGTCATGCACATCCTGCCGGGGCTTGCGCCTTGGGTTCTGGGCGCTTCAGTGCTCTGGTGGGGCGTGGCGACGTATCTGGTGCTGACCTACCCGCGTTCCAGCGAACACTGGGCCAGTGCCGCCTGCAAGCTGGTGATCGGTTTGCTGATCCTGTTGCCGGCCTGGCAAGGTCTGGTCCAGATCAAGCAGGAACCCTTGGGTAACTGGTTGATCATGGCCGTGATGGTGCTGGTATGGGGCGCGGATATTGGTGCGTATTTTTCCGGCCGTGCCTTTGGCAAGCGCAAGCTGGCGCCACAGGTCAGTCCCGGCAAGAGCTGGGAAGGCGTTTACGGTGGCCTGGTGCTGAGCCTGGTGATCACAGCGATCGTCGGCCTGGTGCGCGACTGGAGTTTCGCCCAGATGCTCATGGGGTTGGTCGGTGCTGCAGTCATCGTCTTCATTTCGGTGGTGGGTGACCTCACCGAGAGCATGTTCAAACGTCAATCAGGCATCAAGGACAGCAGTAACCTGCTGCCAGGGCATGGCGGTGTCCTTGACCGAATCGATAGCCTGACGGCAGCGATCCCGGTATTCGCCGTATTGTTGTGGATGGCTGCACCGTGAGTCGCCCTCAGCAGATTACTGTTCTGGGGGCGACCGGTTCGATTGGTCTGAGCACTCTGGATGTCATTGCTCGCCATCCCGAGCGTTATCAAGTCTTTGCCTTGAGCGGTTTTACTCGTTTGAGTGAATTGCTGGCGCTGTGTGTGCGCCACACCCCGCGATTCGCCGTCGTGCCTGAGGCGGGCCCTGCTCGTGGCTTGCAGGACGACTTGCGCGCTGCCGGCCTGTCGACCCGGGTATTGGTGGGCGAGGAGGGGTTGTGTCAGGTGGCCTCCGATCCTGAAGTCGATGCCGTCATGGCGGCCATCGTGGGTGCTGCGGGTTTGCGCCCGACCCTGGCAGCAGTTGAAGCCGGCAAGAAAATCCTGCTGGCTAACAAAGAAGCGCTGGTGATGTCCGGGGCGCTGTTCATGCAAGCCGTGCACAAAAGCGGTTCGGTATTGCTGCCGATCGACAGCGAGCACAACGCGATTTTCCAGTGCATGCCGCAGGATTTCGCCCGTGGGCTTGGCGTGGTCGGCGTACGCCGGATTTTACTGACAGCCTCTGGTGGTCCGTTCCGACAGACGCCGATGGCCGAATTGGCACATGTTTCCCCTGAGCAAGCCTGTGCGCACCCGAACTGGTCCATGGGACGCAAGATTTCGGTCGATTCGGCGAGCATGATGAACAAAGGGCTCGAGTTGATCGAAGCCTGCTGGCTGTTCGACGCCAAGCCGTCCCAGGTTGAAGTGGTTATTCACCCTCAGAGCGTGATCCATTCCCTGGTCGACTATATCGATGGTTCGGTGCTGGCTCAGTTGGGCAATCCGGACATGCGCACCCCGATCGCCAATGCCCTGGCCTGGCCAGAACGTATTGACTCCGGCGTGGCACCGCTGGATCTGTTCGCTATTGCGCGTCTGGATTTCCAGGCGCCCGATGAAGAGCGTTTCCCTTGCCTGCGCCTTGCGCGCCAGGCAGCCGAGGCTGGCAACAGCGCGCCAGCGATGCTGAATGCAGCGAATGAAGTGGCTGTTGCAGCCTTTCTCGACGGGCGGGTCCGCTACCTGGAAATCGCGAGTATTATCGAAGAAGTGTTGAACCTCGAGCCTGTCGTCGCAGTGGGCGATCTCGAGGCCGTGTTTACGGCTGACGAGAAAGCGCGAGTGCTGGCCGGGCAATGGTTGAGTCGTCACGGGCGGTAAGTGCTGCCATATGTTGGCCCATGCAGCACCGGATAGAATTGCGGAGAAAGTAGATGAGCGCGCTCTATATGATTTTCGGCACCCTGGTGGCTTTGGGTGTGCTGGTTACCTTCCACGAATTCGGCCATTTCTGGGTCGCACGTCGCTGTGGGGTCAAAGTGCTGCGTTTCTCCGTAGGCTTCGGTATGCCGCTGCTGCGCTGGCACGACAAGAAAGGTACTGAGTTTGTAGTGGCTGCCATTCCATTGGGTGGCTACGTGAAGATGCTCGATGAGCGTGAAGGCGAAGTGCCGGTCGATCAGCTCGAACATTCTTTCAATCGCAAATCTGTCCGTCAGCGTATTGCGATCGTGGCGGCAGGCCCGATCGCCAACTTCTTGTTGGCAATGGTGTTTTTCTGGGTGTTGGCCATGCTCGGCAGCGAGCAGGTACGGCCCGTCATTGGTGCGGTCGAGTCTGGCAGTGTTGCCGCCCGGTCTGGTTTGAGCGCAGGTCAGGAAATCATTGCCATTGATGGCGAACCAACGTCCGGTTGGGCTGCGGTGAATCTGCAATTGGTTCGTCGTCTTGGTGAGAGCGGAACCCTTCAATTATTGGTGCGTGAGCAGGGTTCCACGACGGATTCCCCACGTGAGCTGGTGCTGGATAAGTGGCTTAAAGGTGCCGACGAGCCAGATCCGATTCGTTCGCTGGGCATTCGTCCTTGGCGCCCGGCGTTACCGCCAGTGCTCGCCGAACTCGATCCGAAGGGGCCGGCACAGGCTGCGGGCCTGAAAACCGGTGATCGCTTGCTTGCCCTTGACGGCAAGGCGCTGGATGACTGGCAGCAAGTGGTCGACACCGTGCGTATGCATCCAGATACCAAAATCATGCTGCGCATCGAGCGCGATGGTGCTCAAATCGACGTCCCTGTGACGTTGGCCTCTCGCGGCGAGAGCAAGGCACCTACCGGTTACATGGGGGCCGGAGTGAAAGCGGTCGATTGGCCGCCAGAGATGGTTCGAGAAGTCAGTTACGGTCCATTGGCTGCGATTGGAGAGGGCGCGCGACGCACTTGGACCATGAGCGTGCTGACCCTCGATTCACTCAAGAAAATGTTGTTCGGTGAGCTCTCGGTAAAAAACTTGAGTGGACCGATAACCATTGCTAAAGTGGCGGGCGCTTCTGCCCAGTCGGGCGTAGCTGATTTCCTGAATTTCCTTGCATATCTGAGTATTAGCCTGGGAGTTCTGAATTTGTTGCCCATTCCTGTACTGGATGGGGGGCATTTGTTGTTTTATCTGATCGAGTGGGCGCGTGGTCGCCCCTTGTCAGATCGGGTGCAGGGTTGGGGGATACAGATCGGTATCAGTTTGGTGGTCGGGGTGATGTTGCTTGCTCTGGTCAATGATTTGGGCCGTCTGTAACACTTCGCTGAATTGCGAATCTGCCGCATTTTGCGGCAGTTTGTTTATTGCCAGTTGGAATAAGAAAGGACTTCATGAAACGTCTGCTGCTAACTGCGGTTCTCACCGTATTGATGATCGCCGAAGTTCACGCCGAGTCCTTCACTATCTCTGATATTCGCGTCAATGGCCTCCAGCGGGTCTCCGCGGGTAGCGTCTTTGGTGCTTTGCCGTTGAACGTCGGCGAACAGGCGGACGATCGTCGCCTGGTGGAATCCACTCGTGCGTTGTTCAAAACCGGTTTCTTTCAAGATATCCAGCTGGGCCGCGATGGCAACGTCCTGGTCATCACGGTAGTCGAGCGTCCATCGGTCGCCAGTATCGAGATCGAAGGTAACAAGGCGATCTCTACTGAAGACCTGATGAAGGGCCTCAAGCAGTCCGGTCTGGCCGAAGGTGAAATCTTCCAGCGCGCCACCCTTGAAGGTGTGCGTAACGAGCTGCAACGCCAATACGTCGCTCAGGGCCGCTACTCGGCCACCGTCGACACCGAGGTGGTCCCGCAGCCGCGTAACCGTGTCGGATTGAAGGTCAACATCAACGAAGGCACCGTCGCTGCCATCCAGCACATCAACGTGGTGGGTAACACCGTCTTCCCTGAAGCAGACCTGATCGACCTGTTCGAACTGAAGACCACCAACTGGCTGTCCTTCTTCAAGAACGACGACAAGTACGCGCGGGAAAAACTTTCCGGTGACTTGGAGCGCCTGCGTTCCTACTACCTGGACCGCGGCTATATCAATATGGATATCGCTTCGACTCAGGTATCGATTACTCCGGACAAGAAACACGTCTACATCACCGTCAACGTCAACGAAGGCGATAAGTACACCGTTCGTGACGTCAAGTTGAGCGGTGACCTGAAAGTCCCTGAAGACCAGATCAAATCCCTGCTGCTGGTGCAGAAAGGCCAGGTGTTCTCGCGCAAGCTGATGACCACCACGTCGGAGCTGATTACTCGCCGTCTGGGTAACGAGGGCTATACCTTCGCCAACGTAAGCGGTGTGCCTCAGCCGCATGAAGACGACCACACCGTCGACATTACTTTCGCGGTCGATCCAGGCAAGCGTGCTTACGTGAACCGTATCAACTTCCGTGGCAACACCAAGTCTGAAGACGAAGTGCTGCGCCGTGAAATGCGTCAGATGGAAGGCGGCTGGGCTTCGACCTACCTGATCGACCAATCCAAGACTCGTCTTGAGCGTCTGGGCTTCTTTAAGGAAGTGAACGTCGAAACACCTGCTGTGCCAGGTGTCGATGACCAGGTTGATGTGAACTACAGCGTTGAAGAACAGGCTTCCGGTTCGATCACTGCCAGCGTTGGTTTCGCTCAAAGTGCTGGCCTGATCCTCGGTGGTTCCATCACTCAGAACAACTTCCTGGGTACCGGTAACAAGGTCAGCATCGGCTTGACCAAAAGCGAATACCAGAGCCGCTATAACTTCGGTTATGTCGACCCGTACTGGACAGCCGATGGCGTGAGCCTGGGTTACAACGCTTTCTATCGCACCACCGACTACAAAGACCTTGATGTCGACGTAGCGAGCTATGCCGTAGATAGCCTGGGTGCCGGCGTAAGTGTCGGTTACCCGATCAGTGAGACTTCGCGTCTGACCTTTGGCCTGACTGCACAGCAAGACAAGATCAAGACCGGTCAGTACACCGTCGATGAAATCTTCGACTTCGTAAACACCGAAGGCGACCAGTACCTGAACTTCAAGGCATCGGCCGGTTGGTCCGAGTCCACCCTGAACAAAGGTGTGCTGGCGACCCGTGGTCATTCTCAAAGCTTGACAGCGGAAGTGACCGTGCCGGGTAGCGACCTGTCGTTCTACAAGCTCGACTACCGTGGCCAGTTGTTCCAGCCGCTGAGCGAGAACTACACCATGCGCCTGCACACTGAATTGGGTTATGGCGACGGTTACGGTTCGACCGATGGCTTGCCATTCTATGAAAACTACTATGCTGGTGGTTTCAACTCGGTTCGTGGCTTCAAGGACAGCACATTGGGGCCGCGTAGTACTCCGAGCCGCGGTCAAGGCGTCACTGGCAACCCGGGCACGCTTGCTGACCCGGATCAGGATCCACTGCCATTTGGCGGTAACGTCCTGATTCAAGGTGGTGCGGAGATTCTGTTCCCGCTGCCATTCGTCAAAGATCAGCGCTCGCTGCGTACCTCGGTATTCTGGGATGTGGGTAACGTCTTCGACTCCAAGTGCCAGCAGACTTCCAACACTAACGCTAATGTGAAGTCCAAT
Organism: Pseudomonas sp. B21-040; assembly: GCF_024748695.1. Lineage (NCBI taxonomy): Bacteria > Pseudomonadati > Pseudomonadota > Gammaproteobacteria > Pseudomonadales > Pseudomonadaceae > Pseudomonas > Pseudomonas sp. B21-040. The sequence goes on from NZ_CP087176.1 coordinate 1,221,722, forward strand.
ACGCAGTGCAACGATATCAGTCTGAGCAACCTGGCCAGTTCCGTCGGTGTGGGTGTGACATGGGTCACCGCGCTGGGTCCTCTGAGCTTTGCATTGGCCATGCCAGTAAAAGAACCGGATAACGCTGAAACCCAGGTGTTCCAATTCTCTCTTGGCCAGACGTTCTAAGCGTCTGTCCCAAAATAACGACAATGGATTTTGTAGGAGTACATCGTGCGTAAGTTGACTCAATTGGTTCTCCTGGCGACCGTACTGGTAGCAGGTCCGGCTTTTGCCGACATGAAAATCGCCGTTCTGAACTATCAGATGGCTCTGCTGGAATCCGACGCGGCCAAGAAATATGCCGTGGATGCCGAGAAGAAATTTGGCCCGCAACTGACCAAGCTCAAGACGCTGGAAAGCAGCGCCAAAGGTATTCAGGATCGTCTGATGGCCGGTGGCGACAAGATGCAACAAGGTGAGCGTGAGCGCCTTGAACTCGAGTTCAAGCAAAAGGCCCGTGACTTCCAGTTCCAGTCCAAGGAACTGAACGAAGCCAAAGCCGTTGCCGACCGTGAAATGCTGAAGCAGCTCAAGCCGAAACTGGACAGCGCTGTGGAAGAAGTCATCAAGAAAGGTGCTTTTGACCTGGTCTTCGAGCGTGGCGCAGTGATTGATGTCAAGCCTCAGTACGACATCACTCGCCAGGTTATCGAGCGCATGAATCAGCTGAAGTAACCATGACAGCGACTATTAAGCTCGGCCAGTTGGCCGAGTTCCTCGGCGCCACGCTACGTGGCGACCCGGAGAAAGAAATTACTGGGCTAGCCACTTTGCAAGAGGCTGGCCCAGCTCAGTTGAGCTTTCTCGCAAATCCTCAATACCGTAAATACCTGGCCGACTGCCGGGCCGCAGCGCTGTTGCTGAAGGCCGCTGATGCCGAAGGGTTTTCCGGTGATGCGCTGGTAGTGCCGGATCCGTACCTGGCCTACGCGCGTATTTCCCATTTGTTCGATCCCAAGCCCAAGGCGCCCGCAGGTGTTCACCCGACAGCGGTAGTGGCCGCGGATGCAGTGGTTGATCCAGCGGCGAGTATTGGTGCCTTTGCGGTGATCGAAAGCGGTGCGCGTATTGCGGCGGGCGTGACCATCGGCGCTCATTGCTTCATCGGTGCGCGTTGCGAAATCGGCGAAGGCGGCTGGCTGGCCCCGCGCGTCACGCTGTATCACGACGTGCGCATCGGCAAGCGAGTGGTCATTCAGTCGGGTGCCGTGCTCGGTGGCGAAGGTTTCGGTTTTGCCAACGAAAAAGGTGTCTGGCAGAAAATCGCCCAGATCGGTGGCGTGTTGGTCGGTGACGATGTGGAGATTGGCGTGAATACCGCCATCGACCGCGGTGCGTTGGCCGATACCGTTCTCGGTAATGGTGTGAAGCTCGACAACCAGATCCAGATTGCCCACAACGTGCAGATCGGTGATCACACCGCCATGGCCGCTTGTGTGGGGATCTCCGGCAGCACCAAGATCGGCAAGCATTGCATGCTCGCAGGTGGTGTGGGGCTGGTGGGGCACATCGAAATTTGCGACAACGTTTTCATCACCGGGATGACCATGGTGACCCACTCGATTACCGAAAAGGGCGCCTATTCTTCCGGTACAGCCATGCAACCGGCTGCCGAGTGGCGCAAAAGCGCGGCACGCATCCGTCAGCTCGATGACATCGCGCGGCGACTGCGACAACTGGAAAAGCACGTAGGGGAAGTGACCCCTGACGGTAATGCTTCTTCAGATGGCTGATACCATTTCCATATCAAGTGTGCACAGCCGTTAGACTGCCTCCTTGATTTGCTAGAGGAGCGCGCGTCACTCGTGCGTTCCCAATCTTTACATAGGCTTCCCCCCGAAATGATGGACATCAACGAGATTCGCGAATACCTGCCTCACCGTTACCCGTTCCTGCTGGTGGACCGGGTTGTGGATCTGGATGTGGAAGGCAAGCGCATTCGCGCCTACAAGAATGTCAGCATCAACGAACCGTTCTTCAATGGTCACTTCCCTGCGCATCCAATCATGCCGGGCGTATTGATCATCGAAGCGATGGCTCAGGCTGCCGGGATCCTTGGTTTCAAAATGCTCGACGTGAAACCGGCGGACGGCACCCTTTACTACTTCGTCGGCTCCGACAAGCTGCGCTTCCGCCAGCCTGTGCTGCCGGGCGATCAGTTGATCCTTGAAGCCAAGTTCCTGAGCTGCAAGCGTCAGATCTGGAAGTTCGAATGCCAGGCTTCGGTCGACGGCAAGCCAGTCTGCTCTGCTGAAATCATCTGTGCGGAACGCAAACTATGAGTTTGATTGACCCTCGCGCAATCATCGATCCGACGGCTGTACTGGCCGACGACGTTGAGGTCGGCCCATGGTCGATCGTCGGCGCAGGTGTGGAAATCGGCGAGGGGACAGTGATCGGGCCGCACGTGATTCTCAAAGGCCCGACCCGTATCGGTAAGCACAACCGCATCTACCAGTTTTCTTCGGTAGGTGAGGACACGCCCGATCTGAAATACAAAGGCGAAGAAACCCGTCTGGTCATCGGTGACCACAACGTCATCCGTGAAGGCGTGACGATTCACCGCGGGACCGTTCAAGACCGTTCGGAAACGACCCTGGGTGATCACAACCTGATCATGGCCTATGCCCACATCGGCCACGACAGCGTCATCGGCAACCACTGCATCCTGGTCAACAACACCGCGTTGGCTGGCCATGTACACGTTGAAGACTGGGCGATCCTCTCCGGTTTTACCCTGGTTCACCAGTATTGCCACATTGGTGCCCACAGCTTTTCCGGTATGGGTACAGCCATCGGCAAGGACGTTCCAGCGTACGTCACCGTGTTTGGCAACCCCGCTGAAGCCCGCAGCATGAACTTCGAAGGCATGCGTCGCCGCGGTTTCAGTGAAGACGCGATCCACGCGCTGCGCCGCGCCTATAAGGTGGTTTATCGCCAGGGCCTGACCGTCGAGCAAGCGCTTGCCGAACTGGCCGAACCTTCGGATCAGTTCCCGGAAGTCGCGGTGTTCCGTGATTCCATCCAGTCTTCGACCCGCGGCATTACTCGTTAATCATGGCTAATCTGCGTATTGCGCTGGTAGCGGGTGAGGCTTCCGGCGACATTCTGGGCGCAGGCCTCATGCGCGCACTCAAGGCTCGACATCCGGCGGTGGAATTCATCGGTGTCGGTGGTCCGTTGATGCAGGCCGAGGGGCTGACCTCATACTTCCCCATGGAACGGCTTTCGGTCATGGGCCTGGTGGAAGTGCTGGGACGGTTGCGTGAGCTGCTGGCGCGTCGCAAGAAGCTGATCGCCGACCTGATCGCTGAGAAGCCGGACGTGTTCATCGGTATCGATGCTCCGGACTTCAACCTCAATATCGAACTCAAGCTGCGTCAGGCCGGGATCAAGACCGTGCATTACGTCAGCCCGTCGGTGTGGGCATGGCGTCAGAAGCGCGTGCTGAAGATCCGCGAAGGCTGCGACCTGATGCTGACGCTGTTTCCGTTCGAAGCGAAATTCTATGAAGAGAAGGGCGTGCCGGTGCGTTTTGTCGGGCACTCCCTGGCCGATGCGATCCCGCTGGAGGCCGATAGGGCTGCCGCGCGGGCTGAGCTCGGATTGCCAGAGGGACCTCTGGTCGCGTTGATGCCCGGCAGTCGTGGCGGTGAAGTGGGCCGTCTCGGCGCCTTGTTCCTTGATACTGCCCAGCGTTTGCGGGCCATGCGCCCAGGTGTGCGCTTTGTCATGCCATGCGCCAACCCTGAACGGCGCGCGCAGCTTGAAGAGCTGTTGGCCGGTCGCGATCTGCCGCTGACCTTGCTTGACGGCAAATCCCATCTGGCCCTGGCCGCTTGTGATGCGGTGCTGATTGCCTCCGGGACCGCTACGCTGGAAGCGTTGCTCTACAAGCGACCGATGGTGGTGGCTTATCGTCTGGCGCCGCTGACGTTCTGGATCCTCAAGCGGATGGTGAAAAGCCCTTACGTGTCCTTGCCGAACCTCTTGGCCCAGCGCCTGTTGGTGCCTGAGTTGCTGCAAGACGACGCGACAGTCGAAGCGCTGGCGCAAACGCTGTTCCCTCTGATCGAAGGCGGCGAGGAACAGACTCGCGGCTTCGACGAAATTCACCGTACCTTGCGTCTGGACGCCTCCAATCAGGCGGCGGATGCAGTACTGAACTTGATCGGCAAAACACAATGAGCAAAACCAGCACACAGATGGGCCTGGACTTCACCCTGGTCGCCGAAGTCGAAGACCTCGTGGCCGGTGTCGACGAAGTCGGTCGCGGCCCGCTCTGCGGTGCAGTGGTCACGGCTGCGGTGATCCTCGATCCGAACCGTCCGATCCTCGGTCTGAATGATTCGAAAAAACTCACCGAAGCCCGTCGCGAAAAGCTCTTCGACGAAATCTGCGAAAAAGCCCTGAGCTGGTGCATCGCCCGGGCCGAAGTCGAGGAAATCGACGAGCTGAACATCCTGCACGCCACCATGCTGGCGATGCAGCGCGCGGTCGAAGGTCTGCACATCCAGCCGAAACTGGCCATGATCGACGGCAATCGCTGCCCGAAACTGTCGATGCGCGCTGAAGCGGTGGTGCAGGGCGACGGCAAGGTGCCAGCCATTGCCGCGGCATCGATTCTGGCCAAGGTCAGCCGCGACCGCGAAATGGCCGCGTTCGAACTGATTTACCCGGGTTACGGCATCGGCGGGCACAAAGGCTATCCGACCCCCGTTCATCTGGAAGCGCTGGCCCGCTTGGGGCCAACGCCGATTCACCGCCGCTCGTTCGCCCCGGTGCGCCTGGCGTACGAGGCGCGGGAAAGTCTGATCGAGAGTTAGTCGCAAGGCTGATGTTTTACTCAAGGCCCGGTACAATCCGGGCCTTGTTGTCTTCACGTTTCTAGACAGGATCACTATGCCGGCTTCATTCGTTCACCTACGCCTGCACACTGAATATTCCCTGGTCGACGGTCTGGTGCGGATCAAACCGCTGGTCAAGACCCTGGTCGGCATGAACATGCCTGCCGTAGCGGTCACCGACCAGAACAACATGTGTTCCCTGGTCAAATTCTACAAAGCCTCCATGGGGGCCGGGATCAAGCCGATCTGTGGCGCCGACTTGTGGCTGTCGAACAAGGATCCGGACAACGCCCTTAGCCGGATCAGCCTGCTGGCCATGAACGCTGTCGGCTATCGCAACCTGACTGAACTGATTTCCCGTGGTTTCATCGACGGCCAGCGCAATGGCTCGGTGATCATCGAGCGCGAATGGGTCGCCGAAGCCAGCGAAGGCTTGATCATGCTCTCAGCGGCGAAAGAGGGCGAAATTGGCCTGGCCATGCTCAGTGGCAACCCGGCTGAAGCGGAAAACCTGGCACGCGAATGGATGGCGGTGTTTCCGGACCGTTTTTATCTGGAAATCCAGCGCACCAATCGCCCCAACGATGAAGAGCAGTTGCACGGTGCCGTGGCCCTGGCCGAGAAAATCGGTGCGCCACTGGTCGCGACCAACGATGTGCGCTTCATCAAGCAGGAAGACTTCGCCGCCCACGAAACCCGTGTTTGCATCGGTGAGGGCCGCGCCCTCGACGATCCGCGTCGTTCGAAAAATTACAGCGACCAGCAATACCTCAAAAGCGCCGAGGAAATGGCCGAGTTGTTCAGTGACCTGCCCGAGGCACTGGTAAACACAGTCGAGATCGCCAAGCGCTGCAACATCGAAGTGAAATTGGGCAAACACTTTCTGCCCAACTTCCCGATTCCCGATGGCATGACCATCGACGAGTATTTCCGTAAGGTCTCCTTCGATGGCCTGGAAGAACGGCTGACCGTTCTGCTGCCCAAGGACACCACCGAAGACTACGAGGCCAAGCGTCAGGTCTACGTCGACCGGTTGAATTTCGAGCTGGATATCATCATCCAGATGGGGTTCCCCGGTTACTTCCTGATCGTTATGGACTTCATTCAGTGGGCCAAGAGCAACGGCGTCCCGGTAGGTCCCGGCCGGGGTTCGGGTGCCGGGTCGTTGGTGGCCTATGTACAGAAGATCACGGACCTCGATCCGCTCGAATATGACCTGCTGTTCGAACGTTTCCTTAACCCGGAACGGGTATCGATGCCCGACTTCGACGTCGACTTCTGCATGGACGGTCGTGATCGGGTAATTGAATACGTGGCCGACAAGTACGGTCGCAACGCCGTAAGCCAGATCATCACCTTCGGTTCCATGGCTGCAAAAGCCGTGGTCCGGGACGTGGCGCGGGTGCAGGGCAAGTCCTACGGACTGGCGGATCGTCTGTCGAAGATGATTCCGTTCGAAGTCGGCATGACCCTGGAAAAGGCGTATGAGCAGGAAGAGATCCTGCGTGACTTCATCAAGGTCGATGAAGAAGCCGCCGAAATCTGGGAAATGGCCCGCAAGCTGGAAGGCGTCGTGCGAAACGTCGGTAAACACGCCGGTGGTGTGGTGATCGCGCCGACCAAACTGACGGACTTCTCGCCGATTTATTGCGATGAGGCCGGTGACGGTCTGGTGACCCAGTTCGACAAGGATGACGTTGAAGCGGCCGGTTTGGTGAAGTTCGACTTCCTCGGCCTGCGGACCCTGACCGTTATCGATTGGGCGTTGAAGACCATCAACCGCGACCGCGCGAAGGTCGACGAACCGCCTCTGGACATTGCGTTCATTCCGCTGGACGACAAGCCGACCTACACACTGCTGCAAAAAGCCGAAACCACGGCGGTGTTCCAACTCGAATCCCGCGGCATGAAGGAGCTGATCAAAAAGCTCAAGCCCGACTGCCTGGAAGACTTGATCGCACTGGTGGCCCTGTTCCGTCCGGGCCCGCTGCAATCGGGCATGGTGGACGACTTCATCAACCGTAAGCACGGCCGCGCCGAGCTCGCGTACCCGCACTCGGATTACCAGTACGAAGGCCTCAAGCCTGTACTGGCGCCAACTTACGGCATCATCCTGTATCAGGAACAGGTGATGCAGATTGCCCAGGTCATGGCCGGTTACACCCTCGGCGGTGCGGACATGCTGCGTCGTGCCATGGGTAAGAAAAAACCGGAAGAAATGGCCAAGCAGCGCGGCGGTTTCATTGAAGGTTGCGCGACCAACAACATCGACGCTGACCTTGCCGGTAACATTTTCGACCTGGTAGAAAAATTCGCCGGCTACGGCTTCAACAAATCCCACTCCGCGGCGTATGGCCTGGTGTCGTACCAGACGGCGTGGCTGAAAACGCATTACCCGGCGCCATTCATGGCGGCGGTGCTGTCGGCGGACATGCACAACACCGACAAGGTTGTGACCTTGATCGAAGAAATTCGCACCATGAAGCTGCGTCTCGACGCGCCGGATGTGAATGCCTCCGAGTTCAAGTTCACGGTGAATGACGAAGGCCGGATTATTTACGGCCTCGGCGCGATCAAGGGCGTGGGCGAAGGTCCGGTGGAAGCGATCACCGAGGCGCGCCAGGACGGTCCGTTCAAGGATCTGTTCGACTTCTGTGCCCGTGTCGATCTCAAGCGTATCAACAAGCGCACCCTGGACGGTTTGATCCGCAGTGGCGCGCTGGATCGTCTGGGGCCTTGTTTCCATGACGAACCGAAGGCTTATCAGGCGAGCATCGACCAGAATCGTGCGATCTTGCTGGCCGCGATGGAAGGGGCGATCAAAGCCGCCGAACAAACCGCGCGCACCCAGGACAGCGGCCATGCCGACCTGTTTGGCGGTCTGTTTGTCGAAGAAGACGCGGACGTCTACGCCAGTCATCGCAAGGCCAAGGAACTGACCCTCAAGGAGCGGTTGAAAGGGGAGAAAGACACCCTGGGCCTGTACCTGACCGGCCACCCGATTGACGAATACGAAGGTGAAATCCGTCGCTTTGCCCGTCAGCGCATCATCGATTTGAAGCCTGCGCGCGATACCCAAACGGTCGCCGGCATGATCATCGCCCTGCGGGTTATGAAGAACAAAAAAGGCGACAAGATGGGCTTCATCACCCTCGATGATCGCTCCGGTCGGATCGAGGCGTCGTTGTTTGCCGAGGCGTTCCATACGGCGCAGTCGCTGTTGCAGACGGACGCGATGGTGGTGGTCGAGGGCGAGGTCAGTAATGACGACTTCTCCGGTGGCCTGAAACTGCGGGTCAAGCGGGTGATGAGCATGGAAGATGCGCGCACCAACCTCGCCGAGAGCCTGCGCCTGAAGCTGCAAACCAAGGATTTGAAGGGTGATCAGCTACGCTGGCTGGGTGAGTTGTTCAAGCGTCACCGCGGTGCGTGCCCGATCACCATGGAGTACACGAGCCCCGATGCTAAGGCCTTGCTGCAGTTTGGCGAGACCTGGCGAATCGATCCGGCGGATGCGTTGATTCAAGCCTTGCGTGACCAGTTCGGGCGAGACAACGTCTTCCTCCAATACCGTTGACGGTCAGGTGCCATTCGTCCCCCTTGGAACGTGCCCTGATCTCGACCCGAATTTTTAATCTCGACCTGAACGCGCCTCTCCCTTAAGGTAGGGCGCGAATAGACAACCGGCCGGCCCAAGCTCTCTTGGACGTCGACCCAAGACGGACGCCTATGAACCCGAATTTTCTAGATTTCGAACAGCCGATCGCCGACCTGCAAGCCAAGATCGAAGAGTTGCGCTTGGTCGGTAACGACAATTCGCTGAATATCGGCGATGAGATCTCCCGCCTGCAGGACAAAAGCAGCACGCTGACCGAAGACATCTTCGGCAAGCTGACCAGCTGGCAGATCGCACGCCTGGCGCGTCACCCGAAACGTCCGTATACCCTGGACTACATCGAACACATTTTCACCGAGTTCGATGAGTTGCACGGTGACCGTCATTTCTCCGATGACGCTGCCATCGTTGGCGGTATCGCCCGTCTGGACGACCAGCCGGTCATGATCATCGGTCACCAGAAAGGCCGCGAAGTGCGCGAGAAGGTTCGCCGCAACTTCGGCATGCCGCGTCCTGAAGGCTACCGCAAGGCGTGCCGCCTGATGGAAATGGCCGAGCGTTTCAAAATGCCGATCCTGACCTTCATTGACACCCCGGGCGCTTACCCTGGTATTGACGCTGAAGAGCGTAACCAGAGCGAAGCGATCGCCTGGAACCTGCGTGTCATGTCGCGTCTGAAAACCCCAATCATCGCCACCGTGATCGGTGAAGGTGGTTCCGGTGGTGCTTTGGCGATTGGTGTTTGCGATCAGTTGAACATGCTGCAGTACTCGACCTACGCGGTGATTTCGCCGGAAGGTTGTGCATCGATTCTGTGGAAAACCGCCGAGAAAGCCCCGGACGCCGCTGAAGCGATGGGCATCACTGCCGAGCGCCTGAAAGGCCTGGGCATTGTGGATAAGGTGATCGGCGAGCCATTGGGCGGCGCACACCGTGACCCGGCTGCTGCGGCTGCGTCGATCCGTGCCGAGCTGAGCTCGCAACTGGCGATGCTGAAGAAGTTCGACAATGATGCGCTGCTGGCCCGTCGTTACGAGCGACTGATGAGCTACGGTCTCTGATCGATCGCTCCTCCATCATGTAGGAGCAAGGCTTGCCCGCGATTGGGACGCCTCGGTTTAACAGGCCGACCGCGTTAACGTTCATCGCGAGCAAGCTCGGCTCCTACAGGTTTTGGTGCGTCAATGACACTTTGTGCAACGCTTCTCAAACAACTCGCTCCATGGCGCAACGCCACAACCTGGCACATCGCCTTCTCCGGTGGTCTCGACTCCACCGTCCTGCTGCACCTTCTCGCCGACCTGGCAAAAACCGAATCCCTGCCGGCGCTCAGCGCCATTCATGTTCATCACGGCCTGCAAGCGGCGGCGGATGCCTGGCCGGAGCATTGTCAGTCGGTCTGTGATGCGCTCGGTGTGTCGCTACAGGTGGTTCGCGTTCAGGTTCAACCTGGCGCCAGTATCGAGCGCGCCGCCCGTGAGGCGCGTTACGGGGCGTTCAGCGCGGTGATTCATGCCGAGGACATTCTGCTGACCGCCCAGCACCGTGACGATCAGGCTGAAACCCTGTTGTTCCGACTGTTGCGCGGAGCCGGGGTGAGAGGTTTGTCGGGAATGCCGCGTGAGCGGGTCTTGGGCCGTGGACATCTTCTGCGCCCGCTGCTGGATGTCTCACGCGCCGAACTTGAAGCCTACGCAATCGAACACCGGCTGAGCTGGATCGAAGACCCTTCGAACCAGGATCGCCAGTTCTCCCGCAACTACCTGCGGCATCAGGTGTTTCCGGTATTGACCGAGCGCTGGCCGCAAGCGGCGGTGACGATGGCGCGTAGCGCTGCTCACTTGAGTGAAGCGCAGGCTTTGCTGGATGAGTTGGCAGAAATTGATCTGGTCGAAGCGGCAACAGCCCATGAGTTCGACTGGTTGGGCGTGCAATCTCTGGAGCTGGCTTGCCTTGCAAGGCACTCTGCCGCTCGCCAGCGTAACGCGCTGAGCCACTGGCTCACAGCACTGACGCGGTTGCCGGACAGTGACCATTGGTCGGGTTGGGAGAATTTGCGTGATGCCACCGGTGATGCCCGTCCGGTCTGGCGGCTGGCCGATGGCGAAGTGCATCGTTCGGCTGGACGTATCTGGTGGCTCTCGGGCTGTTGGCTACGCAATCCGCCGCCTGCCGTGGATTGGCCGGATCCTTCGACACCGCTGGAATTGCCGGATAACGGCGTGCTCACACTCACCGGGCAAATCCCCGATGGCTCGCTGCAAATCCGCTATCGTCAGGGAGGCGAGGTCATGAATTTGCCCGATCGCGGTCATCGCGATCTCAAGCGTTTGTTCAATGAACGCGGGGTTCCGGGCTTCATCCGTGGCAGATTGCCGCTGGTCTACCGCGAGGGGCAATTGCTGGCAGTGGCCAACGTACGGGGCTTGAATGGCAGTGGGCAAGATGGCTGGCATTTGCATTGGCAACCGCCGAGCGAAGATCAAGGTTTGAGCTGAAAGGGGCTTTCCGGTAGACTACGCTCCCTTCTTGATACAACTTCTGTGGATTCGCCTGAATTGCAGGAGTTGCCGATTACCAAGCAGTCTTTGCTGGGCGATTCCAAAAAATGTGTAGCGAGCAACGTACCGGTGTTTCATCTGCCGGTCTGTCCCAACGCGGCGGTTTTTTTGAAAGGTGCACTGTGATTAATGCAGGTGATCGGGGGCTTCGGCCTTCCTTCGCTTTCCCCGGCGGCTCGGACCGCTTTAACGCAGACTTCTAGGGTTTTTCATGACGCGCTACATATTCGTCACGGGCGGTGTTGTTTCTTCATTGGGGAAAGGCATTGCATCGGCTTCATTGGCGGCCATCCTGGAGGCGCGGGGACTTAAGGTCACCATGCTGAAGCTGGACCCGTACATCAACGTTGACCCGGGCACGATGAGCCCGTTCCAGCACGGTGAAGTGTTCGTCACCCACGACGGCGCCGAGACCGACCTGGACCTGGGCCACTACGAGCGGTTCATCCGCACGACCATGACCCAGAACAACAACTTCACCACTGGCCGTGTCTACGAGCACGTGCTGCGCAAAGAGCGCCGTGGTGACTACCTGGGTGCAACCATCCAGGTGATTCCGCACATCACCGACGAAATCAAGCGCCGGATCATCAAGGGCGCCGGCGATGCCGACGTGGCGATGGTCGAGATCGGTGGCACCGTGGGTGACATCGAATCGCAACCGTTCCTGGAAGCGATCCGCCAATTGCGTTTCGAAGTCGGCGCCAAGCGCGCGATGCTGATGCACCTGACGCTGGTGCCGTACATTGCCACTGCCGGCGAAACCAAAACCAAGCCGACCCAGCACTCGGTCAAGGAATTGCGTTCCATTGGCCTGCAGCCAGACGTACTGGTTTGCCGCTCCGATCACCCGATCGACATCTCTTCGCGCCGCAAGATCGCGCAATTCACCAACGTTGAAGAACGTGCGGTGATCGCGCTGGAAGACGCCGACACCATCTACAAGATCCCGGGCATCCTGCACTCCCAGGGCCTGGATGATTTCGTGGTCGAGCGTTTCGGCCTGCAATGCGGCAGCGCTGACCTGTCCGAGTGGGAAGCGGTGGTTGACGCCAAGCTGAACCCGGAACACGAAGTCACCATCGCGATGGTCGGCAAGTACATGGAGCTGCTGGACGCCTACAAGTCGCTGATCGAAGCGATGAGTCACGCCGGCATCAGCAACCGCACCAAGGTCAACCTGCGCTACATCGATTCCGAAGACATCGAAAACCAGGGCACTGCGTTGCTCGAAGGTGTTGACGCGATCCTCGTACCGGGCGGCTTCGGTCTGCGTGGCGTGGAAGGCAAGATCACCGCCGTTCAATACGCTCGCGAAAACAAGGTTCCGTACCTGGGCATCTGCCTGGGCATGCAAGTGGCCGTGATCGAGTTCGCTCGTAACGTGCTGGGCTGGAAAGACGCCAACTCAACCGAATTCGATCGCGCCAGCGGCCATCCGGTCGTGGGCCTGATCACCGAGTGGGAAGATGCTACCGGCGCGGTCGAAACCCGTACCGAATCGTCCGATCTGGGCGGCACCATGCGCCTCGGCGCTCAGGATTGCCTGCTGGCGCCGGGTTCGCTGGTACACGACTGCTACGCCAAAGACGTCATCGTCGAGCGTCACCGTCACCGCTATGAAGTGAACAACAACCTGCTGCCGCAAATCATGGAAGCCGGCCTGAAAATCTCCGGTCGTTCCGGTGATGGTGCGCTGGTTGAAGTGGTTGAGGCTCCGGATCATCCATGGTTCGTCGCTTGCCAGTTCCACCCTGAGTTCACCTCGACACCGCGTGACGGTCACCCGTTGTTCAGCGGTTTCGTTAAAGCAGCGTTGATTCAACACCAGAAGAAGGCGTAAATCCGATGGCGCAGAAGATCATCCGCGTAGGCGATATCGAGATTGCCAACGACAAGCCAATGGTGCTTTTCGGTGGCATGAACGTGCTGGAAAGCCGCGACATGGCGATGCAGGTCTGCGAAGAGTACGTAAAGGTCACCGAAAAACTCGGCATCCCTTACGTGTTCAAGGCCAGCTTTGACAAGGCCAACCGTTCCTCCGTGACCTCTTACCGTGGCCCCGGCCTGGAAGAGGGCATGCGGATTTTCCAGGACATCAAGCAAGCCTTCGGTGTGCCGATCATCACCGATGTCCACGAGCCTGATCAGGCCGCGATCGTCGCTGAAGTCTGCGACATCATCCAGCTGCCGGCCTTCCTGTCGCGCCAGACCGACCTCGTGGTCGCGATGGCCAAGACTGGTGCGGTGATCAACATCAAGAAAGCCCAGTTCCTCGCACCGCATGAGATGAAACACATCCTCAGCAAGTGCGTGGAAGCGGGCAACGATCAGTTGATCCTTTGCGAGCGCGGTTCGAGCTTCGGCTACAACAACCTGGTCGTCGACATGCTCGGCTTCGGTATCATGAAGCAGTTCGAATACCCGGTGTTCTTCGACGTGACTCACGCGCTGCAAATGCCCGGTGGTCGTTCCGATTCCGCCGGTGGTCGTCGTGCCCAGGTGACGGATCTGGCCAAGGCTGGCATGAGCCAGTCGCTGGCCGGCCTGTTCCTCGAAGCCCACCCGGACCCGGACAACGCCAAATGCGACGGCCCTTGCGCCTTGCGTCTGGACAAACTGGAGCCATTCCTGGCCCAGCTCAAAGCGTTGGACGAACTGGTGAAGAGTTTTCCGACGGTAGAAACCGCGTAAACCTCAATTCTCCGGTAAAGTACCGCACGAATTTATGCTCTGGCCCGCTGGCCGCACTGCTCTTGTAGGAGCATGGCTTGCCAGCGATGGCGTCCTTGAGGGCTCCATCGCCGGCAAGCCGTGCTCCTACAGCGTTTTCGTCAACTTTGGAGTGTTTACAACAATGGCAAAAATCGTCGACATCAAAGGTCGTGAAGTTCTCGACTCCCGTGGCAATCCCACCGTGGAAGCGGACGTGCTTCTCGATAACGGCATCATCGGCAGCGCCTGCGCGCCGTCCGGTGCTTCCACTGGCTCGCGTGAAGCACTCGAGCTGCGTGATGGCGACAAGAGCCGTTACCTGGGCAAAGGCGTTCTGAAGGCCGTGGCCAACATCAACGGTCCGATCCGCGATCTGTTGAAAGGCATGGACCCAAGCGACCAGAAAGCGCTGGATCACGCGATGATCAAGCTCGACGGTACCGAAAACAAAGGCTCCCTGGGCGCTAACGCGATCCTCGCCGTTTCCCTGGCCGCGGCCAAGGCAGCAGCACAGGACCAGGACCTGCCGCTGTACGCTCACATCGCCAACCTGAACGGTACCCCGGGTGTTTACTCGATGCCGGTTCCGATGATGAACATCATCAACGGTGGCGAGCACGCCGATAACAACGTCGACATCCAGGAATTCATGGTTCAGCCGGTTGGCGCCAAGTCTTTCTCGGAAGGTCTGCGCATGGGCACCGAGATTTTCCATCACCTCAAGGCTGTTCTGAAGGCACGTGGCCTGAGCACTGCTGTCGGTGACGAAGGTGGTTTTGCACCGAACCTGGCCTCCAACGAAGACGCTTTGAAAGTGATCTCCGAAGCGGTAGCCAACGCCGGTTACAAGCTGGGCACCGACGTGACCCTGGCTCTGGACTGCGCTGCGAGCGAGTTCTACGAAGACGGCAAGTACAACCTGTCCGGCGAAGGCCAGGTGTTCACCGCTGAAGGTTTCGCTGACTACCTGAAAGGCCTGACCGAGCGTTACCCGATCATCTCGATCGAAGACGGCCTGGACGAGTCCGACTGGGCAGGCTGGAAAATCCTCACCGACAAGATCGGAGAGAAAACTCAGTTGGTAGGCGACGACCTGTTCGTGACCAATACCAAGATCCTGAAAGAAGGCATCGATAAAAAGATCGCCAACTCGATCCTGATCAAGTTCAACCAGATCGGCACCCTGACCGAAACCCTGGAAGCCATCCAGATGGCCAAGGCTGCGGGTTACACGGCTGTGATCTCGCACCGCTCCGGCGAAACCGAAGATTCGACCATCGCCGACCTGGCTGTGGGCACTTCGGCTGGTCAGATCAAAACCGGTTCCCTGTGCCGTTCGGACCGCGTTTCCAAGTACAACCAACTGCTGCGTATCGAAGAGCAGTTGAATGGCAAAGCCAAATACAATGGCCGCAGCGAGTTCCGCGGTTAATTGCTAAATGGTAAAAAGACACCGGATTGTGTCGGAAAAATCGCTACAGCGACGTTTTTGCCACTAATCTGATGCCTTATAAGCACAAGCCTGGATTTTCCAGGCTTCGTGCTATCAGAAGCTTCAAAGTTTTTGCATGGCTGTCTTTTTTCACTGGAAACCTGATATTCGATGCGCAGTCCCAATTGGTTGTTCCTCGTTTTGCTCCTGTTGCTGGCTGGCCTGCAATACCGCCTGTGGGTAGGTAATGGCAGTCTGGCGCAAGTGGCTGAGCTGACTCAGCAGATCGCGGATCAACAGACTGAGAACGAAGGGTTGCTGGAACGCAATCGGGTCATGGACGCCGAGGTCAGCGAGCTGAAAAAAGGCATGGAGACCGTTGAAGAGCGGGCTCGCCATGAGTTGGGCATGGTCAAGGACGGTGAAACCCTTTACCAGTTGGCTCAATGAACACCTCGTTACCGGCCTTCTGGGCCGTGATCCCTGCCGCGGGTGTAGGTGCCCGTATGGCCGCAGACCGTCCCAAGCAATACTTGCAACTGGGCGGGCGCACTATTCTCGAACACAGCCTCGGCTGTTTCCTTGATCATCCCTGCCTGAAGGGGGTGGTGGTCAGTCTTGCTGTTGATGATCCGTATTGGCCGAACCTTGCAAGTGCTTGCGATCCGCGTATTCAGCGGGTTGAGGGTGGCTCCGAGCGTTCCGGTTCGGTACTCAATGCCTTGCTGCATTTGCATGCGCTGGGTGCTGATGATGAAGACTGGGTGCTGGTTCACGACGCTGCTCGGCCGAATCTGAATCGTGATGATCTGGACAAGTTGCTGAGTGAATTAGCCGATGATCCGGTAGGCGGGCTGCTGGCGGTGCCGGCACGCGATACCCTCAAGCGGGTCGACAAGCACGGTCGTGTCGTCGAAACCGTGGATCGCAGTGTGATCTGGCAAGCCTATACGCCGCAGATGTTTCGCCTGGGCGCATTGCATCGGGCATTGGCGGACAGTCTCGTCGCTGATGCGGTCATCACCGATGAAGCGTCGGCCATGGAATGGGCGGGCATGGCGCCACGGTTGATAGAAGGTCGATCCGACAATCTCAAGGTCACTCGTCCCGAAGACCTTGAATGGCTGCGCCAGCGTTGGGCCAATCGCCGCTAAGCCGCGTACTCCGGCCGTTCGGCCAACCCTTCCTTCAAGTAATCCACCAATTTGCGCACTTTGGGCGACAGATGCCGTTGCTGTGGATAAAGCGCCCATACGGCGGTATTCGGTGGTTGATGCGCGTCCAGTAACGAAATCAATGCGCCGCTTTTCAAATGCTCCAGCACGTAATAGTCCGGTAGCTGACACAACCCTACGCCTTGCAGCGCTGCATCCAGCACCGCTTGCCCACTGTTGCAGCGCCAGTTTCCCTGGACCCGCTGCGAAAACTCCCGCCCGTTCTGTTCCAGTTGCCACAGGTCCGAGCTGCCGATGAGGCAGTTGTGGCGACTCAGTTCCGACAGGCTATGTGGCCGACCATAACGCTCCAGATAGGACGGCGATGCGCACAGGTACATGCGTCGTGGTGCCAGGCGAGTGGCGACCAGCCGGGAGTCTTGCAAGCGCCCAAGGCGGATCGCCAGGTCGAGGCCCTCATGCACCAGATCGAGCGGGCGATTGCTCAGTTCGATGTCGACACGCAGTTGTGGATAAAGCCCCATGAACCGCGTCACCAGCGGCACGATAAAACGTTCGCCGTACGCCACGGCGCAGGTCATGCGCAGCATGCCCTTGGGTTCGCTGGTCAAGTCGCCGACCGCGCGCAACGCTTCTTCGCGACCATCCTGCAAACGCTGGCAATGCTGCAGAAACGTTTGCCCGGCTTCGGTCAGCGTGACCCGGCGGGTGCTGCGATACAGCAGTCGTGTCTGAAGGCGCTCTTCCAGGCGTACGATTTGTCGACTGACATGGGAGGAAGAAACCCCAAGTCGTTCGGCGGCAGCCGTGAACTGGCTGCACTCGGCGACGGCGACGAACTCGTCGATACCTTCCCAGCGATTCTCGGACACCTAGAATTATCCCTGTGTAGCAATAATGTTTTGCTTTTGTCCTGATTATTCACCGAGCGACGGTGTATTACACTCATTGTCTCGTTTTTATTCACTGGAGAACCCACATGATCAAGTCGCGCGCTGCCGTTGCCTTCGAGGCCAAGAAACCCCTCGAGATCGTCGAAGTCGATGTCGCCATGCCCAAGGCCGGCGAAGTTCTGTTGCGTGTGGTTGCTTCCGGCGTCTGCCATACCGATGCCTACACGCTGTCCGGCGCTGATCCGGAAGGTATCTTCCCGTCAATCCTCGGTCACGAAGGTGGCGCGGTGGTTGAAGCGATCGGCGAGGGCGTGACCTCGGTTGCAGTCGGCGATCATGTGATCCCGCTGTACACCCCGGAATGCCGCCAGTGCAAATTCTGCCTGTCGGGCAAAACCAACCTGTGTCAGGCGATTCGCGCAACCCAGGGCAAAGGCCTGATGCCGGATGGCACTTCGCGCTTCTCCTACAAGGGCCAGCCGATTTTCCACTACATGGGCACTTCGACGTTTTCCGAATACACGGTGTTGCCGGAAATCTCGGTCGCCAAAATTGCTAAAGAAGCGCCACTGGAAAAAGTCTGCCTGCTGGGCTGCGGTGTCACCACCGGCATCGGCGCGGTGCTCAATACGGCCAAGGTGAAACCGGGTGACACCGTGGCCATTTTCGGCCTCGGCGGCATTGGTCTGTCGGCGGTGATTGGCGCGGTAAAAGCCAAGGCTGCACGCATCATTGCCATCGACATCAACCCGGCCAAATTCGAGATCGCCAAGCAGCTGGGTGCAACCGATTGTGTGAACCCGAAAGACTTCGACCGTCCGATTCAGGAAGTCATCGTCGACATGACCGATGGCGGCGTCGACTTTTCCTTCGAGTGCATCGGCAATGTGCAACTGATGCGCGCCGCACTTGAGTGCTGCCACAAGGGCTGGGGTGAGTCGGTCATCATCGGAGTCGCCGGTGCCGGTCAGGAAATCTCCACCCGACCATTCCAGCTGGTCACCGGTCGCGTCTGGCGCGGTTCGGCGTTCGGCGGCGTGCGTGGTCGTACCGAGTTGCCAAGCTACGTTGAAATGGCCGAGACCGGTGAGATCCCGCTGGACACGTTCATCACCCACACCATGGGCCTGGAAGATATCAACAAGGCGTTCGACCTGATGCATGAAGGCAAGAGCATCCGTTCCGTCATCCATTTCTGAGGTCGGTCATGAGCCTGGAAAATATCTCCTGCCAGAAAAGCTTCGGCGGCTGGCACAAGCGCTATCGGCACCGTTCAGATGTGCTCGGCTGCGACATGGTGTTTGCCGTGTATCTGCCGCCGCAAGCGGAGCAGGGCGGCAAATTGCCGGTGCTGTACTGGTTGTCCGGCCTGACCTGCACCGACGAGAACTTCATGCAAAAGGCCGGCGCCATGCGCATGGCCGCCGAGTTGGGGCTGATTATTGTGGCGCCGGACACCAGCCCGCGCGGTCCGGATGTGCCGGGTGATCCGGAGGGGGCCTGGGACTTCGGACTGGGTGCCGGGTTTTATCTGAATGCCACGCAGGAGCCATGGTCGCGGCACTATCGGATGCATGACTACGTCGTGCAGGAATTGCCGGCATTGGTTGAAGCCCATTTCCCTGCATCGGACAAGCGTGGCATCAGCGGGCACTCCATGGGTGGCCATGGCGCGCTGGTCTGCGCGCTGCGCAACCCGGGGCGTTATCAATCGGTGTCGGCGTTCTCGCCGATCAACAATCCCATGGATTGCCCATGGGGTCAGAAAGCCTTCAGTCGTTACCTGGGTGAAGACCGTTCGAAGTGGCGTGAATGGGATGCCTGTGCATTGATTGCCGAGGCTGACGAGCAGTTGCCGCTGCTGGTGGATCAAGGCGATCGCGATGATTTTCTTGCCACCCAGCTCAAGCCTGAAGCCTTGCAACAGGCGGCCAAACTGGCCGGTTATCCGCTGACGTTGCGCCTGCAACCGGGCTATGACCACAGCTATTTCTTCATCGCCAGTTTTATCGGCGATCACTTGCAACATCATGGGCGTGCACTAGGCGCCTAATGATCGACAAAGCAGGTAGAATCACGCCCTGACAAAAATCGGGGCGTTTTTTTATGCGTATTGGCCACGGCTATGATGTGCACCGTTTCGCTGAAGGCGATTTCATTACTCTGGGCGGCGTGCGCATTGCACACAGCTTCGGGCTGCTCGCTCACTCCGACGGTGACGTCCTGCTGCACGCCTTGAGCGATGCCTTGCTCGGCGCGGCCGCGCTGGGTGATATCGGCAAGCATTTTCCGGACACCGACCCGACCTTCAAGGGCGCCGACAGCCGTGTGCTGTTGCGTCATGTCGTCGCATTGATTCATGCCAAAGGCTGGAAAGTCGGCAATGTTGATAACACCATCGTCGCCCAGGCGCCGAAAATGGCCCCGCATATCGAATCGATGCGCGCGCTGATTGCCGCGGATCTTCAAATTGAACTGGATCAAGTGAACGTGAAAGCTACCACCACCGAAAAGCTTGGCTTTGTCGGGCGCGAAGAAGGCATTGCCGTGCACTCCGTTGCCTTGTTGCTGCGCGCATGAACGAATCGCAATTGCTTGGCCCGCGGGCCTATGGTGAGGCGCTTGGCACCGCGGTTCTGAAAGCCACGGCAGAAGATTTTCAGGTCGATGAAGTGCTCGATATCCCCCTCAGCGGTGATGGCGAGCATTTGTGGATCTGGGTGGAAAAGCGCGGACTGAATACCGAGGAAGCGGCGCGGCGTATCGCCAAGGCTGCGGGCGTGCCATTGCGCACCGTCAGTTATGCCGGGCTCAAGGACCGTCAGGCGCTGACGCGCCAATGGTTCAGCGTGCAACTGCCGGGCAAGGCTGATCCTGATTTGTCGGCCGCCGAAAACGACACGCTGAAAATTCTCAAGACCGGTCGGCATAAGCGCAAGCTGCAACGCGGCGCTCATTCGGCCAATGGTTTCACCTTGCGCCTGACTCAATTTGCTGGCGACAAAACGGCGATTGAACAGCGACTGCAACTGATCGCCAAGCAGGGTATTCCCAATTATTTCGGTGCCCAACGTTTCGGCTTCGACGGCGGCAATGTGGTCGATGCCCGTGCCTGGGCCGCGCGCAAAGCGTTGCCTGAGCAGCGCAACGTGCGCTCGCGTCTGCTCTCTACGGCGCGCAGTTTTTTGTTTAATCAGGTGTTGGCGGCACGCGTCGCCGATGGTACCTGGCAGCAGGCCCAGGTCGGCGATCTGCTGGCCTTCACCGACAGTCGCAGCTTCTTTCCAGCCGGTGAGGCCGAATGCAACGACCCGCGACTGGCGATACTCGATCTGCATCCGACAGGCCCGCAGTGGGGCGAAGGTGACTCGCCGGCGACCGGCGTTGTCCATGTACTGGAGCAGGAAATCGCCGCTCGCGAAGCGGACTTGCGTGATTGGTTGATTAACGCCGGTATGAGCCACGAACGTCGCATTCTGCGGCTGCCCATTGGTGGGTTGACGTGGCATTATCCCGAGCCTGACATTCTGCAACTGGAATTCGTCCTACCGGCCGGATGCTTTGCCACCGTATTGGTGCGCGAGCTTGTTGATCTGGTGCCGGTGGGGCAGACGGACAGCCCATGCGTATTCTGATTTCTAACGACGATGGGGTAACCGCACCCGGTCTCGCCGCGCTTTATGCTGCGCTGGCGGATTACACCGAATGCGTGGTTATCGCCCCGGACCAGGACAAAAGCGGCGCCAGCAGCTCGCTGACGCTCGACCGTCCGTTGCACCCGCAAACTCTGGCCAACGGCTTTATCAGCGTGAACGGCACTCCCACCGATTGTGTGCACCTGGGCCTGAACGGCTTGCTGGAGCGCGAACCGGATATGGTTGTTTCGGGGATCAACCTGGGCGCCAACCTGGGCGATGACGTGTTGTATTCCGGCACCGTGGCGGCAGCCCTTGAGGGGCGTTTCCTTGAGCGCCCTTCGTTTGCCTTCTCGTTGGTCTCACGACAAGTAGAGAACCT
Organism: Pseudomonas sp. B21-040; assembly: GCF_024748695.1. Lineage (NCBI taxonomy): Bacteria > Pseudomonadati > Pseudomonadota > Gammaproteobacteria > Pseudomonadales > Pseudomonadaceae > Pseudomonas > Pseudomonas sp. B21-040. The sequence continues at coordinate 1,243,020 of NZ_CP087176.1, forward strand.
TCCCACAGCCGCCTACTTTGCACGCAAGCTGGTCGAAGCCCATGGCGATCTCGACCTGCCGCCGCGCACGGTACTGAATGTGAACATTCCCAATTTGCCGCTGGACCATATTCGCGGTATTCAGCTGACCCGCCTCGGGCATCGCGCACGGGCCGCGGCACCCATGAAAGTGGTCGACCCCCGCGGCAAGTCCGGTTACTGGATCGCCGCCGCCGGGGATGCTGAGGATGGTGGCCCGGGCACCGATTTCCATGCCGTCATGCAGGGTTATGTTTCTATCACCCCGCTGCAACTGGATCGCACCTTCAATGATGCCTTCAGTAGTCTCGATGGCTGGTTGGAGGGGCTGCGCTAATGTCTCGTGAACAAGACGATATGCTGCGTCGCGGCATCGGGATGACCTCTCAACGGACCCGCGAGCGCCTGATTCAGCGTCTGTATGAAGAAGGTGTTTCCAATGCCAAGGTGCTGGAAGTCATCCGTCGTACACCGCGTCACCTGTTTGTCGACGAAGCGCTGGCCCATCGTGCTTACGAAGACACGGCGTTGCCTATCGGGCACAACCAGACCATTTCCCAGCCCTACATGGTGGCTCGCATGAGTGAGTTGCTGCTGGAGGCAGGTCCCTTGGACAAGGTGATGGAAATTGGCACGGGCTCGGGCTACCAGACAGCGGTGCTGTCGCAGTTGGTCGAACGGGTGTTTTCCGTTGAGCGCATCAAGATTTTGCAGGACCGGGCCAAGGAGCGCCTGGTGGAGCTGAACCTGCGCAACGTGGTGTTTCGGTGGGGCGATGGCTGGGAGGGCTGGCCAGCGCTGGCGCCTTACAACGGCATCATCGTCACGGCAGTGGCCACCGATGTGCCTCAGGCGTTGCTCGATCAGTTGGCACCGGGTGGACGGCTGGTGATTCCGGTCGGCTCCGGCGAGGTGCAACAGCTGATGCTGATCATCCGCGAAGAACAAGGCTTTTCCCGGCGGGTTTTGGGGGCGGTGCGTTTCGTGCCATTGCTCAACGGACCACTGGCCTGAGCATTTGTTTTGGCGCGCTGAATTCTCTTCGATTGGCCGTGTCTTACAGCGGCATCGATTGGTTAAACGGTATTTATCGTCAGTCAGCAAACGTGTGCGCGTCGCGATTTCGCTTCATTAAAGGTAAAGCCTGTTCGGCCCGTTATACTTGCGACATCTCGAGCCGGGACACGGCAAACCACAATTTCAGCCACCACATAGGGAGCGGCGGGTGAGTCTCACAGTCATTGCGCAGCGTATGAGTACAACGAGCTTTCAGCGCCTGGTGACTGGCCTTGTCTTGAGCACCTTGCTGGTCGGTTGCTCCAGCACCAAATCGAGTAGCGTCGGTGTCGTCGATCGCAGTAACGCTACGCCCCAACGTCCGGCAGTGACCACGGGTCAGTATGTCGTTCGGCCAAAAGACACCCTGTTCTCGATCGCTTTTCGCTACGGCTGGGACTACAAAGCCCTCGCCGCACGGAACAACATTCCTACGCCCTACACGATCCATCCGGGTCAGATAATTCGCTTCGATGGTCGCACCGGATCAACGCCGACAGCGGTGGCCAACGCATCCGATTCGGCGCCTTCGTCGTCGAGTAAAACCACGATAATCCGACGTCAGGCGAATGGCGTAACTACGACGACAACGGTGGTTGCACCGTCCGTCGCCAGCAAGCCGGCACCCGCTCCATTGCCGCCTGCGGGACCGGCCCCGACCGGCTGGGGATGGCCATCTAATGGCATTCTGATTGGAAAATTCTCTTCAAACGGTAGTTTGAATAAAGGAATTGATATCGCCGGAGATTTGGGACAGCCTGTTTTAGCTGCGTCTGATGGGACGGTGGTATACGCCGGGAGTGGCTTAAGGGGCTACGGCGAATTAGTCATCATCAAACACAGCGATACCTACGTTAGTGCCTACGGACATAACCGCAGGCTGTTGGTTCGGGAGGGGCAGCAGGTCAAGGTCGGACAGACAATTGCCGAAATGGGGTCAACGGGTACAGACCGGGTGAAACTGCATTTTGAGATTCGCCGGCAAGGTAAACCTGTAGATCCGCTGCAATTCCTGCCACGTCGTTGATTTGTTAGCCAGCCTGTTCCGTCACGTAGAGGGAACAGGCTCCAGCGTTGCCAAGGATAAAGGCGCCGCTTGAGCTTGAGGTCGAACTCACCAAAGGACTATAACAATGGCTCTCAGTAAAGAAGTGCCGGAGTTTGACATCGACGATGAGGTTCTCCTGATGGAGACCGGCATCGGGACGGATTCGATGTCGAATGATGAAGGGGCAGCTCCACCTTCCGTTCGTGCCAAATCCAAACACTCCGCTTCGCTAAAGCAGCACAAGTACATCGATTACACGCGGGCACTGGATGCCACGCAGTTGTACCTCAATGAAATCGGCTTTTCCCCATTGCTCTCCCCGGAAGAAGAAGTTCATTTTGCGCGCCTGTCGCAAAGTGGCGATCCGGCCGGGCGCAAGCGCATGATTGAAAGCAACCTGCGGCTGGTGGTTAAAATCGCCCGGCGTTACGTCAATCGTGGGCTGTCGCTGCTGGACCTGATCGAAGAGGGTAACCTCGGCTTGATTCGGGCAGTGGAGAAGTTCGACCCTGAACGCGGCTTCCGCTTTTCGACCTACGCAACCTGGTGGATTCGTCAGACCATCGAGCGCGCGATCATGAATCAGACCCGGACCATCCGGTTGCCGATCCATGTGGTCAAGGAGCTTAACGTGTACCTGCGGGCTGCACGGGAGCTGACTCAAAAGCTCGATCATGAACCCTCACCCGAAGAAATCGCCAACCTGCTGGAAAAACCGGTGGGCGAAGTCAAGCGCATGCTTGGCCTCAACGAGCGGGTTTCTTCGGTCGACGTCTCGCTGGGTCCGGATTCGGATAAAACCCTGCTGGACACCCTGACTGATGACCGTCCAACCGACCCTTGTGAGCTGCTGCAGGATGACGATTTGTCCCAAAGCATCGATCAATGGCTGTCGGAGCTGACCGACAAGCAACGCGAAGTGGTGGTGCGTCGCTTCGGCTTGCGGGGGCACGAGAGCAGCACGCTTGAAGACGTAGGCCTGGAGATCGGCCTGACCCGGGAACGGGTCAGACAGATTCAGGTGGAAGGCCTGAAGCGTCTTAGGGAGATTCTCGAGAAGAACGGCCTGTCGAGCGAGTCGCTGTTTCAATAGGCGATACGCTTGGTCGGTAGTAAAAGACCCCGACTGGTTCGGGGTTTTTTATTGCCTGGGGGTTTGCCGCAAGTTTGTAGTCTTGCGTTGTAAGTCTTTGCTTACTCTTTCGTAAGCGTTCGTTATTTTTACAGGGCGCTAGTCGTCCATTTTCCTACAACATCAAATCTATCTATTTGATGTGTATGCATATTTTTTAAAGTTAAGAGCATGTGACAACAGGTTTTCCTGATTCGGGCTGATTGCTCCTGGTAAGGAAGTCTCTACTATCTGAACTGTGTCGACGGACAGACACGCCTTTCAAGGATGAAGGGAAAGGACATCACAGGAAGTGATTCATCAGGACGATGAAAAGGAATACAGGGAATAGGGAAAAAATGTGGGCGGGTCGAACCGCCCCTTTTTTTGCCTGCAAAAAAGCAAAAAGGCCCTCGTGGGGCCTTTTATCGGAACGCGGGGGTAATCAGCGTTCGAGATCTTTGAGCTTACTGCCTACAGATTTGTTGATGACGCGATCAAACTCTTCTGCATCAGGCAACGATTCTTTCTTCTCGGTGATGTTCGGCCAGATTTCGGCCAGTTCCACGTTCAGCTGAATGAACTCCTCCATGCCGGCAGGCACTTCATCTTCGGAGAAGATGGCCACGGCAGGGCATTCTGGTTCGCACAATGCGCAGTCGATGCACTCATCCGGGTGAATCACCAGGAAGTTCGGGCCTTCGTAAAAGCAGTCCACCGGACAGACTTCTACGCAGTCGGTGTACTTGCACTTGATGCAGTTGTCGGTGACGACGAAGGTCATTTCTAATTTTCTCCTCAGGCGCGGCTTGCTGCGCCCCTTCACGTAGGGGTCGCCAGGTTTGGGAGCGATAGTCTGCTGGCCAGGCTATTAGCCAGCAGCATCCCAAACCGCGCGAGATTCTAACAGCTTGCAGGCAAGTGCGTTAGATCCGGTTCTTCAGTGTATAGAGCATTTCGAGTGCACGACGCGGGGTCATGTCATCCAGGTTGAGCTTAGTCAACTCGTCGAGCACCGGGTGCGGCAGGCTGGCGAACATGTCGCTTTGCTGTGGCGCGGCCGGTTTGCCTTTGACGGGTGGCGCAACCTCGTGGGGCAGGGCGGTGGCTTCCAGGCGACCCAAATGCTCGCGAGCACGCACGATCACTTCGCTCGGCACACCGGCCAGTTGCGCTACTGCCAGGCCGTAACTCTGACTCGCCGGCCCAGGCAGCACATGGTGCAGGAACACGATGCGTTCGTTGTGCTCGGTAGCATTGAGGTGAACGTTGGCCACCAGTGGTTGCGCCTCCGGTAGCACTGTCAGCTCAAAGTAGTGGGTGGCGAACAGCGTGTAAGCCCGTAGGTGCGCCAGTCGCTCGGCGGCGGCCCATGCCAGGGACAGGCCATCGAAGGTGCTGGTGCCGCGCCCGACTTCGTCCATCAGCACCAGGCTGCGTTCGGTGGCGTTGTGCAGAATGTTCGCGGTTTCGCTCATTTCGACCATGAAGGTCGAACGGCCGCCCGCCAGGTCATCACTGGAGCCGATCCGGGTGAAGATCCGGTCCACCAGCGACAGTTCACAACTGGCCGCCGGCACGAAGCTGCCGATGTGCGCCAGCAACACGATCAGCGCGGTCTGACGCATGTAGGTGGATTTACCGCCCATGTTCGGACCGGTGATCACCAGCATCCGCGTGTTGTCGTCGAGGTTCAGGTCGTTGGCCACGAACGGCGTGCTCAGCACTTGCTCGACCACCGGGTGACGACCCTGGGTGATACGCATGCAGGGCTCGTCGACGAAACGCGGGCAGTTCAGGTCGAGGTTCAGCGCTCGTTCGGCCAGGTTGCTCAGTACGTCCAGTTCGGCCAGCGCAGCGGCGGTGTCCTGCAGCGGTGGCAATTGGGCGATCAGGTCTTCGAGCAGCGCTTCGTAAAGCATTTTCTCGCGGGCCAGGGCACGGCTCTTGGCCGACAGCGCCTTGTCCTCGAACGCCTTGAGTTCCGGGGTAATGAAACGCTCGGCACCTTTGAGCGTCTGGCGACGGATGTAGTCGGCCGGCGCGGATTCGGCTTGCTTGCTTGGCAGTTCAATGAAGTAGCCGTGAATGCGGTTGTAACCGACCTTCAGGTGCGACAGGCCGGTGCGGGCTTTCTCGCGTGCTTCCAGATCAATCAGGAACTGCCCGGCGTTTTCGCTGAGCGATTGCAGATCGTCGAGTTCGCTGTCGTAACCGGTCTTCAACACGCCGCCGTCACGGATCACCGCAGGCGGGTTGTCGATGATGGCTTTTTCCAGCAGCGCCGCCAGTTCCGGGTAGGTGCTGGTGGTCTTGGCCAGTTGAATGATGTGCGGTGCTTCCAGCTCGGTCATCGCCACTTGCAACTCAGGCAAAGCGCCCAGTGCATCGCGCAGACGAGCGAGGTCGCGAGGGCGGGCGTTGCGCAGGCCGATCCGCGCCAGAATCCGCTCGATGTCGCCGATTTCCTTGAGCTGCGGTTGCAGCTTTTCAAAGCGGTAGCCGTCGAGCAGGCACGTGATCGAGGTCTGGCGCGCCAGCAATACGGTCAGATCCCGCAGCGGACGATTCAGCCAGCGGGTCAGCAAACGGCTGCCCATGGCGGTCTGGCAGCGATCGACCACCGATTGCAGGGTGTTGTCGCGGCCACCGGCCAGGTTGGTGTCCAGTTCCAGATTGCGACGGCTCGCGCCATCCAGCACCACGGTGTCATCCAGGCGCTCATGGCGCAGGCTGCGCAAATGCGGCAGGGCGGTGCGCTGGGTTTCCTTGGCGTAGCTGAGCAGGCAACCGGCGGCACCGATGGCCAGGGTCAGGTTCTCGCAGCCAAAGCCTTTAAGGTCCTGGGTCGAAAACTGCTGGCACAAACTTTTCAGCGCCGAGTCGCGCTCGAAATCCCACGGCGCACGGCGACGAACCCCTCGACGTTTTTCCGCCGGCAGGTCTTTTGGCCAATCATCCGGGATCATCAGCTCTACCGGATTGACCCGCTCCAGTTCAGCGAGCAGGTTTTCCCAACCCTTGATTTCCAACACCGTGAAATTGCCGCTGGTGATGTCCAGCACGGCCAGGCCGAACAGGCGCTCGTCACCCAGCACCGCGGCGATCAGATTGTCCCGACGCTCATCCAGCAGCGCTTCATCACTGACCGTGCCCGGCGTGATGATCCGCACTACCTGACGATCCACCGGCCCTTTGCTGGTGGCCGGGTCACCCACCTGCTCACAAATCACCACCGACTCGCCAAGCTTGACCAGTTTCGCGAGGTAACCTTCCGCTGCATGGTAAGGAATCCCACACATCGGAATCGCCTGGCCGGCAGACTGCCCGCGAGCGGTCAGGGTGATGTCCAGCAACTTGGAGGCTTTCTTTGCGTCTTCATAGAAGATCTCGTAGAAGTCGCCCATGCGGTAGAACATCAACTGATCAGGGTGCTGGTTCTTCAGACGCCAGTACTGCTGCATCATTGGCGTGTGAGAGGACAAATCGGAGATGGCTTTATTCATCGGAAATTCAGGAAAACTCGTTGAAAGGTGTAGGGCAAAGGAGGGGCATTGGCCCGGCTTTTCCGCGATGGGCGCAAGATTACCATGGGCGGTCCGCCCGACGCAGGCATGAAAGCCCTGTGGCACATTTGCGCTGGATATGCACGTTTTATGCAAAACAGCATTTGTCTTCAGTGAAAAGAACAAGCACTATGCGCGTTATGCAAAAACGCAATGTTTCTACCGTTTTAAGAGCACTGCTCGATCAGCACGGGATCTCCCCCACGGAGCTTCACCGTCGTACCGGCGTGCCTCAATCCACTCTCTCGCGGATCCTCAGCGGGAAGATCGTCGATCCCTCGGATAAACACATCTCGAAGATCGCCGAGTACTTCGCCGTGAGCACCGATCAGTTGCGCGGCCGTACGGACGTGTCGGCGACCGCCAATGCCGGGCGCGATCAATCACATTCCGAACTCAAGGACATAAGTCTGTGGGACGACGATACGCCGGTCGATGATGACGAAGTGTCGGTCCCCTTTCTTCGCGAGGTTGAATTGGCTGCTGGATCAGGAAGATTCGTCATCGAAGAGAGCGAGCGCTCTAGCCTGCGCTTCGGCAAACGCAGCCTGCGCCACAACGGCGTGCAATTCGACCAGGCAAAATGCGTGACGGTGCGTGGCAACAGCATGTTGCCCGTGCTGCGCGATGGTGCAACCGTTGGGGTGAACGCGGGCAAGTGCGGGATCGGCGACATCGTGGATGGCGACCTTTATGCGATCAACCATAACGGCCAACTGCGAGTGAAGCAGCTATATCGCCTGCCGACCGGCATTCGCCTGCGCAGCTTCAATCGCGATGAGCATCCGGACGAGGACTACACCTTCCAGGAAATCCAGGAAGAGCAGATCGTCATCCTCGGCCATGTCTTCTGGTGGGGCATGTACGCCCGCTAACCTCGCTACGTTCAGATAAAACCCGCCACCCGGCGGGTTTTTTTTCGCCTATCGAAAACCGGCAACGCCTTTGTTTGCGGGGGTTTCAATGCGTCAGTGCATTTCCAGTGCATAAATAAATGCATTTGTGCATTGACTGTATATGCATCCATGCATATTCTTTGTCTCAAGCCGCTCAACAAAGCAGCTCGAAACGAAGTTCTTTAGTTCCACCACAAAGGCAGCGATGAACCGGCCTCAACGGTTCAGAGGGTTGGCAACTGACCCGGGTGTGCAGCGTAAAGCACCAGAAGCAGTTATCCGGCGGGCAGGGACCGCGGTCGGAAAAACAATATGAATGGACTCGTACCGCGCCAGTAGCGCCGAAAGGTCAACGAAGGGCCGCATTACTGAAAAGCCCGGAACTACGCCGGGCTTTTTGGAATGCCTACCTTCCATCAGGCACCTCAAGAAAACACCGTTTTAAAGAACCACTCATCAATCACTCCCGGAGGCGTGACATGACAAACGAGCAACAAGCGTTGCTGGACATGCCGATCTGGCTCGTCATCGTCCTTGCCCTGGTGGGCGGGGTGTCCGGCGAAATGTGGCGCGCCGACAAGGACGGCGCTCGCGGCTGGTCACTGCTGCGGCGCCTGGCCTTGCGTTCCGGGGCCTGCATGATCTGCGGGGTCTCGGCAATCATGCTGCTGTACGCCGCCGGCGTGTCGATCTGGGCGGCGGGGGCTTTTGGATGCCTCACCGCGATGGCCGGGGCGGATGTCGCCATCGGGCTTTATGAACGCTGGGCTGCCAAGCGGATCGGGGTTTGCGAGGTGCCGCCGCGCGATTCTCGTCCCGATCAACAGTAAACAAGCATCGCTGACCTTCACGCTGAAATCTGAACAGGAGGCCTTTGATGCCTGTTGTTATTGAAAATATCGAAAAGCCTTCACAGCTGTTTACCGCCATTGCCGAGGCATTGCGCATTGCCATTCCCGGTTTGAGGGTTGGGAGTCTTCAAGACTTTGACAGTACGGGTGATCCGGCCTGGGTCTTGATTGCCCTGGAACGCAATGCGCTGGGTGAACGCGCCAATGACGGGCGCATCGCCCATGTCATGACGGTTTCGTTGCAAGCCGTGTTGCCCACTTCCAGCCTGGAGGCTTGTGATCTGGGCAGCGCGTTGAAAAACCTGATCACCGATAACCGCTGGAACCTGCCCCGCGACCAATGCGACCTGCCGATGAACATCGACGGGGTTGCCTCGACATTCATCAGCGGAACCCGGCAATACAACGCCTGGACCGTTTCATTTACCCAGGCTTTGTACCTTGGACCGTTACTGCTCGACGACCCGCTGGGCACGCCGAAATTTGCCCGGACCTGGGAGGTGTCGGATATCGACGATCCGGACCAATACACGACACTCGAGGAGTAGCCCATGTTGGATGCATTTATCAGCCAGCAACTGGGCCCGATTATCGAGCGTCTGGCCGAGATGGAAACCGAGATCGAGGACCTGAATCGGCGTACCGACAGCCTCTGTCGCATTGGCGTGTGCGAACAAGTCGATGCCGCGAGCAACACGTGCCGGGTTCGCCACGGCGAGTTGCTGACCCCGGCTATCCGGTTTTTCAACCCAAGCGCCGGCGCGCAAAGCGAGTCGCGCATTCCTTCCATCGGCGAACAGTGCGTGTTGCTGAACCATGGGGGGGGCGAGAGCAGCGGTCAGTCCGTCGCGCTATTCGGCCTCAATAGTGGTCAGTTTCCTCCGGCCTCAACAGTGGCTTCGCTGACGCGTCGCCACTACCAGGACGGCACCGAAAGTGGCTATGACGACGCCAGTCATTCCCTGCGCTGGCATAACGGCCCGGCAACATTCACCGGCTCTCGCGAATCGCTCGAACTGAACATCGGCGAGGCAAAGTTGGTCATGACGCCTGAGGCAATCCAGCTGCAATTGGGGGCGGTCGGCATGCTGATTGACGCAGCCGGCGTGCATCTGAGCGGCCCATTGGTGGATCACCAGGGTCGAGTCATTAGCTCTGCATAAAGAGTTTTCCATGATCGGAATCGAAAGAAACACCGGCGTGACAGTCGATGACTGGCCGCAATTTGTACAGCGCGCGACCCGGGCGCTGACCACTCCCTTGACCGTCACTGGCAAGGCGATGTACGCAGTGTCCATGGACAGGCTCGACGAACTGCGGGCGTTACAGGCCTTGCGCCTGCCTCTGCCATTTATTGACGGGATTGGGCGTAATTGGGGCCTGTGGCGGATCGATAATGTAACGGAGACTCAAACTTTTGTGATTGATGACGGGACTGCGATGTTGATCAATTGGAGTATTGAGCTGAAGGAGTTTGCCAATGCGTAGGGTCAGAAGTATTGCCGGTGACTCGGTAAATCTCCTGCTGTTCCGTGAGATCGGACGGTGCGACGACGCCACAGAAGAGGCGCTTTGGCGCCTGAATCCACTGCTGGCGGAACAAGGGCCGGTGCTGCCCGCGGGGATTTGGGTAACGGTGCCCGAGGTTGATACGCAGCTTAAGGTCACTGTCCCGGTTTCGGCCTGGGATTAAGGGGGATGTATGACGCTTGGATTTACGCCGGCCGTGGAAATCTACGGTGCTAACGCCACACTCCTCAATGAGCGGTTGATCCAATGGGAACATATCGATTCCTCCGGCATCGAGTCTGATCAGATCAAACTCCTCATTGATGTCGAGGGGCTTGAGGGGCTGCCCAGTCTTGGGGGGAGGATTGGTTTGCTAGTGGGTTACAAGGAGTCTGGACTAGTCGACAAAGGTGTCTTTGTCATCACTCAGCGCAGCCCTGTTCTGTATCCCCTTCAGGTGTCGCTCATCGCCATGTCCGCGCCGTTCAGTGAAGCGGATGAAACCGGCTTCAAGCAACGCAGATCAGCCAGTTACGGCCCCATCACGCTCGGTGCGTTGTTTCGTGAACTGACGATGAAGCATGGGTTTTCGCCGCGTGTGGCACCCGAGCTTGAGTCCAAAAGGATTGACCACATCGACCAGTCCAACGAGACGGACATGGGTTTTTTGACGCGGGTCGCGAGCATATATGGGGCGATTACGAAACCGGTGAACGGCTTGTACGTATTGGCAAAGGGCGGCCAGTTGAAATCTATTTCCGGCAAGACCCTGACGGAAGTGGTGCTCTCGGTGACAACGGACAACCGTCCAGGTGATCGGTCATTCACCAGCGCTGTTATCAATGAGAAAAGTCAGTCGAAATACAAAGGGTGTATCGCCACCTGGTGGGATGCGACGGCGGGCATCGAGCGTAAGGTCAAATTGGGGCTTTCACCGTTTCGTATCCTTCGCTTGCGTAGTCAGAATCATGATCAGGCCCTGGCCGTTGCAGAGGGTGAGTTACGGCGACTGGAGCGTGCTGCATTCAATTTGAAAATCAATTGTCCGGGGCACCCGGAATTGAGCGCGGAGGGCGTGATTCGGCTGGATGCCAGTTGGCCACGAATCATGCAAGGTCGTTGGGCGGTCACCAAGCTGACAGCAAGCGGTAGTCGGGAAAAAAGCTATCAGTGCGTTGTTGATGCCAATTGTCTGGACCCTACGCAGTAATGTCCGATATCGGAGGAGAGCTGCCTCGCATCAACCGTCACCTGGATATCGAAAGAGGACTTCAATGACGTTTACCATTCAACAGCTTTTGAGCATCATGCCCAACGCCCGCACCCAAGCGGGCGTTTTCATTTCTGCCCTCAATACAGCCATGTCCCGCTTCAACATCAACACCCCCAAACGCATCGCTGCCTTTCTCGCCCAAGTCGGCCATGAGTCCGGGCAATTGCAATACGTGCGTGAACTCGGCAGTGATCAGTATCTGAGCAAATACGACACCGGCACGTTGGCCGCTCGTTTGGGCAACACCCTCGCGCTTGACGGTGACGGTCAAAAATACCGGGGTCGAGGCCTGATTCAGATCACCGGCCGCGACAACTACCGCCAATGCAGTCTCGGACTGTTCGGCGATGATCGTTTGCTGTTCATCCCTGAGCTGCTGGAAAAGCCCCAATGGGCAGCCGAGTCGGCCGCCTGGTTCTGGGAGCAAAACGGCCTTAACGAACTGGCTGACCGCGACCAGTTCAACAGCATCACCCGGCGCATCAATGGCGGATTGAACGGTCTGCAGGATCGCCTGCAACTGTGGGCGCGGGCGAGGGCGGTGTTATGCCAGCCTTCGGTTTTAATCAACCAACACCGACGATCACGCACTGAATGCGTTGCAGGTTTGTCAGGCCTGTATCAGAGCCCTCATCCCCTCACATTTTGATTGATCCTGCGCCTTGCAAGCGCGATATGCTCGTGTACGGTAGTGCTCATTCCGCTTGCGCTCGCTCAGGAGATGACCGTGAAAGAAATTACCCAACTGGCCGCAGAACTGGGCAGGCGCTTGCAGGTGCTCAATGCTCACGTCACGGCTGCCGAGTCCTGTACCGGTGGCGGTATCTCGGAGGCAATCACTCGTATTCCAGGGAGTTCGGCCTGGTTCGAGGCCGGTTATGTCACCTACTCCAACCGGCAGAAAACCCAGCAATTGAATGTGCCGGTCGAGTTGTTTTCGACGGTGGGGGCGGTCAGTCGGGAGGTGGTCGAGGCGATGGTTCGCGGCGCCCAGGAAAAAAGCCGGGCGCATTTTGCCGTGGCGGTCAGCGGCGTGGCCGGACCGGATGGCGGTTCTGCAAGCAAGCCGGTGGGCACGGTCTGGCTGGCCTGGGGCGTCGGTGAGCAGGTGTTCAGCGAGGTCCAGCACTTCCCTGGAAACCGCGATGAGGTCCGCCGACAAACGGTGAAGGCCGCGCTAGAGGGGCTGCTGCGCCATGCCGCCGCAGAAATCTCAAATCAGGGGTAGGCGATCCTGAATCGCTGTGGAATAATACTGGCTACTTATACAGGTGTTGGCCGTCAGGCCTTATTGATTACGTGAGGACTTTAATGGACGACAACAAGAAGAAAGCCTTGGCTGCGGCCCTGGGTCAGATCGAACGTCAATTCGGCAAGGGTGCCGTAATGCGTATGGGCGATCAGGACCGTCAGGCGATCCCATCCATCTCCACTGGCTCTCTGGGTCTGGACATCGCGCTCGGTATTGGCGGTCTGCCAAAAGGTCGTATCGTTGAAATCTACGGTCCTGAATCCTCCGGTAAAACCACACTGACACTGTCCGTGATCGCCCAGGCTCAAAAAGCTGGCGCGACCTGCGCATTCGTCGATGCCGAACACGCGCTCGATCCTGAGTACGCCGGCAAACTGGGCGTCAACGTCGACGACCTGCTGGTTTCCCAGCCGGACACCGGCGAACAGGCCCTGGAAATCACCGACATGCTGGTGCGTTCCAACGCGGTTGACGTGATCATCGTCGACTCCGTGGCGGCACTGGTGCCAAAGGCAGAAATCGAAGGCGAAATGGGCGACATGCACGTCGGCCTGCAAGCCCGTCTGATGTCCCAGGCGCTGCGTAAAATCACCGGTAACATCAAGAACGCCAACTGCCTGGTGATCTTCATCAACCAGATCCGTATGAAGATCGGCGTGATGTTCGGTAGCCCGGAAACCACCACCGGTGGTAACGCGCTGAAGTTCTACGCTTCGGTTCGTCTGGACATCCGTCGTACTGGCGCGGTGAAAGAAGGTGATGAAGTCGTCGGTAGCGAAACCCGCGTCAAGGTCGTGAAGAACAAAGTGGCTTCGCCGTTCCGTCAGGCCGAGTTCCAGATCCTTTACGGCAAAGGCATCTACCTCAATGGCGAGATGATCGACCTGGGTGTTCTGCACGGTTTCGTCGAGAAATCCGGTGCCTGGTATGCCTATGAAGGCACCAAGATCGGTCAGGGCAAGGCCAACTCGGCCAAGTTCCTGGCGGACAATCCGGAAATCGCCGCGAAGCTCGAGAAGCAGCTGCGTGACAAACTGCTGACCCCGGCGCCGGACGTCAAAGCATCGCCAGTCAAAGAGACTGCTGATGACCTGGCTGACGCTGATATCTGATTGATCCGATGACCGCCGTACTCGATACACTCGTCGCGGTGCGGCGAACCGCAATGGACCTGCTCGCACGACGCGAGCACGGTCGAGTCGAGCTGACGCGTAAACTGCGTCAGCGCGGCGCCCTCCTTGAAATGATCGACACAGCACTCGACCGCTTGACGGAAGAGGGCCTGCTGTCTGAATCCCGTTACCTCGAAAGCTTTGTTTCCTACCGTGCCCGTTCGGGCTATGGCCCTTTGCGTATTCGTGAGGAGTTGAGCCAGCGCGGTCTGCAACGAGTCGATATCGAACTGGCGTTACGCGAGAGTGGTATCAACTGGCAGGAGCAACTGGAGGATACCTGGCGGCGTAAATTTTCCGGGCATCTTCCGATAGACGCTCGGGAGCGTGCCAAGCAGGGGCGCTTCCTGAGTTATCGGGGATACTCCATGGAGATGATCGGTCGCTTGCTCAGTGGCCGGGGAATGGATGATTGATAAAAAATGGCCCGCTATTTCGATAGCGGGCCATTTTTTCTGCCTTACGTCACCTTGGAAGGTTTGCGCGTGAGTTGTTGTGTCTGGGGTTTGGGCTGAGCCCGGTTTTCCGGCAGGTTGATGTAATCCACCAGTTCGCGCAGACGGCCATGATCACGCGCGTTGAAATTGAAGGCCAGTCGCGCCAGGTGGCTGAACTGTGCTTCGTCGTGTTCCTCTTCGTTGTAGGCATGCTGATGAAAACGATCGCTCAGGCACAAGTCGGCAAAGGCCTTCTGCATGTGTTCGAGCGCTTGCTCGCTGAGCCTGTGATTCATGCGAATCACGAACTGACGCTTCAGCCAGCGACTGGAATGGAAGTTGCTGTAGAACTGGTTGATCTGTTCCACCGCCTCTTCGGCGCTGTAGACCAGGCTCACGAGCTTCATGTCGGTCGGCAGGATGTAGCGGTTTTCCTCCAATTGATGGTGAATGAAGTCCAGCGCGCCTTGCCAGAACTTGCCGCCCGGCGCATCCAGCAGTACCACCGGCACCAAAGGGCTTTTACCGGTTTGAATCAATGTCAGTACTTCCAGCGCCTCATCCAGGGTGCCGAAACCACCTGGGCACAGGACTAGCGCATCGGCTTCTTTGACGAAGAACAGCTTGCGGGTAAAAAAGAAGTGGAAGGGCAGCAGATTGGCAGTGCCTTGCACGGTGGGATTGGCATGCTGTTCGAAGGGCAGGGTGATGTTGAATCCCAGGCTGTGCTCCCTGCCGGCCCCTTCGTGAGCGGCCGCCATGATGCCGCCGCCAGCACCCGTGATCACCATCAGGTCGGAGCGCGCCAGCGCCGCCCCCAATTCTCGGGCCAAACCATACAGCGGGTGTTCGATCGGTGTTCGGGCGGAGCCAAACACGGTGACTTTACGCCGCCCCCGGAACTGCTCGAGAACACGAAAGGCGTGCTCCAGTTCGCGCAGGGCTTGAAGGGTGATCTTGGCATTCCAGCGGTTGTGATCTTCCTGGGCCATGCGCAGCACGGTCAGGATCATGTCGCGGTAAATGGGGAGGTTGGGACTGTTGGGTGAAACCAGGTTGAGCTGTTCTTCGACCTTGCTGGTGAGGTCGTGGCCGCTTTCTTCAAAATGACGGCTTAGCAGATCATTCGGTTGGTAAGGCATCAATTTCTCCTTCCATACAGGCTCTGTTTTTCCCTTGGATGAAGGAAACATTCGCACATCAAGACGCGTCGCGGGCGGCCCCTTTCCAGCCCGGAAAAGTGAATGGGAACACTATGAATCTAGACCCTTGCAGAGATTTACGCTGCCTTGATCATTGCGCCGCAAAGTCTTTCC
Organism: Pseudomonas sp. B21-040; assembly: GCF_024748695.1. NCBI lineage: Bacteria > Pseudomonadati > Pseudomonadota > Gammaproteobacteria > Pseudomonadales > Pseudomonadaceae > Pseudomonas > Pseudomonas sp. B21-040. Next base: position 1,258,525 of record NZ_CP087176.1, read on the forward strand.
TGGCAATCGCTTATTGACGGTTTGCAAGGTGATTTCACCGCTCGTCTGAACACGAGCCGAGTCTCTGGCGCTCTGATTTACTAAGTTACAGGCGTAACACGACAACTTTGCGTCAAAGGCAGGGCGCGCGGTTCAAGAGATTGAAGGATTTGTTTCGCTCAAGCAGGGCGAGGAGCAGGGAGGCGGGATGTTATGGCCAGAGTCATTCTGGAAATCGATGCGCAACTGTATCGATTACTGAAATCATCTGCCGAGACCCATCATGTGAGTCTCGAAGAGGAGTGCTGTCGGCGTTTAGAGGGAGCCGAACGGCGCTCACGTTACTTGCAGGCGTTATTGGCTGAACTGCGCGCCGAGGATGAACAGCGGCGCGCAAATGCTCGTTGATTACTTTTTCTTCACCGGTGTGGCTTTCGGGCAATCCGATTCCTGGAAGCTTGCGGAGCCGATCGGGCGATTGGACTTCACCTCGGCAAAGTCATAACGCATGATCGCGCCCTTTGCCATCAGCTTGCGGAACCCCGGGTTTCTGCAGACGGACGCGCCAAGCTGGAAGTAAACCGCTTTCGGGTCAGACCGCATCTTTTCGGCGTGGCTGCTCTGCACACTCAGGTGGTTGATCAGTACATTGCCTTCGACAGTGTAGCCCTGATCGAGAATGTCCTCGTTGATCGCCCGTGGCGTGCCGACGCTGCTTTGTGCCGCGACATTTTGCAGCTCTTTGTTGAGGTTCTGCTCTTTCAAGGACGCCGCCTGAGCACTGAAGGACGACGCCAGCAAAATGGCAACGGTGGGAACGATAAGGCGCAGCATGAAACTCTCCTGGTTCAGTGACTGGTGCTTCGACCCGCCACATGACTGTGCGTTCAGTGGCGGCGAATTATAGGGGACGAGCTCCAGACGGTACAGGCTTGCACCGACTGCTCTGGTAAACTGGCGCCACTTTTTGCCCTGCCGAGTGTTTTTCGTGTCGATTTACTTCCCTTGCCGGCGTTGCCTGCGATGAACCCCGCAATTTCTCACTTTGCTGCCAACGCTGTGGCCCGCTTGCGCGATATGCGAGAGGAAGAGGGTATCAAGCCGATTCAGGCCCGAGGCTGGCGGGCAGCGCGTTGCCGTGCCTGCCGCGTGATCGAGAGCCACTGCCTGTGCGCCTGGCGCCCGCAGGTCGAGGCGCGTTCTGGTGTGTGCCTGATCATGACCAACAAGGAAGTGTTCAAACCGAGCAACACCGGTTGGCTGATTGCCGATGTAGTGCGCGACAACCATGCGTTCATCTGGTCGCGCACGGAGGTCGATGAACAACTGTTGGCGTTGCTGGCCGACCCGCAATGGCAGCCGTATCTGGTGTTTCCGGGGGAGTACGTCGAGCCCGAGCGTGTCACCAACAGCGTCGACACGGATAGCTCGAAACGTCCGCTGTTCATTTTGCTGGATGCCACCTGGACAGAGGCCCGGAAGATTTTCCGCAAAAGCCCCTATTTTGACCGGCTTCCGATCTTGAGCCTGCTGCCCGAGAAACTGTCACGGTATCGGTTGCGCAGGTCGACCCGCAGCGAGCATTTGTGCACCGCCGAAGTGGCGGCACTGTGTCTGGATCTGGCCGGTGACACTGACGCTGCATCGGCGCTGGACGCTTATTTCGACGTGTTCAGCCAGCATTACCTGGACGCAAAGCATCAGTTGGACATGAATGTGGCAACGCCGGCTCACGCCGACCTGATGCCGTTCGTGCAAAACACGGCCCCGGTCATCTGCTGATTGTCACCCATACTGCAAAGAACTGTACCGGCCAAGCACCTTGACCACCCCGACTTCGCTGGGCATGCTTGGCGCCGATTAGGGCGCGGCCAGGTTTGATACGCCGAATTCTTGCGTTAGTTAATAGCTACGTGATTGGCGTTGAACGTGCCCTGTTAGTGCAGCTTCGTGGCTGTGCCTTGAGTTGTTTGAAAAACAGGATCATTTGAAAAATGGCCACATACGAAATCCTGATTGCCGATGATCACCCACTGTTTCGCAGTGCGCTGCATCAGGCCGTGACGCTGGGCCTGGGCCCGGATGTTCGGCTGGTGGAAGTGGCGAGCATTGCCGAGCTGGAAGCCCGCCTGGATGAAAAGTCCGACTGGGATCTGGTGCTGCTGGACCTGAACATGCCCGGCGCCTACGGTTTTTCCGGGCTCGTGCTGTTGCGCGGTCAGTACCCGCAAATTCCGGTGGTGATGGTTTCCGCGCAGGAAGAAGCGTCAATCATGGTCAAGTCCCGTGAGTTCGGCGCCAGTGGGTTCATTCCAAAATCCAGCGACCTGAGTGTCATCCAGAAGGCTGTCCGTGCGGTGCTGGACGGCGACGTATTCTGGCCACCTCAAGCCTTTGAAGCGGTCAGTGTTTCCGATGAGGCCAAAGCGGCCAGCGAAGGCCTTGCGAGCCTGACGCCCCAGCAATTCCGGGTGTTGACCATGGTTTGCGAGGGCTTGCTGAATAAACAGATTGCGTACGAGCTGAGCGTCTCCGAGGCGACGATCAAAGCCCATGTCACGGCGATTTTCCGCAAGCTGAATGTGCGGACCCGCACTCAGGCGGCGTTGCTCTTGCAACAACTTGAGTCAATTTCCAGCCACTAAACTATTACATGTTCACGCTTTTTTGACTTTGCTTGATCTAGCGTTCCCATTCCTACCTGGTCAGTTGCCCATTCTATGTCACCTTTCAAAGGCCAAACCGGCCTCAAACGCATCCTCAATGCCTCCGGTTACTCGCTGGATGGCCTGCGCGCCGCCTTCACCGGTGAAGCGGCCTTTCGGCAACTGGTGTTGCTCAACGTTATCCTGATACCGATTTCGTTCTTCTTGAACGTCAGCCGCGTCGAACAGGCGCTGCTGATCGCCGTCTGCCTGTTGGCGCTGATCGTCGAACTGCTGAACTCGGCGGTGGAAGCCGCCATCGATCGCATTTCCCTCGAACTGCACCCGCTGTCCAAAAACGCCAAGGACATGGGCAGCGCAGCTCAATTCGTGGCGTTGAGCATGATCGCGCTGGTCTGGGCAGTCATCCTGCTTTAAGCGATGTTTGGCAGAACGATCTCGTCGCTGCGCTGAACCCCCTCGGTGAACGCGCGGCACAGCTCGAGGAATTCGCGCATCGCCGACGTCTGATATTTCTGTTTGTGCCAGATGAAATAAAACTGCCGCGCCAGGTCCAGGTCCGGTGTCTCCACGGGCACCAGGCTGCCACGACGGAACGCATCGCGCAGTGCCAGGCGCGAAATGCAACCGATCCCCAATCCCGACTCCACGGCGCGCTTGATCGCTTCGGTGTGTTCCAGTTCGAGCCGGATATTCAGCGCACTGCGATGGTGACGCATGGCCTGGTCAAAGGTCAGCCGTGTGCCAGAGCCTTGTTCTCGCAGAATCCAGGCCTCGTGGGTCAGTTCTTCCATGGTCGCGGTGCCGCGTTTGGCCAGTGGATGCTGAGGCGCGCAAAACACCACCAGTTCATCCTCGACCCAACTCTGCACTTCGATGTCGGGATGACTGCAATCGCCTTCGATTAGACCCAGATCAATTTCATAGTGGGCAACTTGTTGCACGATATTGGCAGTGTTTTGCACGTGCAGCTTCACCTGGCTTTCCGGGTGGCGCTGCATGAAGCTGCCGATCAGCAGGGTGGCAAGGTAATTGCCGATGGTCAGGGTCGCGCCGACCGCCAGGGAGCCGAACCCGGACTTGCCGTTGAGCAGGTCTTCAATTTCCTTGGACTGATCGAGCAATGCCACGGCCTGTGGCAGCAACTGTTTGCCGAGGGCGTTGAGGCTCAAGCGTTTGCCAGCGCGGTCAAACAACTGGCAGCTGGACTGGCGCTCCAGTTCGGTGATCGAGGTGCTCGCCGCCGATTGTGAGAGGTTGAGCAAGCCCGCAGCACGGGATACGCTTTCCTGCTGGGCGACGGCGACGAAAACTTGAAGTTGACGGAGAGTAAATCGCATATCGATATAACCGATAACCCTTATCTTAATAATCCATTTAACAGATATTGTCTCTGCCTTTAGAATGCGATGCAATTGCGCATATCACTGGCGCAGGCAAAATCTCCAGGAGTCCCACGTACATGAGCAACATGAACCACGAGCGTGTCCTCAGTGTTCATCACTGGAACGACACTCTGTTCAGCTTCAAGTGCACCCGCGATCCGGGCCTGCGCTTCGAGAACGGTCAGTTCGTGATGATCGGCCTGCAACAGCCCAACGGCCGCCCGCTTATGCGCGCTTACTCGATTGCCAGCCCGAACTGGGAAGAGCATCTCGAGTTCTTCAGCATCAAGGTGCCTGATGGCCCGCTGACTTCCCAGTTGCAGCATCTGAAGGAAGGCGACGAGATCATCATCAGCAAGAAGCCTACCGGTACCTTGGTGCTGGATGACTTGAAGCCTGGCAAACATTTGTACCTGCTCAGCACCGGTACCGGTCTGGCGCCCTTCATGAGCGTCATCCAGGACCCGGAAACCTACGAGCGTTTCGAAAAAGTGATCCTGTGCCACGGCGTGCGTTACGTCAACGAAGTCGCTTACCGCGAGTTCATCACCGAGCACTTGCCGCAGAACGAGTTCTTCGGTGAGGCGCTGCGTGACAAGTTGATCTACTACCCGACCGTGACCCGCGAGCCGTTCGAGAACGAAGGCCGCCTGACCGACCTGATGCGCAGCGGCAAGCTGTTCAGCGACATCGGCCTGCCACCGATCAACCCGCAGGACGACCGCGCCATGCTGTGCGGTAGCCCGAGCATGCTCGACGAGACCAGCGAAGTGTTGAACAGCTTCGGCCTGAAAGTTTCGCCGCGGATGCGCGAGCCGGGTGACTACCTGATCGAGCGTGCATTCGTCGAGAAGTAAGCAAACGCATCACTAAAAAGCCCCATTGTCCTTGCAGGCAGTGGGGCTTTGTTATGCCCGACGCAATCCCTGTAGGAGCACGGCTTGCCGGCGATGGCGTCCTTGAGTTCGCCATCGCGAGCAAGCTTTGCTCCTACAAGTCAGGTACAGGGATGACTTCGAGAACGCGGATAACCCCTGCTTCGGGGTAATGCCAGCGCACATCCAGGTCCCAGAACTGTGCGCCGTATTCCCGTTCGGGCGTCGGCGTCTGGTAGGCCGGCCGTGGATCTTGGGCCAGGCACTGTTCGATCAGCGCCACCAGGGGCTCTTCAAGGCGCTGAGCATGCGCGTGAGCCTGATGCAGCGCTGCATCCGTCCACTGCACGGGGATCAATTGCGGCGCGGCGCTGGCGATGCTGTTGGAGGCGCTGTCGATGATGTCGGCGTAAGGCACGTAGGGTTTGATGTCGAGAATCGGCGTGCCGTCCAACAGATCGATACCGGATATCCACAGGCGATTGGCTTCGACCTTGTCCAGCTTCACTACGGATTGACCAATGCCATTGGGCCGATGCGTGGCGCGGGTGGCGAACACGCCCATGGATTTGTTGCCGCCCAGACGTGGCGGGCGGACTTTCAGGCGTGGCTTTTCTTCCAGCGCCTGATGGAACACAAACAGCAGCCAAACGTGACTGACCTGTTCCAGGCCCTGTACCGCATCCCCCTGATCAAACGGCGCGACAAGCTCCAGAACACCGCGAGCGGCTGGGGCCAGTTGCGGTTGGCGCGGGATAGCGAACTTCTCCTTGAAGCAGGAGCGCACGAAGCCGATGGGGGAAACGCTGTAGGTCATGGTCTGGGTCGAGGCGGGGTGAGGGTGGGCATGATAACCCGAGCGGCCACGGGATCGTTGGTGCCTGTCAGTCCGCCATCGCGGGCAAGCCACGCTCCCACAGGGTTCTCGGGCGTATACACATTTTGTGTACGGCATAAAACCTGTGGGAGCGTGGCTTGCCCGCGATAGCCGCACTGCCGATCTAGAGGCTAAACCCACCATCCAACGGAATGATATTCCCCGTCATGTACGCCCCCGCCGTGCTCGCCAGGCTGATCGCCAGCGCCGCCATCTCTTCCTCCCGGCCCCAACGCTTCATCGGAATCATCGCGGTATCCTGCGCCAGCGCCTGTTCATCGCTGCCAATATGCTGCGTCATCTTGCTCGGAAAGCGCCCCGGCGCGATCACGTTGACGTTGATGTGCTGGCTCACCAGTTCCCGGGCCAGAATCCGCGACAGTTGGTGTAGGGCCGCTTTACTCGGGCCGTAGGCATACGCTTGTTCACCAAAGGAAGAAATCGCGGCCACCGAGCCGATGTTGATAATCCGTGCCGGATTGGCGGCGGAGCCTGCCTTGCGTAACAGTGGCAAGAACTGCTGAATGCAGTTGAACACCGAGGTTACGTTGAGTTGCATGACCTTTTCCCAGCCTTTGACGGGGTAGCTTTCCAGTGGTGCGCCCCAGGTCGTCCCAGCGTTGTTCACCAGGATGTCCAGATGGGTGATCTGTTCACCCAGTTGCGTGGCCAACTGAAGCACGCCTTCTTCGGTGGCCAGGTTGGCCGCAATCGCGTGGCAACGACCGAGCACACTCAATTCATCCGCCGTTTGCTGGCAGGCTTCGGCGTCCCGGGCGCAGACATACACCGTCGCCCCAGCCTCGACGTAAGCCTTGGCGATCATTTTGCCGATACCACGGGTGCCGCCGGTTACAAGGGCGGTGCGACCTTGAAGGGAAAAGTACGGGTGCATGGCAAATCCTGAGCGCTTAAGGGTGACTACACCCTAGTCGTCAGCCGCGTTAAGCGGAGCCACTATTTTTGCCGGGAATGAGGATCTATACAGCGTGGCCTGCAACGGCCTCTGTAGGAGCACAGCTTGCTGGCGATGGCGTTTTGAAGATCGCCATCGCCAGCAAGCTGTGCTCCTACAGGGATGGGCGCTTACTGCGGGCGAACGCGCAGGGTCAGGCCCTTGAGGAAGTTGCGCAGCAACTGGTCGCCACAGGTGCGGTAGTTGGTGTGGCCGAACTTGCGGAACAACGCGCTCAACTCCGGCTTGGACACCGGAAACTCGGCGGCCTTCAGGATCGCGTGCATGTCGTCTTCTTTCAGTTCGAACGCCACGCGCAGTTTCTTGAGGATGATGTTGTTGGTCACCGGCACTTCGATTGGCTGCGGTGGACGGCTTTCGTCCTTGCCGCGCTTGAAGATCACCAGGCCATCAAGGAAGTGCGCCATGACTTCATCCGGGCAACGCACGAAGCCTTCCTCGTCTTCCTCTTTTTTGTCGAGGTAAGTCAACAGGTCTTCCATGGACACGTCCATGCCGCCGAGTTTGATGATCTCGATGACTTTCTTGTCGCTGATGTCCAGCATGTAGCGAACGCTGCGCAGTACGTCGTTATGAATCATGGTGTGCAATCCTGATATTCGGCAGTGGGCGCCGCATCAAACAGCGGCACCGAAATGTGTGGCGGCGGGAGAGGTTTTAGAACTTCTCTTTGCCGGACAGGTAGCGCCATTGCCCCAACGGCACTTTGCCGATGGACACGCCACCTATGCGGATGCGGCGGATGGCAACGACCTTCAAGCCTACGGCCTGGCAGAACAGGGCGATCACGCCCGGTTGCGGGTTCTTCATGGCAAAGCGCAGGCGATTTTCGTTCTGCCAGCTGGCTTTGACGGGCGGCAGCTCCTTGCCTTTGTAGGTCAGACCGTGGTTCAGGCGGTTGAGGCCGTGAGCCACCATGTCGCCTTCAACCTCGACCACATACTCTTGCTCGATCTTGCTGGCATCGGCGGTGAGTTTGCGCAGGATCTTCCAGTCCTGGGTGAACACCAGCAGCCCGCTGGCGTTGGCCTGCAAGTCGGTGCTGGCGGTCAGGCGCAGGAAGTGGCCCTTGAGCGCACGTTTGCTGAAGCGGTGCTCTTCGCTCAGGGTCTCGGCGCTCAGGGTGGCCATGGCGGTGTCCGCGTCCATGCCCACGGGTACGTTCAACAGGATAGTCACCGGTTCCGGTGCGGTGGCCTTGGCCTCTGGGTCGAGTTCGACTTTTTGCGTGTCGACCTTGAACTGCGGCTCGTCGATGACTTCACCGTCCACGGTCACCCAGCCGCCCTCGATGAACAGCTCAGCCTCCCGACGGGAACAGCCGACGAGTTCGATGAGGCGTTTGGAGAGACGAATCGGGTCAGTCATGACAGGGCCGTAACAAAAAAGGGGTGGGCATTGTACCTGCCTGGCGCCGGTTAATCCCGGCTCCATTTCAGTGCTGGGGCTTTTTGTGGGAGCTGGCTTGCCTGCGATGGCATCAGCCGGGTCTAACTGACCTGCCGCGTCGCCTGCATCGCAGGCAAGCCAGCTCCCACATTTGATCTATGTTGTGTCAGCCATTACGCGTCAGTTGTTGCGCCTGGCGCAGGCGCATATGCAACAGCGGATAAGGCTGCTTCATGCCGTCAAACTCGGAGCGACCGATCACCTCGAAGCCTTGTTTGAGGTAAAACCCCAGCGCTTGCGGGTTCTGTTCGTTGACGTCCAGTTCATCGGCATTCAGGTGTTCCATGGCATAGCGTAGCAACTGTTTGCCCAGACCCTGGCCGCGATGCGCCGGATCGATAAAGAGCATTTCGATCTTGCCGGCTGCCACCCCGGCGAACCCGGTGATGCGCTGGCGTGAGTCTTTGGTGCAAATCAGCATCACCGCATCGAGGTAGCGGGTCAGCACCAGATCTTTCAACAACAGGATGTAACTGTCTGGCAGAAAGTCATGGGTGGCGCGTACCGAGGCCTCCCAGACCCGGGTGAGTTCTTTGTAGTCACTCTGTTTCGGTGTGAGGATGACCGAATGATGGCGCATGGCCGGATGCCTTATGTGCGTGGAGGGTGCGAGTCCTTTCTCCCACAAAACGATAGACGTAAAAAAGCCCCGCATCTCGTCAAGAGAGCGGGGCTTTGCGTATTTTTTGCGTTTAGATCTGTTCAGCCCACAAGTCGTATTCGTCAGCGTCGGTCACTTTGCACCAGACTTTGTCGCCTGGCTTGAGGTTGCTGCCGTTATCGATGAACACGTTGCCGTCGATTTCCGGGGCATCGAAGAAGCAGCGGCCAACCGCGCCTTGCTCGTCGACTTCGTCGACCAGCACTTCGATTTCGCGGCCGATGCGCATTTGCAGGCGCGCCGAGCTGATCGCTTGTTGGTGCGCCATGAAGCGGTCCCAACGGTCCTGCTTGACGTCGTCCGGAACGATGTCCAGGTCCAGGTCATTGGCGGGCGCACCTTCAACCGGCGAGTACTGGAAGCAGCCGACGCGGTCGAGCTGAGCTTCGGTCAGCCAGTTCAACAGGTACTGGAAGTCTTCTTCGGTTTCGCCAGGGAAGCCGACGATGAAGGTCGAACGGATGATCAGGTCCGGGCAGATCTCGCGCCAGTTCTTGATGCGCGCCAAGGTCTTGTCTTCGAACGCCGGGCGTTTCATCGACTTCAACACTTTCGGGCTGGCGTGCTGGAACGGGATGTCCAGGTACGGCAGAATTTTGCCGGCGGCCATCAATGGAATCAGCTCGTCGACGTGCGGGTACGGGTAAACGTAGTGCAGGCGAACCCAGACGCCCAGCGTGCTCAGGGCTTCGCAGAGTTCGGTCATGCGGGTTTTCACCGGCGCGCCGTTCCAGAAACCGGTGCGGTACTTGACGTCGACGCCATAGGCGCTGGTGTCTTGAGAGATCACCAGCAGCTCTTTGACGCCGGCCTTGACCAGGCGCTGGGCTTCGTCGAGCACGTCACCGACCGGACGGCTGACCAGTTTGCCGCGCATCGAGGGGATGATGCAGAAGCTGCAGCTGTGGTTGCAGCCTTCGGAAATCTTCAGGTAGGCGTAGTGGCGCGGGGTCAGTTTGATCCCTTGTGGCGGTACCAGGTCGATCAACGGGTTGTGGTCCTGGCGCGGCGGCACGACGTCGTGCACGGCGTTGACCACTTGCTCGTACTGCTGCGGACCGGTCACGGCCAGCACGCTCGGGTGCACGTTACGAATGTTGCCTTCTTCGACGCCCATGCAGCCGGTCACGATGACCTTGCCGTTTTCCTTGATGGCTTCGCCGATCACTTCCAGCGATTCTGCCTTGGCCGAGTCGATGAAACCGCAGGTGTTGACCACCACGACGTCAGCGTCCTGATAGGTGGACACAACGTCATAGCCTTCCATGCGCAGCTGGGTAAGGATGCGCTCGGAGTCGACCAGTGCTTTGGGGCAACCCAGGGATACGAAGCCAACCTTTGGATTGGCCGGCGCAGGAGTGGTGGACATGTCTAACCTCGGTATTTGGGACGCCTCCAGCCGAAGACGGCAAGGCGACAGACGGGCGCTTGGTGCGCCTCTGGTCAAAAAGTGCGCAATTCTAGCGATGAGTCGCTCACTTGACCAGCTTTATGCAGGGAAATACGACGAGTGCTGCGCTATGCTTCGCGCCGTTAGGCTTTACCGAATTTTTACAGTCAACAAAACGTCTGTAACGTGAAGTAAAACAGCGCATGCTGCACGACAAAGCATAGTGCTTCTTTAAAAGAAGCCGGGTCTGGGAATCAGGAGTGGTGGATGGGTCAGGCAAGTAGTCAGGTGGCGGGCGCCGAGCATTCGGCGGCGAAGCCGATCGGCATGCTGGTCGCGGCGGTCGGAGTGGTTTACGGCGATATCGGCACAAGCCCGCTGTACACCCTCAAAGAAGTGTTTTCCGGTGGCTATGGCGTGCCGGTCAACCATGACGGCGTGTTGGGGATTCTGGCGCTGATCTTCTGGTCGCTGATCTGGGTCGTTTCGATCAAGTACATGATGTTTGTCCTGCGTGCCGACAACCAGGGCGAAGGCGGGATCATGGCCTTGACCGCACTGGCCCGACGGGCGGCGGCGGGGCACCCGAAGTTGCGCACCTTGCTGGTGGTCTGCGGGTTGATCGGTGCGGCGCTGTTCTACGGCGACAGCATGATCACCCCGGCGATTTCCGTGCTCTCGGCCATCGAAGGCCTGGGGCTGGCGTTTGATGGCATCGACCATTGGGTGGTGCCGCTGTCGCTGATCGTGCTGGTCGCACTGTTCCTGATCCAGAGCCACGGTACTGCGCGCATTGGCATTCTGTTCGGGCCGATCATGGTCACCTGGTTTGTGGTCCTTGGCGCGCTGGGTGTCTACGGCATCATTCAGCACCCGGAAGTGTTGCAAGCGATGAACCCGGTCTGGGGCGTGCGTTTCTTCACCCAGCATCCGGGCATGGGCGTGGCGATCCTCGGCGCGGTCGTGCTGGCACTGACGGGTGCCGAAGCCCTTTACGCCGACATGGGCCACTTCGGTCGCAAGCCGATTGCCCGCGCCTGGTTCATCCTCGTGCTACCGGCGCTGGTGCTGAACTACTTCGGCCAAGGCGCGCTGTTGCTGGGTGATCCGGAAGCCGCGCGTAACCCGTTCTATCTGTTGGCACCGAGTTGGGCGTTGATCCCGTTGGTGGGCTTGTCGACTCTGGCCACGGTCATTGCGTCCCAAGCGGTCATTTCCGGGGCGTTCTCCCTGACCCGCCAGGCGATCCAGCTCGGTTACATTCCGCGCATGCACATTCGCCACACCTCCAGCGCCGAACAGGGCCAGATCTACATCGGCGCGGTGAACTGGGCGTTGATGGTCGGCGTGGTGCTGTTGGTCTTGGGTTTCGAATCCTCCGGTGCCCTGGCCTCGGCCTACGGCGTGGCGGTGACCGGCACGATGCTGATGACCAGCATCCTGGTGTCGGCGGTGATACTGCTGTTGTGGAAATGGCCTCCTGTTCTCGCGGTGCCTGTGCTGCTCGGCTTTGTGCTGGTGGACGGCGTTTACTTCGCCGCCAACGTGCCGAAAATCATTCAGGGCGGGGCCTTCCCGGTGATCGCCGGTATCGCGCTGTTTGTGCTGATGACCACCTGGAAACGCGGCAAGCAATTGCTGGTGGAGCGTATGGACGAAGGCGGGCTACCTCTGCCGATTTTCATCAGCAGTATCGCCGTGCAACCGCCACATCGCGTGCAAGGCACCGCCGTGTTCCTGACCGCTCGCCCGGACGCCGTGCCACACGCGCTGTTGCACAACCTGCTGCATAACCAGGTGCTGCACGAGCAAGTGGTGCTGCTGACCGTGGTCTACGAAGACATCCCGCGCGTACCGCCGACCCGACGCTTCGAAGTCGATTCCTACGGAGAAGGGTTCTTCCGGGTGATCCTGCACTTTGGCTTCGTCGACGAACCGGACGTGCCGCAAGCGCTGAAACTGTGTCACCTCGACGACCTGGACTTCAGCCCGATGCGCACCACGTATTTCCTCAGCCGCGAGACGGTGATTGCCTCCAAGCTCGAAGGCATGGCCCGTTGGCGAGAGGGGTTGTTTGCGTTCATGTTGAAGAATGCCAATGGCAATTTGCGGTTCTTTAATCTGCCGTTGAACCGGGTGATTGAGTTGGGTACTCAGGTCGAGATGTAAGCCCGAACAAAAAGCCCCCGTTGCCGTGAAGGTGGCGGGGGTTTTTTGTGTCCGAACACATAACTTGAAGACGACGGAAACTCAATGTGGGAGCGGGCTTGCTCGCGAAGGCGGTGTGTCAGTCACTGTATGTATTGACTGATACACCGCCTTCGCGAGCAAGCCCGCTTGTATGTTTAGACTTGAAGGGGTGGGCGGGACTAAAAGCTCGATTCCGACTCTAGCCAGTACGGACCGTGGGAGACTTCTCGTCCCGCCCCTTCTACCCGAAGCGCCGATAAGGAATTCATCGGTAAAACCGACGATAGAGGCAAGCCAGCGCAAGGGTAAACCCCGACAAGCCCTTAAACCCTAGCTCCGAGGATTCGTCATGACAATCCTTACCTCGCCAACGGTAATCGGTATCGATGTAGCCAAGGCCGAAATCGTCGCTTACCGCGAAGACATGCAAACCACTCAACACATCAACAACGACCGAGAGACTCTTGGGCGTTGGCTCAAAGCTCTGCCTGCGCAAAGCTCAATTGCTTTGGAAGCCACCAGCATTTACCACTTGGACACGGTCGAACTGGCCCATGAAATGGGACACCGGGTTTACGTTGTGGATGCTTATCGTCTGAGCCACTACCGCGAAAGCATTGGCCAACGGGCGAAAACCGACCCTTGTGATGCGCGCCTGCTCGCGCGTTACCTGTCTAGCGAGCAGGATCGACTGCGCCTCTGGAGTCCACCTCCGCAGGCCTACAAGGTGTTGAAAAGTCTGCTTCATAGACGCGCAGAGCTTATCAATGTGCGTGTGGGCATGACGCTGAGTTGGTCAGGTGAACCGCTTCTGAAGGATGAATTGGCCCGGCAATTGAAGTCCTTCAAACAAGCGGAGCAAGCCATCCAGAAATTACTGCACAAAGTCAGCAAAAAGGCAGGCATCACCGAAAACATCAAGCGCTGCAAAGCCATTGAGGGGATCGGTGAGCTTACGGCTATGGGCTTGGCGACCGCATTCATGCGCGGTCACTTCGCCAACGGCGATGCATTCATTGCTTTTTTGGGGATGGACTTGCGAGCAAAGGATTCAGGCAAGAAGAACAGCCCTCGCCACCTGTCCAAAAAAGGCGATACGGAGCTGCGGCGCCTGGCTCACAACGCGGCGATGGCGGCTTGTCGGTCTGCCACCTGGAAACCGTACTATGAGTCCTATCTCGTCAGAGGCTTGGCAAAAACCCAAGCCCTGGTGATCCTCGCCCGCAAGCTATGCCGGGTGGCATTCGCTCTCATGAAAAACCAGAGCGAATACCAGCCAAATTTAAGGCTGCAGGGTTCCCCTGCAACATAGAATCTCCCACATTTGATTTGCGGTGTTACGTGCTCTGGGGCAGTTCTTCTTCGGATTCGGTCTTTGTCCGGGCTGGTCGTGGCGTCAGGACTTTCAACACATCATCAATTACGGCCTTACCCATCGCCGTCGGGTAATGCGCGGCCCAGGCGTGGCGGTCGGTGTCTTTTGCGTAGGCGGCATCCTCGGCGAATGATTTGCCGAGGAAGAGGAGGTCGGAGGCTTGGGCCAATGCTTCGACGATGGGGACGCCGGCGCGGACGTTGAATAGCGCTTGATCGGAGCAGTAAATGAGGGGGGTGAAGCCGATGGTTTTTAATTCTGAAATCGCGGAAGCATCAATTTTAGTCATGTCTATTCCCTAAGCTTGAGGAGCTGCCACGTTCGTTTCCAAGCGAATGGGTGGCAGCTGTGCGCAGGTTGGAAAACCGGGAGCCTAGGAAACCGGCACGTCCGAAGACGTCCCACGCACAGCCACCATGACACAAGATTGCAGCCGTGAAGGTCTGCGGTCATGTTGGGCACGTTGTTGCTATTCGCTCGTCGGGTTTCCAATCCCGATCGCTGAATGGTCAGCGACGTCCGGAGACTACCCCGTCGAAGAAAAGCGCAACAAGGCATCAAAGTGCCCAAACGTACGATTCGGAGTTTGCCTACAAGGTCTGCGGGCGTCATCCGATATTGCGACACCAGAAGTAAACGAAACTAAACACGGCAAAGTGTTTACACGTCCTTAGGCTCACTTTTTCTCAGGATGAAAAACACCGGATGAGAAATTCGCGTTTTTTGCAGCTTGCTGTATGTCTAATTCAACGCAATACTCTGCGTAGAACTGTGTGTTCAAATTTGCATGATTGTGTAGAGAGGTGAGTATGACGGCATTACTGGAGCGTGCTGACCAAGCGATTTCGGTGACTGCGATGGTCCGGGGGTTCAGTGCGAGGCTAAAGGAGATTTCCAGCCGAGCCACCGAACGACTGGTCATTTTCAAAGACAACCAACCCGCAGCGGTCATTATCAATGTCGATGCGTATCAGGAAATGCTCGACGAGCTTGAGGACCTTCGGATTGAAGTCGCGGCTCGAGAGCGACTGATCGGTTTTGATCAGGCCAAGGCTGTAAGCCACGACGATATGCGGGCGCGGTACGCCAAGAAAGACTAAAGGAGCTATGGATGGTTTGGGGCGTTATCTATCATCCGGAGGTTCAGAAGGATCTGGATCTGCTGGGAGCTGTGGCGGCGAACCGCATTCTTGATGTAATCGAAGAGCGGATTATCAATGGTGAGCCGGACAAGAGCGGCAAGCCCCTAAGAGCCAGTCTTGCAGGCTGCAGACGGATCCGGACAGGCGACACGCGGATCGTATATCGAGTCGACGGCAAGGCCATTCAGGTATTGATCGTCGCAGTCGGGGCCCGGCGTGACGAAGAGGTTTATGACGCCGCAGAGCGTCGCTTATAAGTAGGAAGCCCCCGTTGCCGTGAAGGTAGCGGGGGCTTTTTTGTGCCCGATGATTTTGAATTTACTGACCACCCCTGTGGGAGCGAACTTGCTCGCGATAGCGGTCTGTCAGTCGACATCAATGGTGACTGCTCGTCCGTCATCGCGAGCAAGCTCGCTTGTACACAGGGGGCGGCAGTGTTACTTGCTTTCAGGCAGTTCGTCATCAGATTGGTCTTTGCCCGGGCCGGTCGCGAGGTCAGGATCTATCGAACGGTGTTGACGGCTCGATTTTTCCAATGAAAAAAGTGTCCACGTTTTATGGAATGTGGACACTTGGACTTTCTAGCTTGATGAAGAGTCAAGACATTTTGCTTTTGTGCAAGATGGCCAGCCTGCACCTAAGCAGAAAGCTTTTTAGGACGAGACAGTACATGTAAAAAAGCCCCCGCAACCAAACAGCTGCGGGGGCTTTTTCGTGGCGACGCTCAGATCACTCCTGCGTCGCCGCCTCTTCCTTGGCCTGACGCTTGACGATGATGTCCACCAGGCGCTGGGCCAGCGCCGGGTAGTTCTCGTCGAAGTGGTGGCCGCCAGGCAGTTTGATCGCTTCACCCACGGCGCTCTTGTCGGTGCAGCCGCTTTCGTCGACTTCTTCTTCACCGTAGATGCACACCACTTTTTCCGGTGGCAGCTTGGCCATTTCCGGGCCGGTGGCGGCTTCTTTGCCGGCGTTGCCGAGCCAGCCTTCGACTTCGATTTCGAAGCTGCCGGTGCGGGCGAAGGCCAGCAGGATGATGGCGTCGACGCGTTGTTGTTCCGATTCGGCCAGGCGGTTGTAGATTGCTGGCAGCACGTCGGCGCCGAACGAATAGCCGGTCAGGATGAAGCGCTTGGTGCCCCATTTCTGCCGGTAGTGCTGCATCAGTTCGGCGAGGTCCAGGGCGCTTTGCTCCGGGCTCTTGTGCTGCCAGTAGTAGCGCAGGGTGTCGATGCCGACGACTGGATAGCCGATCTTGGCCATCTCGCCCGCGACGTCACGGTCCAGGTCGCGCCAACCGCCGTCACCGGAGAGGAACAGGGTGACGGTGTCCTTGGCTTGACCGGCTGGCACTTCGACCACTGGAATTTGCAGGCCGCCGGCGGCTTTGTCGCCACCCACGAGGATTTTGCGCAGTTCGTTGTTCAGCACTTGCGGCAGGTTGATGTCGTAGTCGCTGATGCTGGTTTCGGCGTTGGGTTGGTCGCGCACGAAGCCGGCACTGGTGTCGTCCGGGTTATCGTTCCACGCCACCAGCCAGTGGCCATGGGCAGCACTTTTTGGCAGCAGGTGCGTGCAGCCTGGTTTTTCCAGCGCCAGGTCGACGGAAACGGCCTGGGCCAGGTCATTCTTCTGCTCGGACAACCAGCGCCAGGCCAGCACGGCGCCAGGGCCGATGCCGCTGACCAGGGTTGCCGGGCCTTTGAGTTCGCGCAGGCCCGATTGCAGGGCGCGGCTTTGCAGCAGGCAGTCTTTAGGCAGGATCACTTGAACAATCTGCGCCGAACCGGAACGGCTCAGGGTCATCAGTTGTTGGTCGCTGAGCTTCTGGTCTTCATTGACCGCTACCAGCACCTGAGCCTTCGGCGTGGTGCCGGGAATCACGCGGGTCATCACCGCGCCATTGGCGGGCGTCAGCTGTTCGAGCGTCGGTGCCGGTGCCGGGCGTTTCAGGTACCAGTAGCCGCCACCGACAATCAGGGCCAGCACTACCAGTGTGGCCAGTACGTACCGCAAGGAGCGTTGAATCATCAGCGTTTCACCAATCCAGTCAAGCCGCCCGCAATCAGGGCAGCAGTATCGGCCAGGGCAACCAGCGGATCGAGTCCGGCGGGCACGGCCATATAACGGGGTTCCCAGTCAGGCTGGAACTTGTCTTTGAAGCGGCGCAAGCCTTGGAAGTTGTAGAGCTGCTCACCACGGCGGAATACCATCGAGCCCAGACGCTGGGTCAGGGGGGCGCCACGACGGGGTTGCAACCCCGACAACGGCACCATGCCCAGGCTGAAACGCCCGTATCCATGATTTTTATAATGTTGTATCAGGCCGACCATCATGAACTCCATGGTCAGCTTGGGGGCGTCCGGGTGCGCGCGCATCAGGTCGAGACTGGCCAGGTCATGGCCATACGTTTCGAGCAGGTTGGCGAACGCGACCGGGCGACCTTCAAAACGGATCACCGCAATGCGGAAGTGCTTGAGGTAATCATCACTGAAGCGGCCCAGGGAGAAGCCTTTCTCGCGGACATTCTTACCGGTCAGCCAGGCATCGGAAATCACCTTGAGCTCATCCATCGGCGCCTGGCCCGGCTCATGGATTTCCAGTGACAGACCATCACGAGTGCCACGGTTCCAGGTGTAGCGCAGGTCTTTCATCTCTTTGCCCTTGGCTTCGAGATCAAAGCGATGCAGATCGACCCGGGCTTCTTCGCCGAGCTTGATCGCAGTCAAGCCGATGTCCATGTAGTACGGCAGGTTCTCGGCACGCACTTGATAGAACACAGGACGGGCGTGATGGACGTCGCAGAGGTCGCGGAACTGCCAGATCATTTCCGCCCGTTGTTGCGTCGGGCCGATTGGGTCGTACAACGCCACCAGGCTGCGCCCACGGCGTGCGTACATCAGAAACGCCTCGTCGTTAGGGTGGAACAGCAGCGCCTTGTCACCGGTCAAGGCCAGGCCCCCATCCGGCTGGGCGGACGCCATGAGGATCTTGTGCGCGCGCTCCAGTTCATCGGGCGCCGGCAAATGGATGACCGGGCGGGCGGTGCGCAGCAACCATGTCAGCGATACCACCACCAGCAACACTGCGGCGCCCAGCAACGAGCGCAAGCCACGCGGCGCATCGGCATCAAGGGTGAACTGCCACCAGAGTTGATGGCTGTACGGAACGTCTTGATACGCAAACAGCAGCAACCAGATCGAGGCACCCAGAACGCACAGGCTAGACACCAGATACAGCGGCGAAAACGGCAGTTCGGTGAGGCGGCTCGGGCGATAGAACGAGCGGCGGAATACCCCCAGCAGGCTGGCAATGAGGGTCATCAGGCAGGCTTCTTCCCAGTCAAACCCCTTGAGCAGGGAGAGCAGGGCGCCGACCAGCAGCAAAATGGTGGTCAGCATCCAGGCTGCAGACAGGCGCCGACGCAGCCCTTGAGCCAGCAGCAGGCACAGCACGCCGATCAGGCTGGCACCGAAGTGCGAGGCATCGACCAGGCGATGCGGGATCAGAAAGCCGATGTGTTCCAGGCGGGTGTCGATTTCCGGGGTCACGCCGGAAAACAGCAACACCACACCGGAAAGAAACACCAGTACCGCCAGAATCGGTGCCGCTAGGCCGGACGCCGCGCGCAGGGACTGGCGCGTCTGAAACAGGCGCTGGCCTTCGTTGATAAGCAAGAATACGCAGGCCACCAGCAAGGGCAAAATCACATAAATCAGCCGATACAACAGCAGGGCGGCCGCCAGTGGTGCGGCGCCGAGGGTGTCGGCGAACGCGGCCAGCAGGATCGCTTCGAATACACCGACGCCGCCCGGCACGTGGCTGAGCACGCCTGCGGCCAATGCCAGCAAGTACACCAGCAGGAAGGCGCCGAAGGGCGGTGCCTCTGGCAGCAACAGATAAAGCACGGTCGCGGCGGCAGCCACGTCCAGGGCGGTAATGATCAGTTGCAGGAAAGTCAGGCGGCGCCCGGGCAGGCGCAAGGTGCGGCGGCCGACTTTGACCAACAGGTTGTCCGACGAAGGTTGATCCGGCAGGCGACGGCGGTAGATGCCGATGGCCAGCACGCTGAAGAGCAGCAGAACCGCCGCGGCGATCGCGCCGAGCAATGTTTCGGATAGACCCAGGGCTGCAGAGGCGGCAGGCAGGTCGCTGAGGGTTGCCAGCGCGGCCAGTGGCGGCAGGGCGCACCCGAGCGACAGGCTGGCAAACAGTGTCATGTGGGCGACTTCAGAAGCCCCCAGGCCATGACGTGCATATAAGCGGTAACGAACCGAGCCCCCCGAAAGCATCGACAGGCCAATGGCGTTACCGATGGCGAATGCAGTGAAACCGCCGAGTGCCAGAATTCGCGGCGCCAGCGTCACCCCCGCATAGCGGCTGGCCGACCACTCGTAACCCAGCAATATGATGAAACCAACGACGGTCGCACCCAATGCGCCCAGCAGCGCCGGTTTCGGTACTTCCAGGATCGAGTCGTGCAAAGCGTACAGATCAAGTTCGCTCAACAGGTGGCGGCAGGCAATCAGCGCGATCGCGAACAGCAGCAGAGTAACCGCCAGGCCAATGGGCTGACGATACTTGCTGACCAGATCAAGCAGGTGCAAACGCCCGGCCTTGATCGGTTGTGTCGCTGTGACGGTGTCCTGTGGATCAGACGAGTTGGCGCGCATCAATCACCTCTTGGATTGTGCGCGACAGGATGGAGGTATCGAGCCAAGTTACCAATCCCTGTAGAAAAAAATAATCACGAATATTAACGCCTCTCACCGGGTTCCGGCGATGGCGCATCATGCGTCGTAGAGGGGCTGCCTGCGTTCCAGCATAGTCTGAACTGGGCAGTTTGATGATCCCCGACGCTTCACGACACTGTGACAGATCATTGTTGCGAAAGGACTTTTTCGGCGGATACAAAAAAGGCCACTCTTTCGAGTAGCCTTTTTTGATGTTTGGTTGCGGGAGCCGGATTTGAACCGACGACCTTCGGGTTATGAGCCCGACGAGCTACCAGACTGCTCCATCCCGCGTCTGTGTGGCGGCATTCTACAGGCGAACGGCGAGGTGTCAACCGTTAATCCCAAGAAGGGTTAAATAAGTATAGAAGAGCGGCGAACGGTCGCAGGGGAGAGCTAAGTTTCGGAATCAGAACGATTTCTCATTTTGGGCAGCATCAGCCTAAATGTCCCTACATTCGCCCTGACTACCGCTAGGAGTACAAAACGAGCAGGCACAAAAAAGGCCACTCTTTCGAGTAGCCTTTTTTGATGTTTGGTTGCGGGAGCCGGATTTGAACCGACGACCTTCGGGTTATGAGCCCGACGAGCTACCAGACTGCTCCATCCCGCGTCTGTGTGTCGGCATTCTACAGAGGATCGCCGGGGTGTCAACCTGCAATTCCGGAAAAACCTCTTCCTGTTCAACCGCTTAGCTTGTAATTGGGGTTGGGCGATCGTCTGTAAGGCAGGCGTGGCAAGGCTTTCAGCTCTATTGGCGGGTTGCGTTCGATTGATAAAATAAATGCAAAGCGCACTTTCCTACGCATGGAAAAGAACATTCAGACTACTGGTGCTATATACAGGTGTCAGTGAGATACTGCTTATCCGACTGGCCAACGTCCCATTTCTTCGTCATGAACGCCGCTTTTATATGACTCAGCGAAAAATCATCCACGTCGATTGTGACTGCTTCTATGCCGCCATCGAGATGCGTGACGACCCGCGCCTGGCCGGTAAACCGTTGGCAGTGGGTGGTTCGGCGGATCGGCGGGGAGTCATCGCGACCTGTAACTATGAAGCGCGGGCCTATGGCGTACGTTCGGCCATGTCGTCCGGGCATGCGTTAAAGCTGTGTCCGGACCTGACCATCGTCAAGCCACGCATGGACGCTTATAGAGAGGCGTCGAAGGAAATTCACACGATCTTTCGCGATTACACCGACATGATCGAGCCGCTGTCCCTCGATGAGGCTTACCTTGACGTATCGGACAGTGCGCATTTTGGGGGCAGCGCCACGCGTATCGCTCAGGACATCCGTCGCAGGGTGTCCAATCAATTGCATATCACCGTGTCGGCGGGCGTGGCGCCGAACAAATTTCTGGCCAAGATCGCCAGTGACTGGAAAAAGCCCAACGGCTTGTTCGTCATTACGCCAGATCAAGTGGAAGACTTTGTCAGCGGTTTGCCAGTGAGCAAGCTGCACGGTGTGGGTAAGGTCACTGCCGATAAATTGGGCCGGCTGGGCATCGTCGATTGCTCGCAGTTGCGCGAGTGGGACAAATTGGCGCTTGTGCGCGAATTCGGCAGTTTTGGTGAACGACTTTGGAGCCTGGCCCGTGGGATCGATGAGCGTTTGGTCCATAACGACAGTCGTCGGCAGTCGATCAGTGTCGAAAATACCTATGACGTGGATCTGCCGGATTTGGTGAGCTGCCTGGATAAATTGCCCGAGTTGCTGGAAACCCTGGCGGGACGTATGGCGCGGATCGACAGCAGTTATCGGCCGGGCAAGCCATTCGTCAAAGTGAAATTCCATGACTTTACCCAGACCACGCTGGAACAGGCCGGGGCAGGGCGGGACTTGGGTAGTTATCAGTTGTTGCTGACCCAGGCGTTCAATCGCGGCGGGAAACCGGTGCGGTTGTTGGGGGTTGGGGTCAGGCTGGAGGATTTGCGCGGTGGGTTTGAGCAGATGGAGTTGTTTGAGCGGTAGTTCTGCCGTGAACTCAAGGGGCTCATCGCGGGCAAGCCCGCGATGCTTCTGCTTTTAGTTCAGTCCCGGATTCGCAACCAGGCGCCCTGCATTGCGGTTCAACGACTTGAGGAACTCGGCCTGCAACTCAGGATCGTTGCGGGTCAGCTCGATCAGGCTTTGTTCCAGTTCGCTGGCTTCTTCTTCCAGGCCCAGGTCCGACAGACGCTTGACCCGGTGTACCCACTGGCTCACTTCGTCGTCTTCGAGGTCCTCGTAAATCAGCTCGTGGGCCTCAAGCAATTTGCCGCGCAATGAACTGCTGACCGCCAAGGATGAATTGGTGCGCACATCACCCTGGCCATCTTCGACACTGATCAACAATCGGGTCAGATGGTTGATGTCATGCTCGGCGAACGGGCTGTCCAGCAGATTCAGGCGCAAAACGCCGTTTTTGTCGGTGCTCAGTTCGAACGTTTCCTTGCCGGCCTTGACCTGCACCGGGCGCTCGCTCCATGGCAGGCTCGAGTATTCGGTGCGCTTATCGCGCTGGACTTCGTCGATGCCGGCCAGGTTTTGCTGTGCACGACCGTGCGATTGCACGTTCATGAACGGGTTGAGCCCGGCGAAACCATAGCTCAGCCAATCCTTGGTCATGCTGTCCGGCAAGTTACCGAGGGCGAACACATTGACGACATTCGCCCCGACACCGGCTACGACGGCCACCGCGCCCAGCGGGATCTCATAGACCTCCCGCCAGGGTTGATAAGGCGTGTAGCGATCATAGTGGCGCGTGACTTCGAACTCGGTGACTTCGAACGTCTTCTGCTCGTGAATTTTCACCCGACGTTGCGGCAGATCCAGCACCTTCGGCTCGCCGACATCGATCTGCAGGCTGTGATCGAGCAATTTGCGCTCGACACGCTCCTCGTTCTCGCTACGTTGCGACATGTGATTGGCGCAGCCGCTGACCAGCAGGGTACCGCACAGGGCGGCACCACCGAGGCCTAAGGTGTTTCGCTTGAACATGACTTCTCTATCTGGTGTCAGCGGCGGATACGGGCCTGGAGGAAAGACAACACGTCAGCGACCGGCAGCGCTTGCGCTTCAGGTTCGGTGCGGCTCTTGTATTCCAGATTGCCTTCGGCAAGGCCGCGGTCACTGACCACGATCCGGTGAGGGATGCCGATCAGCTCCATGTCCGCGAACTTGATGCCCGGGCTGGTTTTCTTGTCGCGGTCGTCCAGCAGTACTTCGAAACCGGCTGCAGTCAGTTCTGCATAGAGCTTGTCGGTGGCTTCACGAACCTGTTCGGTTTCGTAGCGCAATGGCACCAGGGCAACCTGGAAGGGCGCAAGCGTGTCGCTCCAGATGATGCCGTTGGCGTCGTTGTTCTGCTCGATGGCGGCAGCCACCACGCGGGAAACGCCGATGCCGTAGCAGCCCATTTCCAGGGTGACCGGCTTGCCGTTCTCGCCCAGCACTTCGCACTTCATCGCCTTGCTGTACTTGTTGCCCAGCTGGAAGATGTGCCCGACTTCGATGCCACGCTTGATTTCCAGCGTGCCCTTGCCATCCGGGCTTGGGTCGCCAGCTACTACGTTGCGCAGGTCGGCAACGGTCGGAACTGGCAGATCGCGCTCCCAGTTCACGCCGAAGTAGTGCTTGTCGTCGATGTTCGCGCCGATGCCGAAGTCGCTCATCAGCTCAACCGAACGGTCGATGATGATCGGCAGTGGCAGGTTCAGCGGGCCGAGGGAGCCGGCGCCGGCGCCAATGGCGTCGCGCAGTTCTGCGTCGGTGGCCATGACCAGCGGGCTGGCAACGCCAGGTTGCTGGGCAGCCTTGATCTCGTTGAGCTCGTGGTCACCGCGAATGACCAGGGCGATCAGCTTGCCTTCTTCTTCGGCGCGCACAATCAGGGTCTTGATGGTTTTTTCAATCGGCAGATTGAATTTTTCCACCAGCGCGGCGATGGTCTTGGTGTCTGGCGTGTCGACCAGACGCAGCTCTTCGGCGGGGGCTGGACGGGAAGTTTCCCGTGGCACCGCTTCGGCTTTCTCGATGTTCGCTGCGTAGTCGGAACCGTTGCTGAAGACGATGTCGTCCTCGCCTGATTCGGCCAGTACGTGGAACTCATGGGAGCCGGCGCCGCCGATGGAGCCGTTGTCGGCTTCTACAGGGCGGAATCTCAGACCCAGACGGGTGAACACATTGCAGTACGCCTGGTGCATGCGGTCGTAGGTGACTTGCAGCGAAGCCTGGTCAGCGTGGAACGAATAGGCGTCCTTCATGATGAACTCACGACCGCGCATCAAACCGAAGCGTGGACGGATTTCATCACGGAATTTGGTCTGGATCTGATACAGGTTGATCGGCAGCTGTTTGTAGCTGCTCAATTCGTTGCGCATCAGGTCGGTGATGACTTCTTCGTGGGTCGGGCCCGCGCAGAAATCACGACCGTGGCGATCCTTGAAGCGCAGCAATTCAGGGCCGTACTCTTCCCAGCGACCGGATTCCTGCCACAGCTCAGCCGGTTGTGTGCTCGGCATCAACACTTCGAGAGAGCCCGCAGCGTTCATTTCTTCACGAACGACGGCTTCGACCTTGCGCATCACTCGCAAGCCCATCGGCAGCCAGGTGTACAGGCCCGAGGCGAGTTTGCGGATCATGCCGGCGCGCAGCATCAGCTGATGGCTGATCACGACCGCGTCGGAAGGCGTTTCTTTCTGTGTGGCGAGCAAAAATTGACTGGTGCGCATGGTTGGCCGTTGTCGGTTGCTGATGACGAGAAATGACGGAGCATTGTACGGGCGAGATCCGCTGGCGTACAGGCGTGCGGTCGGTGGGGTGGCAGGAGGGCGGGAATCACACCGCCCCTTGCGACGCTTCCTACGATTCTTCCACGATCTGGCTCGGAACCGGCTCCGGCGTTGGTGTCGGACCTGCACGACGGCTCTCCTGGAACCAGTGCAAGGCAATCAACAGCAGGGTCGGAACGCCGAGCAAGGCGGTAATCAAGAAGAAATTGTGATAGCCGAACTTCTCGACCATGACCCCTGAGTAACCGCCGATCAGGCGTGGCAACAGCAGCATGATCGAGCTGAGCAGGGCGTATTGTGTGGCGGAAAACTTGAGGTTGGTCAGGCTCGACAGGTAAGCGACGAACGCCGAAGTCGCCAGGCCGGAACTGAAGTTGTCCAGGGAAATGGTGAGGATCAGCATGTTCAGGTTGGCGCCCATGTCGGCGAGCATCAGGAACAGGATGTTTGTCGCCGCGGACGCAACGCCGCCGATGAACAGGATCGGCAAAATGCCGAAACGTACGATCAGCAGGCCGCCCATGCCGGCACCGACCAGCGTCATGATCAAGCCAAAGATTTTACTGACGCTGGCAATCTGGTCCTTGGTGAACCCCATGTCGATGTAAAACACGTTGGCCATCACACCCATGACCGTATCGGACATCCGGTACGTGGCGATCAGCCCCAATAGCAGGAGGGCTTGCCAGCGGTAACGCGAAATGAAGTCGTTGATGGGGGTCAGTACGGGCGCCAGGCCGCGGCGGCCCATGGACGACAGGCAAAGCAGCGTTAGCGTGGTGTAGAGGATTGCCCGCAGGAATGCACGGTCATCGAGCAGCAGGTCGAGCAGACTCACGCCTTCGAACAGCACGCTGGCGAAGTCGGTGTAATAGAACTGAGTGAACATCGCGGGAACGGACACCAGCAACACGATCAGTACAAACACCGATGCCAGTTGATGCACGAATTTGTAGCGCCCGGCCTGAAGCTGAGTGCGCAGCGGCACAGGTGGTTCGCGCATGAACAGCGAGGTGATCAATGCCGGAACCATCAGGGCGCCGAACAGCAAGTAGGTGCCGGCCCAGGCTGAATGCTGATAATTGAAACCGGTGGAACCGAAGCCCTCGGCGAAGAACAGTGCACCGGCGGTCGCTAGCAACGCGGCGATCCGATAGCCTGACATATAACTGGCGGCAAGCGCTGCCTGACGGCTGTCTTCGGCAATTTCCAGGCGATAGGCATCTACAGCAATGTCTTGTGTCGCCGAGGCGAAGGCAACGACCACTGCGATAGCGATCAACCAGGACAAATGCTTTTGTGGGTCACAGAAGCCCATGCCGATCAGGCCAAGGATCACCAGCGCCTGGGACAACACCAGCCACGAGCGTCGTCGACCCAGTTTGCCGAGAAATGGCAGGCGCCATTGGTCGAGCAGCGGGGACCAGACCCATTTAAAGGCGTAGGCCAGGCCTATCAGGCTTGCATAGCCGATGGTTTCGCGGGCAACTCCGGCCTCGCGAAGCCAGACGGAAAGCGTCGAAAACACCAGCATGTAGGGCAGGCCGGCGGCGAAACCAAGCAGCAACAACACGAGCGTCGAAGGGCTGGCATAGGCGGCGAGCGCGGCGCGCCAGGTTTTACGGGGCATGGGCTGGAGTCTGCCTCAAGAATTACGGAAACAAAGCGCGCACTCTAACCGCTGTGCTCTACCGGACGCCAGCCATGGCGCTGAATATCAACACGATTGTTCAGGATGCTGATGCCTTCGGCGCGTAAACGCGCGCGCTGTTCATCCCCCGAAGGGCTGCCCACAGGCAGGCTGATCCGACCACCGGCACCGAGCACCCGATGCCAGGGCAGTTTGGTGTCACCCGGCAATTGGCTCAACGTGCGTCCGACCCAGCGGGCGGCGCGACCGAGTCCGGCCAGCTCCGCCAGTTGACCATAGCTCACCACTTTGCCTTCAGGCACTTGGGCCAGGGTCAGGTAGAGTGCCGTGCGTCGGATTTGCGCCTGGCTTTCCGTTTCAGAGGTGGGGTTGGGCATGTCCGGGGTTCCTGAGGAGGTTCGCGTTACCGTTTGTAGAGTAAATCCGGGATCAGGAATTGAGAAATGAACTCAATAGAATTAGTCGAGTCAGTCCTTGTCTGGGCCTTGTCAGTAAGGATAATGACGATTTTTTTTCGCAATCTTGAGCGTGTATTTACTTATGTTGTCCAGAACACTGCTCTGTCTCGCTGTCCTGAGCGCTTCCATGCCGGTGCTCGCCGATACTGTCTGGTTGAAAAACGGTGACAAGTTGAGCGGCAAGATCACGCTGTTCGATGGTGGCAAGCTGGTGATCCAGACCGAATACGCCGGTGCGATCCCGATCGACTGGAAACAGGTCAAAACCCTGGAGAGTGATCAGGAATTGCTGGTCAAACAGAATGCCTATACCGGCGAGAAGGCCAAGTCGTTGCGTGCGGCAGAGGAAGGTAAGGTCACGCTGGCCAATGGCGACGCGCCGAAGACGGTGGAATTGGCCAGTATCCAGCAAATTCTCAAGCCCAAGCCGGTGGTCGAGGATTTGGTGTGGAAGGGTAACGTCGACTTGGCGCTGGACTACCAGAGGGCTGAGAACGACACCAACGATTATGACGTCGACTTCAGGACCACGGCGCGTCATGGCCGCTGGCGGCATATCGCGGAAGGTGAATACAACCGCGAATTCCAGGATGGAGATGTGACCGCGGACAACTGGCGTGCTGAATACTCGCTCGACCGCTTCCTGACCGAGAAATGGTTCTGGGAGGGGCGACTGGTGTACAAGCGCGACAAAGTCGAAGACCTTTCCCGTCAACGCACTGTCGGTACAGGCCCTGGTTACCAGTTCTGGGACGACGAGCTGGGTGCATTCTCCTTGGGGTCGCTGGTCAACCGCACGGACTATGAGTTCTCGGACGGCAACAAGGATAACTTCTATGCCCTGGCGATGAAGTGGGATTACAACCGTTACCTGGTCGGCAAGACGGTGGAGTTCTTTACCCATGGTGAGGTGGCCAAGCCGTTGTCGGGTGTGGCGGATTACGCGCTGGATGCTGAAATGGGATTGCGATACAAGGTAACAGACTGGGCTTCGCTCAATCTCAAGGCGGAGCGGGATATCATCAGCGGTACCGATGACAGCGACCTGAGCAAGACGCGCTATACCGCAGGGTTTGGCGTGGCCTGGTAAGACGCAAAAATCGCAGCCGTGGGGCTGCGATTTTTTTTTTTGCCTGAAAAACCGTCAGGCACAAAAAAGCCCCGCTTTTAAGGACGGGGCTTTTTACTAAAGCAAGTACAAGTTAGATAACTTGAACTTCTTCAGCTTGCATGCCTTTCTGACCGCGGGTAGCGATGAAAGAAACCTGTTGGCCTTCTTTCAGGCTTTTGAAGCCGTCGGATTGGATAGCTTTGAAGTGAACGAACAGGTCGTCACCGGATTGTGGAGTGATGAAGCCGAAGCCTTTTTCATCGTTGAACCACTTAACGGTACCGGTTTGGCGATTAGACATGGTGTAACTCCTTGAACAAAGATAACTGCGACTCAGGAAGAACCCTGGCCGAGACTGAGTGCAAAGAGCAGGAAAAATTCTTGTAGATGGTTGGATCGAAATTCAACATATCGTGTAGAGATTCTCAGTGACACAAGCAGCACAGTGGCGCCACCTTAACCCTTTTTCCGGGACGTGCCAATGCTTCTTGCGAAGGTTTCTCTCTTTTCAGGACTGACGGTCCTTTGGATTGGGCGAAAGGTCCTGAATTCACGGGGGAGCGGGGAGAATTATGCCCCGGACTTTGAACCCGGGGCGCGCGCCCGGTAAGATGCCGGACAGAATTTTTCCACCTCGCTATTCAGGACACACGCCATGAGCATCAAATCGGACAAGTGGATTCGCCGCATGGCGCAAGAGCACGGCATGATCGACCCCTTCGTTGAGCGCCAGATGCGTGGCGAAGGCGCCGAGCGTGTGATTTCCTACGGCGTTTCGAGCTACGGCTACGATGTGCGCTGCGCCGATGAGTTCAAGGTGTTCACCAACATTAACTCGGCGACCGTTGATCCGAAGAATTTCGACGAGAAGAGCTTCGTCGACGTCAAAAGCGATGTTTGCATCATTCCGCCAAACTCCTTCGCATTGGCGCGCACCGTGGAATTCTTCCGTATTCCGCGCAACGTGCTGACCATCTGCCTGGGTAAAAGCACCTACGCGCGTTGCGGCATTATCGTCAACGTGACGCCGCTTGAGCCTGAGTGGGAAGGGCACGTGACGCTGGAGTTCTCCAACACCACGACACTGCCGGCGAAGATCTACGCCAATGAAGGCGTCGCACAGATGCTGTTCTTCGAATCCGACGAAGAGTGCGAAGTCTCCTACAAGGACCGTGGCGGCAAGTACCAGGGCCAGCTCGGCGTTACCCTGCCGCGCACCTGATCCGTTCATCTGGCCAGTCAGCGGGAATTCCTGAGCGGGTAGACACTCTATGGGGTGTACTGCCCGGTTCGCGCACAGCGGACGGGGCCATTGCTCAGGAGTGCTTTATGAAGATCGATCCGCGAATAAGTGCCGAGCTGGCAAGGCTTGAGCCCAATCAGATTGGCGTTTTGGCCTGGTCCTTGTTGGCACATCCACCCGTCAGCATGGCGGGGGGCATCCCCGGTCAACCAGACCCCGATACCCCGAACGAACAACCGACGGAACCTGGCGAACCCACCCTGCCGGATGAGCCACCTCCGGCGCCTGTCGCCTGATCTGCCGCCAAAAAAAATGGCCAGTGCAGTTGATGTCCGTAAAGACGTCAGCTGACTGGCCATTTTTTGTTGTGGGGTTGAGGCTCGGCGTTACTTCAGGTTGCCGCTGAGGAATTGCTTGAGCCGCTCACTCTTCGGATTGCCCAGCACGTCTTCCGGCGCGCCTTCTTCTTCCACCAGCCCTTTGTGCAGGAACAGTACCTGGCTGGAGACTTTGCGGGCGAAGCTCATTTCGTGCGTTACCATGATCATGGTCCGGCCTTCTTCGGCCAGGCCCTGGATCACGCGCAATACTTCACCCACCAGTTCCGGGTCGAGCGCCGACGTCGGTTCGTCGAACAGCATGACTTCCGGTTCCATGGCCAGCGCCCGGGCAATGGCGACCCGCTGCTGCTGACCGCCAGACAGGAAAGCCGGGTACTGGTCGGCGACGCGGGCGGCCAGACCGACCTTGTCCAGGTAACGTCGGGCGCGGTCTTCGGCCTCTTCTTTGCTGCAACCCAGCACCCGGCGCGGGGCCATGGTGATGTTTTCCAGCACCGTCATATGGCTCCACAGGTTGAAATGCTGGAACACCATGGCCAGGCGGGTACGGATCCGTTGCAGTTCATCGGCATCGGCCACGTGCATGCCGTGACGATCCTTGATCATGCGGATGTTCTGGCCGTCCAGGCTCATGGCGCCGTCGTTGGGCTGTTCGAGAAAGTTGATGCAACGCAGGAACGTACTTTTACCCGAGCCGCTGGCGCCGATCAGGCTGATGACGTCGCCGGTGTTGGCCTTGAGCGAAACACCTTTGAGGACTTCGTGATCGCCATAGCTTTTATGCAGGCCTTCGATCGTCAGTTTGTACATGGGGCATGCATCCTCAAGGCGAAAGTAGGTAGCCGCTGCGATAGGCTTCGGCGCCCGCGACGTGCGCGATCACCATGCCTGCAGTGGCCATGCGCCGCAGCGAACGGGCGTACATCAACCCGGCGGCGGTGCAATGAACGGGGGTGACGCGATCGTTGATCGGGTCAATGATTTCGGCGATCAGTTGCCCGGCTTCCAGGTATTCCCCCGGCAGTGCGGTGAACACCAGCAAGCCGCCGACCGGTGTGGCTACCGGTTCGACGCCCGCCAACGGTGTGGCGGGGTAGGGCAGTTCGGGCAGCGGAGCCGGCTCGCCGGCAATGGCGCCGAAGTGAATCAGGTACTCGATCAGCGCCTGGCAATCGAGGCTGGCCAGCGGATGATTGACGTCACCCTGGCCGCGCAATTCGACGGTCACCGAGAAACTGCCCGGCGGAATGTCAAAGCGCTCGCTGAAGCGCTCCTTCAATTGCCACCAGAGCAGGGTGAAACATTCGTCGAACGATTGGCCGCCGGAATCGGTGGCTAGCAAACTCGCCTCGGAACCGATGTAGCGCGCCAGCGGCTCGACCTGCGGCCAGGCTTCGGGTGTGGTGTAGAGGTGCGCGACGGCTTCGAAGTCGCAGTGCAGGTCTAGCACCATGTCTGCATCGCAGGCCAGGCGTTGCAGCGTCAGGCGTTGGGATTGCAGTTGAGTGCTGGCGGTCTGCCGGGCGAGGGCGTTGCGCAAACTTTCGCGGATCAACTCGAGGTTGCGCTGCGGGTCGTCACTGAGTTGGCCTTCGATTTCATTGCCGACTGCTTCGCTCAGATCGATGAACCAGCGGTTGAAGTTCTGACCGCTTTCCAGTTCGAAGCGGCCCAGAGGGACTTCCATCAGCACTTGTTCCAGGCCGACCGGATTGGCCACGGGCACCAACACGATTTCGCTGATCAGCCGGCCGGCGGCTTCCAGTTCCGCCAGGCGTTGCTTGAGGTGCCAGGCCACGAGCATGCCGGGCAGTTCATCGGCATGCAGTGACGACTGGATGTAGATCTTGCCTTTGGCCGCCGCAGGGCCGTAATGAAAACTGTGGATCTGTCGTGCAGTCCCCGGTACTGGGGCCAGCAAGTCATGAGTCTGGTGGCGCATGTTTCTTTATTCCTAAAGCGGGTCCTAGTGGGTCGGCCCGAGGAAGGCCAGCCATCGGCGTTCGGCGAGGCGGAACAGGCCGACCAGCGCAAAGGTCACGGTCAGGTAGATCAGCGCAGCGATGCCGAACGACTGGAAGGTCAGGAAGGTCGCCGAGTTGGCGTCCCGAGCGACTTTCAAAATGTCCGGAATGGTTGCGGTGAACGCCACTGTGGTCGAGTGCAGCATCAGGATCACTTCGTTGCTGTAGTACGGCAACGAGCGACGCAGGGCTGAGGGCATGATCACGTAGGCATACAGCTTCCAGCCGGTCAGGCCATAAGCCTTGGCGGCTTCGACTTCACCGTGGTTCATGCTGCGAATGGCACCGGCGAAAATTTCCGTGGTGTAGGCGCAGGTGTTCAGGGCGAAGGCCAGGATCGTGCAATTCATCGCATCGCGAAAGAATGCGTCCAGTACCGGCTGAGCCCGAATGGCGGCCAGGCTGTAGATCCCCGTGTAACAGATCAATAGCTGGATATAGAGCGGCGTGCCACGAAACAGATAGGTATAGAACTGCACTGGCCAACGGATGTAGAAGTGCGGTGACACCCGGGCGATGGACAGCGGAATCGACACGATAAAACCGAAGAAGATCGAAGCGCTGAGCAACCACATCGTCATGGCCAGGCCGGTGATGTTGTTGCCGTCGCTATAGAGGAAAGGTTTCCAGTATTCCTGCAGAAGTTCGATCATCGTACGGCCTCCCGGGTACCGGCGGAGTAACGACGTTCAAGCCAGCGCAGAATGAAGTTGGACGCGCTGGTGATCACCAGGTAGATCAGAGCGGCAAGTACCAGGAAGTAAAATAGCTGATAGCTGCTTTTACCGGCGTCCTGGGCAGCCTTGACCAGATCGGCAAGGCCGATGATCGAGACCAGGGCCGTGGCCTTGAGCATCACCATCCAGTTGTTACCGATACCCGGCAGGGCATAACGCATCATCTGCGGGAACACCACGATCCAGAAACGCTGGCCGCGCTTGAGGCCATAGGCGGTGGCCGCTTCGACCTGACCCCGTGGGACGGCGAGAATCGCGCCACGGAAGGTTTCGGTGAAATACGCGCCATAGATAAAGCCCAGGGTGATGACCCCGGCGCTGAATGGGTTGATCTCGATGTATTCCCATTCCATGTAATCGGTCAGGGACGTCAGCCAGGTTTGCAGGCTGTAGAAAATCAGTAGCATCAGGACCAGGTCCGGAACGCCGCGAATAAGTGTGGTGTAAAGCTGGGCAGGCACGCGCATCAGTTTGACTTTTGACAGCTTGGCACTGGCACCGAGTAGCCCGAGCAACACGGCTACCAATAGCGACAACGCCGACAACTTGATCGTCATCCAGGTGCCTTGCATCAGCAACGGACCGAAGCCCTTGAGGCTGAAGGCAGAGAGCCCCAGATTTTGTAATAGGTTTTCGAACATAAATCAGCAACCTGATCGGATGAAAAAAGCGCCCATCGCGAGATGGGCGCCGGGCATTATTTGCCGCTGAACAGATTCAGATCGCCAAAGTGTTTCTTCTGAATGGTGGCGTAGGTGCCATCATCGTGTAACGCTTTGATACCTTTATCCAAAAGTGCTTTCAGCTCGGTGTTACCTTTCTTAATGCCCACCGCCGTTTTGGCAGGCAACAAATGGTCGTCGACTGGCTTGCTGACGTCATAGTCGGCGCCTTGTGGCGACTTCAGGAAGCCCAGTTCGGCTTGCAGCATGTCCTGAATCCCTGCATCGAGACGACCGGACGTCAAGTCGGCGTAGACCTGATCCTGGTTGGCGTAGGCCTGGGTTTTCACACCGGCCTTGTCCAAAACGGCTTTGGCATAGGCTTCCTGAATGGTGCCTTGTTCATAGCCGACGGTTTTGCCTTTGAGCGAAGCGACGTCCGCCGTCACGCCGGAACCTTTCTTGGACACGTAGGCGGTTGGGCCGGAAAACAGCTCGCTGGAGAAGTCGATGACTTTTTCACGGGCTTCGGTAACGGTCATCGACGAGATCACACCGTCGAATTTATTGGCCTTGAGGCCTGGAATCATGCCATCGAAGTCACTTTCGACCCATTTGCACTTGACCTTCAGCTCGGCGCAGATCGCGTTCCCCAGATCGATGTCGAAGCCTACCAGGCTACCGTCGGCCGCTTTGGACTCGAAAGGTGCATAGGAAGGGTCAACACCAAAACGCAGCTCTTTGTATTCCTTGGCCAGCGCGGAGCCGGCAGCCATGCACAAAGCCAGTGCAGAAAGGGTCAGCAATGCTTTTTTCATTATTCAATCCCTAAGAACCAATATGAGCGCTTGTGGCGCAGAATTATTGTTACTGGAAAGCGTAAGACCTAATGAAAGTAGCAATTTCCGAACCAGAGTCCCGAACAAGCGTTTTAAAAGGTCATACAAGAAGTGACGGCGCAGGAATTGTGCACGAAAACGGGCTTGATGAGTGGGGTGCACCAACTTTGTTCGAGCGGACACAAAAACCAGTGGGTCAGCCCAGTAATTTTTGCAATGTGCCGAGGTCGTCAGCGTCCTCAACCGACTTGTCCTGACGCCAGCGCAACATCCTGGGGAAGCGCACGGCAATTCCGCTCTTGTGGCGTTTTGAAAGGGCAATGCTTTCGAATCCCAACTCGAACACCAGGCTGGGTTTCACGCTGTTGACCGGGCCGAATTTTTCCACCGTGGTTTTGCGCACGATGCTGTCGACCTGGCGCAATTCTTCGTCGGTCAGCCCTGAATAGGCCTTGGCGAAGGGGACCAGCGTGCGTTCGCTGGCATCAGGCGGACCATCCCAGACCGCGAAGGTGTAATCACTGTAGAGATTCGCCCGTCGTCCGTTGCCACGCTGGGCATAAATCAGCACCGCGTCGACGCTGAACGGGTCGACTTTCCATTTCCACCACGCGCCCATGTCCTTGGTCCGGCCGACGCCGTACAGCGAATCCCGTGCTTTGAGCATCATGCCTTCGACGCCGAGACTGCGGGAGGCCTCCCTTTGTTGGGCGAGGTCCAGCCAGTTCTCACCGATGAGCACTGGTGAGGCGAGTAACACCGGGCTGTTACAGGTGGCTACGACCGTTTCCAACTGAGTGCGACGCTTGGCCAGCGATTGATTGCGCCAATCCGCGCCGTGCCATTCCAGCAGGTCGTAGGCGAGGATCACCACGGGCACCTCTTCGAGGATTTTCTTGCCGAGAGTTTTGCGTCCAAGGCGCTGTTGCAACAAGGCGAAAGGTTGCACGGCGGGAATGCCGGGCAGGCTGGCTTCGGTGCCGTGAGGCGCGGATTTCCATGCCACGATTTCACCGTCGATCACCGTGCCGTCGGGCAAGCCGTGCACGAGGTGATCAAACTCAGGGAAGCGTTCGGTCACCAATTCCTCGCCCCGCGACCAGATCCACAAACGCCCGTCGCGCTTGATCACTTGCGCGCGAATGCCATCCCATTTCCACTCCACCAGCCATTGGCTGGCGGGGCCGAGCAATGCTTCGAATTGCCCGGCCGGTTGCGACAAGGCATGGGCCAGGAAGAACGGATAAGGTTGCCCCCCGCGCTGCGCGTGTTCATCACCGGACTCAGCCGCGATCAATTTCAGGTAGCTGGCAGCGCTCGGGCGATTAGATAAGTCGGTGTAACCGACCATGCGCTGGGCCACGCGTTTACTGTCGAGTCCGGCCATGGCTGCCAGGGCTCGGGTCACCAGTTGCCTGTAAACGCCGACACGGAAACTGCCGGTGATCAGTTTGATGCAGAGCATCAGGCTGGCGCGATCCAGTTGCGACCAGAGCGTGGGCAATTGCTGGGCGAGTACAGAGGGGGATTCGCCGCGCAAGGACAGCAGCTTGTCTTCGATCCAGGTCGCCAGTCCCTCAGTGGAACGGTGGTGGGCTACGGGCAGCACCAGTGAGATGGTTTCTGCCAGATCGCCCACCGCCTGATAACTCTCTTCGAACAGCCAGGGTTGAAGGCCGGAAACGGTCACCGCCAACTCTCGCAATATGCGCACGGGCACCAATTGCCGAGGGCGTCCTCCGGCTAAAAAGTACACGGCCCACGCGGCATCTTGCGGCGAGGCCTGAGCAAAGTAGATTTGCATGGCTGCCAGCTTGGCGTTGCTCGACGTGGTGGCGTCGAGTTCGGCATACAACTCGGCGAACGCCTTCATGCCAACACCTTGTCTTTCTGGGGGGCGATCAGGGTGTTTTCTTCCTCGTCGTCGCCGTACTCGGTGTTGAAACCCTGTGCATCGAGACCCTGTTCACGCAGGTGGCGCACCAGAACCTCGACCGAGCCATGCGTCACCATCACCCGCTCGGCCCCGGTTTGTTCAATCGCCCAGAGCAGGCCCGGCCAATCGGCATGGTCGGAGAGCACGAATCCCCGATCGACACCGCGCCGCCGACGGGGGCCACGCAAGCGCATCCAGCCGCTGGCGAAGCCGTCGCTGTACTCACCGAAACGACGCATCCAGGTACTGGCGCCCGCGGATGGCGGCGCGATGATCAGGGCTTTACGCATCATCGGGTCACTCTTTTTTACCTCGCCGGCATAGAGAGTGGGCGGTAGGTAAACGCCGCTCTGGCGATAAATCTGGTTAATCGGCTCCACGGCGCCATGCACCAGAATCGGGCCGAGAAGGGCGTCGATGCCATGGAGAATGCGCTGCGCTTTGCCGAACGAGTAGCAGAGCAGCACGCTGGCCCTGTCGGCGGCGGCGTTGGCCTGCCACCACTGATTGATCTCGGCAAACACCTGCGCCTGAGGTTGCCAGCGATAAATCGGCAGGCCGAAGGTCGACTCGGTGATGAAGGTGTGGCACCGCACCGGCTCGAAGGGCGCACACGTGCCGTCGGCTTCGGTCTTGTAATCCCCCGAGGCGACCCAGACCTCGCCGCCGTATTCCAGTCGCACCTGGGCCGAGCCGAGCACGTGCCCGGCGGGGTGAAAGCTGACGGTGACGCCATGATGTTTCAGGGCGTGGCCGTAAGGCAGGATTTGCAGATTGATGTCTGCACCCAGGCGAGCACGCAGGATGCCTGCGCCGGCTGACGCCGTCAGGTAGTGACGATTTCCGCTTCGGGCATGATCGCTGTGAGCATGGGTGATGATTGCGCGCTCGACGGGGCGCCACGGGTCGATGTAGAAATCCCCGGCCGGGCAGTACAAACCTTCAGGACGTGCGATAACAAGTTCCATGCTGTTGCCAAAATGGAGGGACTTGTTAGCTATGAGGTTGGCGTGAAGCCAGAAGTTCTATTGTTTTTTCAAGGGTGTTGATTGTTCCCACGCTCCGCGTGGTAACGCCTCAAGGGACGCTCCGCGTCCAGTGACGCAAAGCGTCACGAGCCGCATTCCCACGCAGAGCGTGGGAACGATCTTTACGCCTACAGTGATCGGGGGTTATTTGCCCGGAGCCAGGGTCAATTGAGTCTTGCCGTACACCTTGTCAAAGTTCTGCGGTTGCATCGGCAGGCTCATGTAATTCCCTTTGAGCCATGGATCAATGCTGTCGAGGTAGTGCGGGCTTGCCGGGTTGCCCGACTGGCCGGTGCCGTTCTGGCCCATCAGCGGTTCGGCCTGGCCGAAGTCGACGATAAAGCGCATGGCCGGCGCCTGCGTGGTGTTGAAGTCCTCACCCCAGGCGAAGGCCGCCGTGTTGAGCGTGGTGTGGTCACCGCCCGCCGCAACGGGACCGCGAACGGTCTGGCCACTGGCGTTTTTCCATTCATAGCGGTGCAGTTTGCCCCACTGCCAGGCGTTGTGATTGCCACCCAACTGACTGTCACCGGCGTTGATCGCCGCTGCCAGGCTGCGGGCGAGGATCGCCGGCTTGTCTTCTTTCTGCGGTGTGCGCGCGTCATCCCAGAACGGGCTGTCTTCGCGCCCCAGCAGGTGATCGGCTTGAGCGGCGTAGGACAACTTGCCGTTGGCCACAAAGGCCTTCCACGCCGGGCTGCTTTGCGGGCCAAGTTCGTCGAGGAAGATCTGTTTCATGCTTTCTTGCAGAAACAATTCATAAATCGCTGCATCGGCAGAGGTCGTGCTGAGCTTGCCGTCGAACGCCATCAGGCGGGTATAGGCCTCGCGAGCCTTGCCGCGATCGGCATCCGGTAGCGCTTCGATCGCCTGTTTGAGCGGCTGGGACATGCCCGGTGCTTCAAACATTTTCTTCAGTTTGGCGGCGAACGTGGTGGTCTGGTCGTATTGCATCGCGATCACGCTGCGCGTGTCGTGTTTACCCGCGCCGGCCAATTCGGCCATACGCTCGCCACGTTCCGGTGCCGCCCACGAATTGGACAATTGCATTCCGTAGCCATGGGGAATGACGCGCTGATTGGCGGTGCCGAGCCAACCTTGCGCCGGATCCTGGTCGTAAGGGTGCAGCATCGGATCGGCGTAGCCGTCCCAGTCGTAGCGACCTTCCCAGCCCGGCGACGGCAACAGGCCTTCGCCCTCACGGCGGTTCGGGTAGCGACCGGTGACTTGCCAGCCGATGTTGCTGGCGTCGGCGAAGACCAGGTTCAGGGCGATGGCGCGGATTTCGCGGCTGGCGTCCGACGCTTTCTCGACGGTCTGGGCGCGGGACAGGTCGAAAAACGCATCCAGGGTTTTATCGTCGGTGAAGTTCGGCATTTGCAGGGCCAGGCCGAAACCATTGGCCAGCGTCGTGCCTTGGGCGCTATTGAGCAGCGGACCGTGACGGGTTTCGTACACCACTTCGCGAATCGGACGCTGGCCTTTGACGAAGTAGGTTTCGTTACGCACGATCGCTGGTTGCCATTTGCCGGCCACTTCATAGGTGAGGCCGTTGCCCTGGCGTTTGATCTTTTCCAGGAACAGGTCCTGGTTGTCGCCCATGACGGTGGTCATGCTCCAGGCGACTTTGCCGTTAAAACCACCGAGCACCATCGGTAAACCGGCAATGGTCACGCCCGAAGCCTGATATTTCGGCGCGCGGATCTGCACGTAACTGAACAGCGACGGCACGCCCAAGGGGCCATGACTGTCGCTGGCCAGCAGGCTTTTGCCACTGCGGCTGCGTTGCGGGCCGATCGCCCAGTTGTTCGACGAGGTCGTGCCCGACAGATTCAGGTCGGACAGTTGGCCGGTGGCCTTGCTGATTTCAGCCAGCCCCGGGATGGCGCCGTTGAGCTTGATGCCCTGAAGTTTTTCGGCTTCGGCCAGTGGCAGTTTTTCATCGGGCGCGGACGGTGTCAGCCAGGCGAGTTTGTCGGTGGTGACGGTCTGAGCCAGCATCAGCGAGGAAATTTCTTCCGGCAGGTTGGCCGATTGACTGAAATTCAACAGGCAGAAAATCAGCGCCGAATCTTCCGGTTTCCAGTATTCAGGCTTGTAACCGGTGGCCGCGAGATCGGCTGGCAGCTTGTCGCGGTAGCGGAACAGGTAGGCGTTGACGCCGCGCGCATACACTTCGAAGAAGCGCTTGAGACGCGGCGAAGAGGCTTTGTACAACTCACCGGCGTTTTTCTTCAGATTGACCGCGCGCATGTAGCGGTCGGCGTCCAACAGGTCGGCACCGGACATTTCTGCCAGGCGACCTTCGGCCAGCAGGCGCAGGGTGACCATTTGCGTGATGCGGTCACTGGCGTGAACGTAACCCAGGGCGAACAACGCATCGTGGAAGCTGTTGCTTTCGATCAGCGGCATGCCCATGGCATTGCGGCGCACCGAAACGTTCTGCGCCAAGCCCTTGAGCGGCTGCACACCGGAA
The DNA here is from genome assembly GCF_024748695.1 of Pseudomonas sp. B21-040. Taxonomy (NCBI): domain Bacteria; kingdom Pseudomonadati; phylum Pseudomonadota; class Gammaproteobacteria; order Pseudomonadales; family Pseudomonadaceae; genus Pseudomonas; species Pseudomonas sp. B21-040. The sequence continues at coordinate 1,297,502 of NZ_CP087176.1, forward strand.
GTTGGCGGGAGGGTGTCCTGAGCGTTCCGGGTCTGACAACCGGTCAGGCTCAAAACACCGGCCACTGCTGCGGCAACGCCGAACCGGGGAAGAAAATGTGTGAGGGCTGGCGAGGCCATGGCAAAGCTCCTGCGGGGGTAAAGGCGCAATAAAGGCGCTACGTTAGTGAGCAGGAGGAGGGCGCGCAAGCGGCGACGGGGTTATTTCTTTATGACGGTCGTTCCCACGCTCTGCATGGGTATGCCTTGCCTGTAAGAAGAGGTGATGCTGAAGTGTGTGAAATTCAATCACCACTGTTTGAGAAAAACCGGCATGGAGCTCAAGACCAACGCAGCGCTAATCATCATCGATCAACAAAAAGGTATTTTGCATCCTAGGCTCGGTCGCCGAAATAACCCTCAGGCCGAGGCGCGGATTCTGGATTTATTGAGCCATTGGCGTCGAACCGGGCGACCGGTGATTCATGTGCAGCATCTGTCTCGTTCACCGGATTCGGTGTTCTGGCCGCAACAGTCAGGCGTGGAATTCCAGGAGCGGTTTGAGCCACAGGCCGGCGAACAGTTGATCCAGAAACAGGTGCCGGATGCCTTTTGTGCCACGGGGCTGGAGGGTCGTTTGCGTGACGTGGGGATTTCTCAACTGGTGATTGTTGGCGTGGCGACCCATAACTCGGTGGAGTCCACGACGCGAACCGCCGGTAATCTGGGGTTTGAAACGTGGGTTGCGGAGGATGCGTGCTTTACCTTCGACAAGGCGGACTATTTTGGAAACGTGCGTTCAGCCGAGGACGTGCATGCGATGTCGCTGGGGAATTTGCAGGGCGAATATGCGACGGTGGTGAGTACTGCGCAGATCCTGGCTTGAGATTGATCTTTGGGGCCTCTTCGCGAGCAGGCTCGCTCGCGAAGATGATTCAACAGGCGAAAAAAACTTTCGCCCGAAGCATCAAGCGCCGTGGCACTTCTTGAATTTCTTGCCGTTGCCGCATGGGCAAGGGTCGTTGCGGCCGACGTCCTTCAGGGCATTGCGCACCGGTTCCTGGTGGGCGTGGCCACAGTTCGGGCCGTGAACATGGCCATGGTCGTGATCATGGTGGTCGTGATGGTCGTGATGGTCATGATCGTGGTTGCAGTCAGGGCCATGGACATGGGGTTGCTGGGTCATCGGGTTCGCTCCGGAATTAAATCGGCGGGGATTATCACGCCATTGCGCGCCAGGTGCACGTCGTGAGGGATGAAAAAACCGGTTTTCAGTTCACCTTCCAGACGATAGGGGATGGGTTGATCGGGTTTTTTCAGCATTTTCACCAGGTCTCGCACCTTGGGCCACAGATTGGTACGGATCGGCACTTTGAAATAGGCGCTGTGCTTGGGGCTCACCGTAAACCGGTGATCATGCTCGCCTTCGGTCAGCAGGATGTCGCCCAAGTGAATCCGGTATTCAAGGCCGCGCACGGTCAAGTCGCTGTCGTTGGGGTTGTCGATACGAAAGTGCAGGAGAAATTTTTGCTCCAACAGTTTTGCCCGCACGAGTTCGACCTTGACCAGATGCACCTCGGGGTCCGGTTCATCGTCGTCAAACCAGGACGCACACCCTGTAAGCCCCAGAAACAGGAGCAGGCTGAACAGATAAAGTGTGTGTCGCCGGGTGATCATGGTCGTGTATCTCCCTTGAACCTGTAGCAGTCTTCGGCAGCTGCTACAGGGTGTCACTCAACTGTTGAAATACCCCGCGCAACACTTCTTGAATTTTTGCCCACTGGCGCAGGGGCAGGCGTCATTGCGTCCGGTCTTGAGTGGCACTGTGGGGTCGATGAAGTACCAGTGGCCGGCGTTCTGCACAAATGACGAACGCTCGCGGTGGCTATGTTCACCACCGCCATCGTGCCAGCGCGCGGTGAAGGTCACGAAGGCGTGTTCCGGTTGTCCGCCGAATACCTCTGAGCTTTCCACTTCCAGGCCCAGCCAGGTGCTTTGGGCGCTCCAGTCGCTGATGGACTGACGATTCAGGCCGGCCTGTTGGGCGGGCAGGGTGGTTGCCACCAGATAGTCGATCAACCCCAGCACGTAGGCGCTGTAGCGCGAACGCATCAAGGCTTCGGCACAGGGCGCCGGTTGCCCTGCGTGGTAATGACCGCAGCAGGCATCAAGCAGGGTGCCGCTGCCGCAAGGGCAAATGGATGTACTCATTGCATTACCACCAGTATTTCCCGAAATTTTCCGGATTGGCCCAAAAGCGTGAATTGAGCCAGTCGGGTACTTGTTTGTATTCAAGCAGATCGTAGGTAAACAGGGTCAAAACCTGTTCGTCGCGCTGGAAGCGTTCGCTGGCTTGCAGGGCCAGAGAGAAAAAATCCGTCTCCTGCCAACCACTGGCCGACAAGTCCGCCAGCACGGCAATACGACTGGCGTTGAGGTTGCGAATCCCGCCGAGCAGGTTCAGGCCATCGCGCTTGGGCAAATGTTCGAGGCAGTCGACGGCCAGCGCCAGATCAAAGCGGCGCGCCGCCAATTCTTCCGGCAACGGGCCCGGTGCAGCGTGCGCTACACACGTATCCGGATGGGCCAGCTTGAAAGCTTCCAGCGCGGGGAACTCACTGGCACCGATCAGCAACAGTTGTGCGGGGGCATAGCGATCCAGCAAAGCGGCCAAAGCTTGTTGGGGCGTGCGCGAAGAAATACCTGCAATCATCAAAGATCCTCATTCAGAACGCCAAGACTAGCCTGCCCAAACGTGCGGGCCTAGAGCGTGTTTGCAGCAAATACGCCAATCTGGCGTCAAGGCGAGATAAAACAGCGATGGCCCATTGCTGGCGGAGTTTAAAACTCGGGTCTTTACTACCTGAATCGGTTCTAAGCCGATCCCTCAGGAGAAAACTAGATGAGCATAGTTCGGACAGCATTACCCTTGGTTCTGCTCACCAGTGTGTTGACTGGTTGCGCAGGTTTGCAAAAAACCGACTGGCCGACCTGTGCGCTGGTCGGTGGTGTCGTAGGTGCGGGTCTCGGCGCGACCGAGAGCTCGGCATGGGCAGGCTATGGTGCGCTGCTTGTCGGCGGCACGGCAGCGGCCTATTGCTGGGTGCACGGTGATGGCGACGAAGATGGTGATGGTGTACCGGACAGCCGCGACAAGTGCCCGGGCACACCTCATGGCGTGACCGTCGATGTCAACGGTTGCCCTCCACCGGCACCGGTGGTCGAAGAAGCCGTTGTGGTCAAGGAAGAAACCATCGTCATCCGCGATGTTCACTTCCAGTTTGATAAAGCCACGCTCACCGAATCGGACAAGGAGGTACTCAACAAAATTGCGACTCGCCTGAAAGCGGAAGCGCCTACCGCTCAACTGACCGTTACTGGCCATACCGACAGCGTGGGTAGCGATACCTACAACCAGAAACTGTCGGATAAACGCGCCCACTCGGTGGTTGAATACCTCATCCAGGAAGGCGTACCACGCAGCAGCTTCGTGTCTGTCGTCGGTGCCGGTGAAAGCCAGCCAGTTGCCGATAACAAAACCGCTGACGGCCGCGCGCAGAACCGTCGCACGGAAATCAAAATCAACCGTTAAGTCTCCTCCGCTCCGCGGCTTGTATAGTCGCGGATGCGGGTCTTTACTCCTGTGTAACCGGTATAAGCCGGTAACACAGGAGCTTTCAATATGAGCGTTCTCACAAGGACCGTCTTGCCGGTTCTGCTGCTTGGCAGCCTGCTGACCGGTTGCGCTACTCACAGTGATGGCACCGCCCCCCTCAATCAACGTACCTGGCCGATCTGCAGTCTCATTGGCGGACTGGTCGGAGGTGGTTTGGGCGCTATCGAAAGTGGCAGTTGGGCGGCCGGAGGCGCAGCGCTCGGAATCTTGACCGGTGGCTTGATCTGTTATGCACAGGATGGCGACGAAGATGGCGATGGCGTCTTCGATCGACGTGATCGTTGCCCCGATACACCAGCCAACACGCCCGTTGAACATCACGGTTGTCCGTTGCCGCAAACCCCGGTCAGCGCGCCTGCCGAACCTGCACAATCGGAAGTCGTCACCCTCAGTGATGCGGGCAACGTGCTGTTTGCATTCAACCAATCCGACCTGACTCCTGCTGCCAAGAGTGAGCTGGATGCGTTGATGCCCAAACTGCAAAGTGCCGATGTGGTGAGTATCAAGGTCGTTGGACATACTGACGGCGTCGGTTCGGATGTCTACAACCAGTATTTGTCGGAACGTCGTGCCACCAGCGTGGCGGCCTATCTGATGGACCAAGGCCTGGACCCGAACAAAATCACCAGTGAAGGCAAGGGCAAAAGTGAGCCTGTGGCCGATAACGATACTGATGAAGGCCGCGCGAAAAATCGTCGCGTGGAATTGCACATCAACCGCTAAGCCGCTAGCTAGAGCCATCGGTCGGTCAATGCGGCGGGCCGATGGCCATTCGGCGGACTTCATGACGATTTTTCCGTTGCCCTCTGGCGCACCCCTCGCACAAGCCGTTACTGTGCGCGCAAAGAATAATGATCAGCGGGGGAGCGTATGAAGGTTTTTTGGGGGCTGGGGAAGCTATTGACCCTGCTGTTCTGGTGCATGGTGCTGGTCAATCTGCTCATGCCATTCATTTATCCGCTGCACCTGTTGGTCAATCTGGCGGGTGGTCTGCTGGCACTGCTCCATCTGCTGGAACTGGTGTTCTGCAACCGCAGCCTCAAAGGCCGTGCCCACCCTTGGCGCGATCGCCTCAAGATTGCCCTGTTCGGCGTGTTCCACCTGCAAACCATCCCGGCTCCCTCCGCATCGAAGGCTTCCCATGCGTAATTTCTGTCTGCTCGCCGCTTTTATCAGTCCATTGGCCTGCGCTCAGGTTGTCAGTGTCGAAGCCAACTCGTTGATGCGCTTGCCCAACACGGCCAGCACGCTGCAGTTGGAGCGTCTGGAAGTCGCCGATTACGCCACGCTGTTGATCCCCTCTAACGTGACCGAAGTGACGGTGGGTGAATTGCACCTGGGGCGTGAAGCGCGAATTGCCATTGTGCCGAGTGAGCAAGCGCTGGAGCTGAAAGTCCATCGCGCCGAAATGTCTGAAGGCAGCCAGATTACCGCGAGGGGCGCACCGGGAAGTTTCCAGAAGGCTGCACGCTCGGGACGCAACCTGAACTTGCAGATCAAGGCATTGAATGCCCCGCAATTGTCGGTCGATGCTCGTGGCGGCGCCGGTGCACCAGGTTTTTTTGGTCTTGATGGCGCCAATGGCCAGGCAGCGGGTTGCACCTGGGGGCAGGCCGGTCACGGCGCCGATGGCAGCAACGGCAGTGATGGTCAGCCGGGGGGCGCAGGTGCGCTGGTAAGGCTGGAAGTGCCGCGCGATTACCCGGCGGATAAAATCAAGGTGCAGGTCGCTGGCGGTGCCGGTGGCCTGGCAGGTCCTGGCGGCAAGCCGGGAGCAGGTGGCAAAGCCAAAGGCTGTCTCGTGTACAAGACTGATGGCGGCAAAAGTGGCCGTTCGGGTGCGGACGGCCAGCCTGGTCCTGCCGGCGCGGCGGGTTCGGTGACGATTCAGCGTCTCTAAAGAACGACCGGTTGCTCGTTCCCACGCAGAGCGTGGGAACGATCGACTCAGAACATCGGCCGGGCCGCGGCAATGGCCACCAACAACAGACCCACGATCAAATTGATCCCCACCAACCGTCGAATCCTTCCGAGTACCGCAGCACCCGCCGGCCAATCCTGTGCCGTCACCGCTGTGCGCAACTCCGGCAGCATCAACGCCTGAATCCGGATAAACAGCGCCGTCATCACCACGTACAGCCCCATCATCACCTGCACATAGCGCGGTGCGGCCTCGAAACCGGCGAATTGCAGATGAATCATGCCGACACCACTGATCGGCAACAGCACCACCGCGACCCAGACCCAGCGGAAAAAACCCTGGAACACTTCCACCCACAGCTTCAACCGCGCGGGGCCTTCCAGCGCCTTCACGGCAGCGGGACGCAAGACCATCCAGGCGAAAAACATGCCGCCCACCCACACTAGGGCGGACAGGACATGCAGGGTATAAACGATGCCAAAAGGTGTCATTGAGGTACTCCGTTCTGCGCGGGATTCATTAGCGGGGTATGATAGCGGCCGAACCGAACTACTGAAAATTTATCCAGCGTTTTTTGCGCCCGACAATCCATGATCAGCACCGAACTCAAAACCACGATCCAGGGCGCCTACTCGCGTTTTCTCGAAGCCAAGAGCCTCAAGCCGCGCTACGGTCAACGCCTGATGATCGCCGAAATTGCCAAGGTCCTCGGGGACATCGACACCGATGACGAAGGCCGGCGCAGTGGCGACCCCGCGATTGTCGCGGTGGAAGCCGGCACCGGTACCGGCAAAACCGTGGCCTACAGCCTGGCGGCGATCCCTACCGCCAAGGCTGCCGGCAAACGCCTGGTGATCGCCACGGCCACCGTGGCCCTGCAAGAGCAGATCGTCTACAAGGATCTACCCGACCTGATGCGCAATAGCGGGCTGAATTTCAGCTTCGCATTGGCCAAGGGACGTGGGCGCTATATGTGCCTGTCCAAGCTCGACATGTTGCTGCAAGAAGGTCACGCGCAAACCGCTACCGCGCAGTTGTTCGAAGAAGAAGGCTTCAAGATCGAGGTCGACGAGGCCAGTCAGAAGCTGTTCACCAGCATGATCGAAAAACTCGCCGGCAATAAATGGGATGGTGACCGCGACAGTTGGTCCACCGCCCTGGAAGATGCCGACTGGGCGCGCTTGACCACCGATCATAGCCAATGCACCAACCGTCATTGCCCGAACTTCGGCCAGTGCGCCTTCTACAAGGCCCGCGAAGGCATGGGCAAGGTTGACGTCATCGTGACCAACCACGACATGGTGCTGGCTGACCTGGCCCTGGGCGGTGGTGCGGTGCTTCCCGACCCACGAGACACCCTCTACGTCTTCGACGAAGGTCATCACCTGCCGGACAAGGCCATCGGCCACTTCGCCCATTACACGCGCCTGCGCTCCACGGCCGACTGGCTGGAAACCACCGCCAAAAACCTCACCAAACTGCTGGCCCAGCACCCGCTGCCGGGCGACTTGGGCAAGCTGATCGAACAAGTGCCGGAACTGGCCCGCGAGATCAAGACCCAACAGCAGTTCATGTTCAGCGCGTGTGAACAGATTGCCGATTTCAAGCCGGGCGAAGACGTCGAAGGCCGGGAACGGCCGCGTCACCGCTTCGTCGGCGGGGTGGTTCCCGAGCACATGCGCGAGATGGGCATCGAGTTGAAGAAGGGCTTTGCCCGCCTGACCGACCTGTTCACCCGGCTCACCGAGTTGCTCAAGGAAGGCATGGACGGCGAGGTCAACATCGGCATCGCCAGTAATCAGGCCGAAGAGTGGTATCCACTGTTCGGCAGCTTGTTGTCGCGCTCCTCGGGCAATTGGGAATTGTGGGTCGCGTTCACCGCCGAAGACCCGGAAGACAATCCGCCCATGGCGCGTTGGCTGACGCTGGCCGAAAGCGGTTCGCTGTTTGACATCGAGGTCAATGCCAGCCCGATCCTTGCGGCGGAAATGCTCCGGCGCAACCTGTGGAACGTGGCTTACGGCGCGTTGGTGACCTCGGCGACGTTGACTGCGCTCGGCACGTTCGACCGTTTCCGCATGCGCGCCGGCCTGCCTAAAAAAGCCGTGACCGCCGTGGTCCCGAGCCCGTTCCACCATGCCGATGCCGGCGTGCTGCGGGTGCCGGACCTGAAAGCCGATCCACGGGATGCGCCAGCCCACACGGCGGCGATCATTCGCGATTTGCCGGACCTGGTTGAAGGCTCGCGAGGCACGCTGGTGCTGTTCTCCTCACGCAAACAGATGCAGGACGTGTTCGACGGCCTCGACCGCGACTGGCGCAAGCAAGTGTTCATTCAAGGCAACCTGTCGAAGCAGGAAACGTTGAACAAGCACAAGGCGCGTGTCGATGGCGGGGATTCCAGTGTGCTGTTCGGCCTCGCGAGTTTTGCAGAAGGCGTCGACTTGCCCGGTGCTTACTGCGAGCACGTGGTAATTGCGAAGATTCCGTTCTCGGTGCCGGACGATCCCGTCGAAGCGGCGTTGGCGGAATGGATCGAAGCGCGAGGCGGCAATCCGTTCATGGAAATCTCCGTGCCGGATGCCTCGTTGAAACTGGTCCAGGCCTGCGGTCGTTTGCTGCGTACCGAGGAAGACCGCGGCACCATCACCTTGCTCGACCGGCGTCTGGTCACCCAGCGTTATGGCAAAGCCATCCTCAATGCGTTGCCACCCTTCCGCCGCGAAATTTCCTGATACACCGGTGGGCACATTTGCTCGCCGCGTTGTCTATCTCTCTGCCATCGCTTTTCCATTGGCCCATTGAAGGTCGTTAGGGAGAACCACGTTCCTATGATTCGCCGTTCGTTACCCGCTGTATTTGCCCTGATGTTCGCAGCCCCTTTGCTGGCGGCCCCTGCTGGCCAGCAGACGCTATTCAACTTTGTCCGCCCTGCCGACGTGGTCCAGGTGGCGACTCAGGATGCCAGCCTGCCGCAATCCAATGCGGAGCAAACAGCCGAAGGCGAAGTGTTGCGCCGGGTCACGTTCAACCCGGTGGCTCAGCCGAGTTTGCGCTTGACCCCGCAAACGGGGGCCTGGGACTGGTCGCAGTCGGGCGTCATGAGCCTGCGGATTCAGAGCGCGATGGACTGGGCCGTGACCCTGTACGTGAAAATCCAGAGCAATGACGGCAAGACACTGTTCAGTCGTGTCGATTTGCCGGCGGGCCCTGCGCAGACCTTGCTGGTGCCGCTGGTGGCAAGCTCCCCCTTGAGTCAGGGCATGAAAGCCGGGCCGCCGATGCCGATGACGGTCGACGGGCAGCGCATTTTGTTGGCCAGCAGCGCCGGTGACCTGGATCGCAGCCAAGTGGTGTCGGTGACCTTGTCGATGGATCAACCGAAAGTGGCGCAGAACATCTTGCTGGAACGTTTTGGTGTGCAAGACGGAGAGGCTGTGACACGGGCCGTTTATGGCGGACTGGTGGATGCTTACGGCCAGTCGACACGGGCCAAATGGCCAGAAAAGGTCAGCAGCGATGAGCAACTGAAAAGCGCCGCCGCCAAGGAACAGCAACAACTGAAAACCTGGCTGGCCGAGCGCGAAAAATCTTCCCTGGATACGTTTGGTGGCTGGACCAAAGGCCCGACGTTCAAGGCCAGCGGTTTTTTTCGAACCGAAAAGCGTGACGGTCGCTGGTACCTGGTGACCCCGCAAGGGCACCCGTTCTATTCACTTGGGGTCAATACCGTTGCCCCGGACGTCAACCAGACTTACGTCGCCGGCCGGGAGTGGATGTTCGAGTCCCTGCCAAAACCCGACGAGCCGTTGGCCAGCCACTTTGGCGAAGGCGATAACCGTGGCGGCAACGGCGCCGATCAGGGTCGTGGCTACAACGCCGGCCAGTGGTACGACTTTTATGGTGCCAACCTGCAACGTCTGTACGGCGCACCTTGCGCACAGGGCAGCGACACCAAGGCAGGTGTCGCGCAAGCGGCCAAGGCTGACGCGGTAGAAGCCACGTCCGACAGAGCTGCCGAGCAACCCGTCGTGCCTTCGACGGCCGAGTCCGGTGTCGCCGAAGCCGTCAAGGCCGACGCTGTTGATGCGTCCGCCGCAAAAGCGATTGAGCAGAAACCTGCCGAACCCTGCAAAGCGCTGGTTGATGAACAACGCTGGGCCAGTCACACGCTTGATCGCCTGCAAGCCTGGGGCTTCAACACCGTCGGCAACTGGAGCGCCCCGGCGCTGGCCAACGCCGACCGCGTGGCGTACACCTTGCCGCTGTCGATCGTCGGCGATTACGCCAGTATCAGTACCGGCACCGACTGGTGGGGCGGCATGCCCGACCCGTTCGACCCGCGTTTTGCCATGGCCACCGAGCGCGCCGTGGCCATTGCTGCCCGCGACCATCGCGACGATCCATGGCTGATCGGCTACTACGCCGACAATGAACTGGCCTGGGCTGGTCCTGGTGACGATCCAAAAGCCCGTTACGCCTTGGCCTATGGCACCTTGAAAATGACCACCGACGTGCCGGCCAAACGCGCGTTTCTCAAGCAACTGCGCGACAAGTATCGCAATCAGGCCGGTCTGTCCAAAGCCTGGGGCATTGACTTGCCGGCCTGGGAATTGATGGAAGACCCAGGCTTCGTGCCACCGCTGCCGAGCGCCGAACACCCGGAAATCGAGGCCGACTTCAAATACTTCCAGAAAGTTTTTGCGGATACCTACTTCAAGACCCTCTCCGACTCGCTCAAATGGCACGCGCCGAACCAGCTGTTGCTGGGCGGTCGTTTCGCCGTCAGCACCCCGGAAGCCGTGGAGTCCTGCGCACAGTATTGCGATGTGCTGAGCTTCAACATGTACACCCTGCAACCGCAGGACGGTTATGACTTCGCCAAACTGCGCAGTCTGGACAAACCGGTGTTGATCACCGAGTTCAACGTGGGCTCGGCGGATCGCGGCCCGTTCTGGGGCGGCGTGACGCCATTGGCCAAGGAAGAAGACCGTGGGCCGGCCTACGCGAACTTCCTGAAACAGGCGTTGAGCGAACCGTCGATTGTCGGCGTGCACTGGTTCCAGTTCCTCGACCAACCGGTGACCGGGCGTTTGCTGGATGGCGAAAATGGTCACTTCGGGCTGGTGGGTATCACCGATCTGCCGTTCCAGGGTTTTGTCGAATCGGTGCGCAAGAGCAACCTGGCGACGGTGGATCAATTGGGCAAAGCGGCCGAGGCAGACAAAGCCAGCCACGATGCTGAAGGCGGCAGAAAGGCCGAGGCCGGCAAAGGCCCGGGCAAGGGCGCCGGTGGGCATTCCGGACAAGGTCACTGAGGCTTCCTGTGGGGAGTCATTTCAATAGGTAACCGCCCAGCCCAACACTGTTCCCAAAACGGCTAATGGCTGGAACAATGCGGGCCACTTTGTATAGCGAATATCCGGGAGCAATGCGGGTGCAGATTCAGGGTCATTACGAGCTCAAGTTCGAAGCAGTGCGCGAAGCGTTCGCGGCGCTGTTCGACGATCCTCAGGAACGTGGCGCAGCCTTGTGCATCCAGGTCGGCGGTGAAACCGTCCTCGACCTCTGGTCCGGTACCGCCGACAAGGATGGCAGCGAAGCCTGGCACAGCGACACCATCGCCAACCTGTTCTCCTGCACCAAGACCTTCACCGCCGTCACGGCCCTGCAGTTGGTGGCCGAAGGCAAGCTGCAACTGGACGCCCCGGTTGCGCGTTACTGGCCTGAATTTGCTGCGGCCGGCAAAGAATCCGTAACCCTGCGTCAATTGCTCTGCCATCAAGCCGGCTTGCCAGCGTTACGTGAATTGCTGCCCCCGGAAGCCCTTTACGACTGGCAAACCATGGTCGATGCCCTGGCGGCCGAAGCCCCTTGGTGGACGCCGGGCCAAGGCCACGGATACGCCGCGATCACTTACGGCTGGCTGGTCGGCGAGTTGCTGCGACGTGCCGACGGTCGTGGGCCGGGCGAGTCCATCGTGGCGCGTGTGGCCAAGCCTTTGGGACTGGATTTCCATGTCGGCCTGGCCGATGAAGAATTCCACCGCGTGGCGCATATCGCCCGAGGCAAGGGGAACGTCGGCGACGCCGCTGCCCAACGCCTGCTGCAAGTGACCCTGCGCGAGCCGACAGCCATGACCACGCGTGCCTTCATCAACCCGCCGTCGATCATGACCAGCACCAACAAGCCCGAGTGGCGGCGCATGCAGCAACCTGCCGCCAACGGTCACGGCAACGCTCGTAGCCTGGCAGGTTTCTACGCCGGCCTGCTCGACGGCAGTCTGCTGGAAAGCGAAATGCTCGAGGAGCTGACCCGCGAACACAGCCTTGGCGAAGACAAGACTTTATTGACCCGGACCCGCTTCGGTCTGGGGTGCATGCTCGATCAACCGGACGTACCTAACGCGACTTACGGCCTCGGCCCGCGCGCGTTCGGGCATCCGGGCGCTGGCGGCTCCATCGGCTTTGCCGACCCGGAATACGATGTGGCCTTCGGCTTTGTGACAAATACCCTGGGGCCGTACGTCTTGATGGATCCACGCGCGCAAAAGCTTGCGCGAGTATTGGCCACTTGTCTGTAAAACCCGCTCGAGGGTTCCGCAACCGGAACCCGACAGTGTTTTCGGCTTCAAAGCGTCAGTTTGTGCAGGCCGGTTCGGTCTGACTTTTCATTACTTCATATTTGTGGATATCCAATGTCATCCAAACAAACCCTCGCCCTGGCCCTGTGCTTTGCTATCACCGGTTGTGCACAGACACCAAAAAGTGATTCCGATGGCGGTAGCTGGTGGTCGTTCGGCTCCTCCGACAAAGTCGCCGCTAAAGAACCGACTCCGGCTCCAGTCCCACTCAAACCTGCTGCCACGGCCCCGGTTGCCAAAGCCGAAAGCACCAGCCCTTGGTACTGGCCGTTCGGTTCCGATGACGCTGTCGACAAGGCTGCTGTAAAGCCGGAAGTGAAACCTGAAGCCAAACCGACCCAGGTGGCCAAGGCTGAGACGGGTAACAGTTGGTGGTGGCCGTTCGGTGGTAAGGAGCAGAGCGGCGCCAAAGCCGTACCGATGCCAGACCCTAAAGTCACCCAGGCCTGGCTCGACGATTACGAGCCGCGCCTGCGTGAAGCGATCAAGGACAGCAACCTGAAACTTGAACGCCGTGAAAACGTGTTGGTGGTGATCGCGCCGGTAGAAGGCTCCTTCAACCCGGACCGTCCTGCCATGCTGCTGCCGGTCACCCTCGGCCCGTTCACGCGTGTTGCGAAAATCCTCGAGGTCGACCCAAAAACTGCCGTGCTGGTACTCGGTCACAGTGATACGTCGGGTGCTGCACCGGCCAACGTGAAACTGAGCCAGGAGCGTGCACAAGCGGTAGCCGCGATTTTCCGTCTCAGCGGTTTGCAGCGTGATCGCCTGATGCTGCGCGGCATGGGCGGTGAAGCCCCGCGTGCCGCCAACGACAGCGTCGAAGGCCGTGCCTTGAATCGTCGCGTGGAATTGCTGGTGACCCCGCAAAACACCATGGTGGCGCTGTTGAGCAAGTACAACATGCCGGCCCCTGCGCCAGTGACCATGATCGCGGCCAAGGACATCAAGCCTGTGGCCACACCGGTCACTCCTGCGCCAGCCGCGAAAAAAGCGACTGTGCCTGCCACTAAAAAGGCTCCGGCCCATAAAGCCACTGCCAAGAAAGCGCCAGCTAAAACCGCAACGCCGGCGAAGAAAACGACACCGGCCAAAGCAGCTGCCGACACCAAGAAAGTCGCCGTCACCGCAGACGCCACTAAAAAGTGATTCGTTAACCAAAAGGAATGCGCCATGACCCAGCGCCTGGCTGATATGCGTCGTGACTACACCCGTGATGGCCTGACCGAGGCTCAAGCACCGGCAGAGCCGTTCGGGCTGTTCCACCAATGGTTTGCCGATGCGGTGAAAACCGAGCAGGTGCCGGTGGAGGCGAACGCCATGACCTTGGCGACCGTCGATCAGGACGGTCGGCCACATTGCCGCATTCTGTTGCTCAAAGGCCTGGACGAGCAGGGCTTTACGTTCTTCACCAACTACGAAAGTGCCAAGGGTCAGCATCTGGCGGCGAATCCGTTCGCGGCCATGACCTTTTTCTGGCCGGCCCTGGAGCGCCAGGTGCGTATCGAAGGTCGGGTGGTGAAGGTTTCGCCTGAAGAGTCTGATGCGTATTTCCAGGTTCGTCCGCTGGGCAGTCGGCTCGGTGCCTGGGCATCACCGCAGAGTCGGGTGATTGCTGATCGTGCGGAACTGGAGGCGCTGCTCAAGAACACCGAGCAACGTTTCAGCGACACGGCACCGCATTGTCCGGATCACTGGGGTGGTTATCGCTTGCTGCCGGAGCGCATCGAGTTCTGGCAAGGCCGCGCAAGCCGTCTGCATGACCGCCTCAACTACCGCTTACAGGGCGCCGACTGGATTCTTGAACGTCTGGCACCCTGAAACAGTCTACCGATCGTGATAGCCTTCCGCAGCGGCCTCAAGCCACTGCGGCAGGTCCCGGCGCTTGATCTTCTGCGCCTGAGCGTTCGCCAGTTGCTGGAGCATGAAAGCTTTTTTCTGCTCGTCTTTACCCGCCAGGGCCAACGCCAGATCGCGGTCCATCCAGCGCTTTATCCGCACGTACAACCACCAGTGGAAATACAGACCTGCGACGGTAGTGACGACGATGATGAAGTAATCCATGACAATCCTTGGGGCAGCGGCGCAGATTCCGGATAATGCCGCTACTGTGTGGTGAGTTCGTGGTAGCGCCTGTACCGGGCCTGAATCAAACCATTTTTATCCGGGCGATGCCGTGACAGGCGTCAAGCTGCGGAGTTTAATGAATACCTGTCTTTTGGAGTTGATGCTATGCGTAAGTCTGTTTTGTTGGTTGCTTCCTTTTCCACGATGGCGATGTTACTCACTGGCTGCCAATCGAGCCTGACCGGTGACTCCTACTCCCGTGATGAAGCGCGTCGTGTTCAAACGATTCGCATGGGCACCATCGAAGCGCTGCGTCCGGTGAAAATCGAAGGCACCAAAACCCCGATCGGCGGCCTCGCCGGTGCAGCGGTCGGCGGCGTTGGCGGGAGCTCCATCGGTGGCGGCAAAGGCAGCATCGTTGCTGCTGTTATCGGCGCAGTCGCCGGCGGCCTGGTGGGTTCGGCAGCTGAAGAAGGCCTGACTCGTACTCAAGGCGTAGAAATCACTGTTCGCGAAGACGACGGCAGCATGCGCGCCTATGTTCAGCAGGTTCAGGAGAATGAAGTATTCCGCGTAGGTGAGCGGGTACGGATTGCGACTGTTGACGGGACTAGCCGCGTTTCGCACTAAGCAGGAACGGGTAAAAAAAACCCCGATCAGGTGACTGGTCGGGGTTTTTTGTGTCTGTGCTTCCCGCTGTGGCTGGTTCGATGCCACTAGTCTTGGCTACAAAGTCCCATGTAGTACGTCAGGTCCTCTCGTAAGGGATCCCCCACCAAATTCATAATCACGCTGGCTTGATCGGGAGAGAGTGAGTGCTCACCCATAGGCACATCCCGCAAGGTTGACCAGCCCATGACTTTCAAAACTGCAGCCTCTAAGACTTGCGGCACATCCTTTTCATATTGCAACGAATTGTCGGGATTCGGCTCCGGGAAAAATCCACTGATCGCGATAAATATCATTCTTGTCCCTCATCATTACTTCGTTGATGTCCGTCTTTCAGGTTTTGCTTTTCCGGTCTGTTTGCCAGTTTTTGCATCAAACTCCCCTAAGTGATCCCCTGCCCAGTTGTACACTTCGACGGCGCCATGTTGGTAATCCCACTCATAAATGCGCTTCTTACTTTCCCACCGTTTTCGATTTCCTTTAGTCTGAACCGGAATCGCGTCGGGGAATGCCGGTAGAGTTTTTGGTGGGGGATGATAGCTGTGGTCACCACTGATAGGCCTTGCCACCACCACGTATAACGGCTTCACCCCCGACCCCACCGGAAACACAAGAATGAAATCCTTGTACTCAGGCGGATACATCGGGTTCACGATAATGCTGTCCGCCGCCGGCGTAGGCGGATACACCCAAATGTGCGGCGCTTGCGGTGCGGCCTCCAGCGCAGGAATGCCAAGGATGTCTGAACCATCCACAGCCGGTGTCCAGATCAGCTCAACACCGTCCCCGAGATCCGCCACCTGCTGACTGCCGCGCAGTGTGAACTGCACGACATCCACCATTTCCCATTCGCGGTTTTTGCCGGTGTAGAACCCGTAGCCCTTGAGACTGCCATCAGCCTGTTGCTCGACCTGCAATCGAACGCGGGTTCTGGCCTGTTTCAGGGCACGCAGTTGGTCTTCGGTATACAGCGCGCTGTCACCCAGGCTCGGGGTCCAGAACAAGGCAACAACACCGGCCAATGTCGCGGCGCCGGCAGCGCCAAGGCCCAGGACCGGAGTAGCAAGAATGGGGGCGCCAAGGGCGAGCCGGCCAATGCCGAGTGAGAGGGTACTGCCACTGATGGTTTCGAGATTCAGTAGCCCGGCATCGCCTACGTCACGAGCGCCAAGCCAGGCGATTTCACCGTAATCCTTGAGGCTGTCGGTGGGGACGACGCCCGAGGGATTCGAGTAGTCGATGATGGCGTCCGGCAAGTTGCAGGACTTGGCGAAGACGCATCCGGCGCGAACGGTTTCGTCCTTTTTCGCCGAGCCTTGAAGGCGATCTTCAAAGGCTTGCTGGCGGGCGAGCATGGCGTCGTAAGCGGATTGTCGTGCATCCCGCTCGGCCAGTTCAGTATCCGTCATGAAGCGGTGGGTGACGTGATGACCGTCACCGGAGGGTGGGTTTTTAACCCTGGGAACTTCCTTGTTGCCAGCCACTGAGCTTCCTTGCGTTCGTCCGTCGACAGCTCCCGAAAAAGGAGCTGTGCGACGTTAACGAAGGAGGTTGATGGTGGCTGTAGGACGAGTCCTGAATGTCGACAGGACTGTTCGCTTTCTCAGGATTGCAGAACGGCGCTCTTGCGACTGGCCATTGCCGTCACCGCGTATCCGATCAGTGCGGCCAGAATCGAGCCGGTCAAGATGCCCATCCGGTCCATCCCGGCGTAGTCACTGACGCCTGGTTCGAATGCCAGGGAACCGACAAACAGACTCATGGTGAAACCAATCCCGCAGAGCATCGCCACACCCAGCACCTGGCCCCAGTTCGCACCTTGGGGCAGGGTGGCAATGCCGATTTTCACGGCCAGCCAGGTCAGGCCGAAAACGCCCACCGTTTTACCCAGCAACAGGCCAATCGCGATGCCCATCGGCACATGGTGGGTAAAGCTTTCAACGGTGATGCCGCTCAGGGACAAGCCGGCGTTGGCGAAGGCGAACAGCGGCAGGATGCCGTAAGCCACCCACGGGTGCAGGGCGTGTTCAAGGGTCAGCAGCGGTGAAGGCTCGGCGTTTTTGGTGCGCAGCGGAATACAGAACGCCAACGTCACACCGGCGAGTGTTGCGTGGACGCCGCTCTTGAGCACACAGACCCAGAGAATCAAACCGATGATCATGTACGGCCCGAGCTTCACCACACCGAGTCGGTTCATGGTGATCAACGCGATGATGCAGGCGGCAGCCAGTGCCAGGGACAGCGTCGACAGCGTGCCAGAATAGAAGATGGCGATGACGATGATCGCGCCCAGGTCGTCAATGATCGCCAGGGTCATCAGGAACAACTTCAGCGACACCGGTACCCGCTTGCCCAGCAAGGCGAGCACGCCGAGGGCAAAGGCAATGTCGGTGGCCATCGGGATGGCCCAGCCGCCCAAGGCGGTCGGGTCGTCACGGTTCAAGAACCAGTAGACCAGCGCCGGCACGACCATCCCGCCAATGGCAGCGGCGCCCGGCAGGACGATTTGCGAGGGCTGCGACAACTGGCCGTCGAGGACTTCGCGTTTGACTTCCAGGCCGATCAGCAGGAAGAACATCGCCATCAGACCGTCGTTGATCCACAGCAGCAACGGTTTGGCGATTTTCAGCGCGCCGATCTGAGCGACGACAGGGGTGTCCAGCAGCCCGCTATAGAGCCACGACAGGGACGAGTTGTTGATGATTAAAGCCAGGGCTGCCGCGGCGATCAGTAACAGACCGCTGGCAGCTTCCAACTGAAAGAAACGCGTGAAAGTGCTACGCAGAGGCAAGGTCGCTCTCCATCGATGAATTCAAAAGGTGGCACACCCTAACCCGTACTGTTAGTTGTTAAAACAAAAGTTATATTCTTTTTTGTTATATGGCGTAACAAGGTGGAGGACGGGGCCGGACTTGAGCCTAGCAGTTGTCGGCCGTATTGGGCCTCAGCTGTACCTGTGCGTGATGTAGGTTTTTTCCTAAGCTTCGAGGGATAGGCCTTACGCAAAGGCCGACTTTTGCCTGACTCCACGAGAAAACCATCATGAGCGACAATCGACAGTGGGCCCGCGAAGCTATCCGGATCATTGAAGCGGACTTCCAGCGCAGCGCCGATACCCACCTGATCCCCTTGCCGCTGCCGGGTTTTCCGGGCATCGAACTGTATTTCAAGGATGAATCCAGCCACCCCACCGGCAGCCTGAAACATCGCCTGGCGCGCTCGCTGTTTCTGTATGCGCTGTGTAACGGCTGGCTCAAGCCCGGTGCACCGGTGATCGAGGCGTCCAGCGGTTCGACGGCAATTTCCGAGGCGTATTTCGCCAGTTTGCTGGGACTGCCGTTCATTGCGGTGATGCCGGCGACCACCTCCAAGGAAAAAATCGCGCAAATTGCTTTCTATGGCGGCAAGAGTCATCTGGTCGACGACCCGACTCAGATCTACGCCGAGTCCGAACGGCTGGCGCGAGAGCATGATGGTCATTTCATCGACCAGTTCACCTACGCCGAACGCGCCACTGACTGGCGAGCGAACAACAACATTGCGGAATCGATCTTCCACCAGATGCGTTTCGAGCAGCACCCCGAGCCGAGCTGGCTGATTTCCAGCCCTGGCACGGGTGGTACAACCGCAACGCTGGGTCGTTACGTGCGTTATCGCCAGCATTGCACCCGCGTGCTGTGCGCCGATGCCGAGCGTTCGGTGTTCTTCGATTACTACCAGACGGGTGATGCCAGCCTGCGCCTGGAGTGCGGTTCGCGGATCGAAGGCATCGGCCGGCCTCGGGTGGAAGCATCGTTCCTGCCCAAGGTGATTGATGCCATGGTCAAAGTGCCGGACGCGTTGTCGCTGGCGGCCATGCACTACCTGGCACAGCGCCTGGGGCGACGGGTTGGCGGATCGAGCGGGACCAATCTGATCGGCGCCCTGATGGCGGCGCAGCAGATGGTCGCGGCGGGGGAGTCGGGATCGATCGTGGCGATTCTGTGCGATGGTGGCGAGCGTTATGCCACCACCTATTACGATCAGGATTGGCTCAAGGGCCAGGGGTATGAGTTGAGTGGCTTGATGGCTACCGTGGCGGCGAGTGTCGAGCGCGGTGAGCCGCTGCCGGCCAGCGTGTTGCGCGCCAATATCTGATCTTCAAACACCGAAGATCCCTTGTAGGAGTGAGCCTGCTCGCGAGGGCGGTAGAATAGTCAACATCTCTGTTGAATGATAATCCGCCATCGCGAGCAGGCTCGCTCCTGCAGGGAGATCTGTATCAGGCTTCCAGGCCGAGAATGTCGCGGGCCACGGCTTCGGCGATGCGAATGCCATCCACACCCGCCGACAGAATCCCGCCCGCATAACCCGCGCCTTCACCCGCCGGAAACAAGCCCTTCACGTTCAGGCTCTGCATCGACTCGTTACGGGTAATGCGCAACGGTGACGAGGTGCGTGTCTCGATGCCGGTCAATACGGCGTCATGCAGCGAGTAACCGCGGATCTGCTTCTCGAACGCTGGCAACGCCTCACGAATCGCCTCGATGGCGAATTCCGGCAAGGCCAGGGCCAAATCACCCAGGGCAACGCCTGGCTTGTAGGAGGGTTCGACACTGCCCAGTTCGGTGGACGGCTTGCCGGCGATAAAGTCGCCGACCAGTTGCGCCGGTGCTTCGTAGTTGCTGCCGCCCAGCACAAAAGCGTGGGATTCCAGGCGTTCCTGCAACTCGATACCGGCCAGCGGGCCGCCCGGATAATCAACTTCCGGGGTAATGCCGACGACGATCCCGGAGTTGGCATTGCGCTCGTTACGCGAGTACTGGCTCATGCCATTGGTGACCACGCGATTGGGCTCGGACGTCGCCGCGACCACGGTGCCGCCCGGGCACATGCAGAAGCTGTAGACCGAGCGGCCGTTCTTGGCGTGGTGCACCAGTTTGTAGTCGGCAGCCCCGAGTTTCGGGTGGCCGGCATACTTGCCCAACCGCGCGCGGTCAATCAGCGACTGCGGGTGTTCAATGCGGAAACCCACCGAGAACGGCTTGGCTTCCATGAACACGCCACGGCCGTGGAGCATGCGGAAGGTGTCCCGGGCGCTGTGGCCGAGGGCCAGAATCACGTGTTTGGAGTGGATCTGCTCGCCGCCATTTAGCTCGACGCCGACCAGTTGGCCATCCTCGATCAACACATCGGTGACACGTTGCTGGAAGCGGACTTCGCCGCCCAGTGCGCGAATCTGCTCACGCATGTTTTCCACTACGCCAGTCAGACGGAACGTACCGATGTGTGGCTTGCTGACGTAGAGAATCTCTTCCGGGGCGCCGGCCTTGACGAACTCGTGCAGCACTTTACGGCCGATGAATTTCGGGTCTTTGATTTGGCTGTAGAGCTTGCCGTCGGAGAACGTCCCTGCGCCGCCTTCACCGAACTGGACGTTGGATTCAGGGTTGAGCACGCTTTTACGCCACAGGCCCCAGGTGTCCTTGGTGCGCTGGCGCACTTCGGTGCCACGTTCGAGGATGATCGGCTTGAAGCCCATTTGCGCGAGCAACAGCCCGGCGAAAATCCCGCACGGCCCGAAACCCACAACCACGGGGCGTTGCTGCAAATCGGCCGGTGCCTGGCCGACCACTTTGTAACTGACATCCGGCGCCACGTTGACGTTACGGTCATCGGCGAACCTGTGCAGCAGTGTCGCCTCATCCTTGGCGGTGAGGTCGATGGTGTAGATGAAGCACAGTTCGGAGGACTTTTTTCGCGCATCGTAGCTGCGCTTGAACAAGGTGAAATCGAGCAGGTCATCACTGGCGATGCCCAGGCGCTGCACGATGGCAGGGCGCAGGTCTTCTTCGGGATGGTCGATCGGCAACTTGAGTTCGGTGATTCGTAACATGGCAGGACCCGGTTCGCGGGGCGCACAACTGCGCCAAGGCGTTTGAAACCGGTGATTATAAGCCCCAAAGGAGATTCCCGTGAGGCTTAAACGATCAGTCGTTACGCGAACCGCCGAAATACGCGCAACCGCGCTGTACCTGACCATTGATGCGCAGTTCTGCGCTCATGTGCTGGACGCTGCCGGTGGTGCTGTCGACGCAACGTTGCGGCGTGACCCACAGTTCGATGTGCTGGTTATTGGCTTCGGTGCCGAGGTTGAAACGGCCATCGCCCAGTTGTTCTTCCACGTACGGTAGGGCCAGAGGCGGTTGACCGGCGCGATCAATCACCATGCCTTTACCGCTGACTTTGACGCTCCACTCTGGCGAGTGGCCGGCCGCGCGCAAAATCAGCAGTTTGAAATTGGGATCGTCACACGCCGTGCCCGAGCGCTCGACGCGGTAGAGCTGTTCCAGATCGAGGCGACTCTCGGCACCACTGGCCACAATGCGCCCACGCACATCGGCGAACAACTTGCCCTGTTTATCAGCCAGGGACGCGGCCTGTTGCAGAACGCTGGTGCCGCCGGTGTCGTTGACCACATAACTGCGCTGTTCATTGCATGGCTGGAACAGCAAGTTGCCGCCCGCCGCCGTCAACTGGCCCTGCATGCGGGTCTGGCCCACGTGGGAGGCGCTTTCACGCGGGCCATCAAACAACTGACAGGCGGCAAACAGCGGCAGCAGGGCAACAAGGACTAAGGAACGGGCAACACGCATCTTTGGCTCTCCAGACAAGTGCCGTCACGTTACTCAGCCTGACCGTTCATCACAAGGCTGGAGTTGTTCTCAGACAAAGTAGAGGGTGATTTCCGGCAACATCTTGTGAATGATTTCGATGCCGAGTATCAGAGTGCCAAAGGTAAGCTGCCACGTTTTTACAGGGAGCGGATATGAAGAACGCAATGGGCTGGAAGTTCTGGTTGTTTTTAATTGTGATGACGGGGGCCACGGGCACTCAGGCTGCCGAGATCAATTTGTCTTCGGCAACCGACTTCACTCGAATGGAGTTGTTATTGAAGGACAACGACAGACTTCATTCAGAATTTGAAATGAATGTCACGCTCAGTCCTGAAGCAACTGAGCGTATGCAGCGTATTACCCGTGAGTCGATAGGCCAGAAATTGACGCTATTGATCAATGGTTGGAAGGTTTCTACGGCGACAGTGCAATCGGTCTTGGGCTCGCAGTTCAGAGTGTCCATCCCGACAGCCATCGCCAAAGACCTCTTGCCCACGTTAGTTGATTGAGCCTGAACCGGCTCAGCCGACGTGAAAAGTCTGACCTGTCTGCAAGCCTTCCACGCTTTTGGCGTAAGACAATGCCACATCGGCTGCAGGAACCGGTTTGAAACCACGGAAGTAAGGCGCGTATTTGCCCATGGCTTCCACCAGCACATTCGGGCTGATCGAGTTCACGCGCAGGCCGCGGGGCAGTTCGATGGCGGCGGCGCGGACGAAGCTGTCCAGCGCGCCGTTGACCAGCGCCGCCGAGGCGCCGCTGTAAATCGGGTCGTGGCTGAGCACGCCGGTGGTCAAGGTGAACGAGGCGCCATCGTTGGCGAACTCACGGCCGATCAGCACCAAATTGACCTGGCCCATCAGTTTGTCTTTCAGGCCCAGCGCGAAGCTTTCTTCGGTCATGTCGTTCAACGGTGCGAAGGTAACGTTGCCGGCGGCGCAGATCAGGGCATCGAACCTGCCGGTCTGTTCGAACAGCTTGCGGATCGAGGCGCTGTCGCTGATGTCCACCTGAAAGTCGCCACTGTTGCGACCGATACGAATGATCTCGTGACGCTGGGACAGTTCCTTGTCGACTGCCGAGCCGATGGTGCCGCCTGCGCCGATCAATAGAATTTTCATCATGCTGTTCCTCGATGGGTTGAATGAGGTCTCAGTCTAGAGTGGTTTTTTTCGTTGATAAGCGCACTAATAGGCAACCTTTGGTTTTCAAATGGAAACAATCCATGAGTGAGATGGATGATCTGGCGGCGTTTGCGGTATTGATTGAAGCCGGGAGTTTCACGTTGGCGGCGCAGCAACTGGGTTGCAGCAAGGGCCAATTATCCAAGCGCATCAGCCTGTTGGAGACGCGGTTTTCGGTGGTGCTGTTGCAACGCACCACTCGACGTTTGAGCCTGACAGCAGCGGGGGCGGCGCTGTTGCCGCAAGCTCAGGCGCTGGTCGTACAAGTGGAGAGGGCGCGTCAGGCATTGGCACGGTTGAAGGACGATATGGCAGGGCCGGTGCGTATGACGGTGCCGGTATCGCTGGGAGAAACGTTCTTCGATGGCTTATTGCTGGAGTTCTCCGGCAAGTACCCTGACGTGCAGATCGAGCTTGATCTGAACAACCAGTTTCACGACTTGTCCCGGGATGGTTTCGACCTGGCGATTCGCTCCGAGGTGGGTAACGACGAGCGCCTGGTGGCCCGGCCGCTACTGGCCTGGCACGAAATGACCTGTGCCAGCCCGGCGTATCTTGAACAGTATGGAGAGCCACAAACGCCCCAGGCCTTGGCCGAACATCGTTGCCTGCTCAACAGCCATTACAGCGGTCGCGAAGAATGGTTGTATCACCAGCAACACGAACTGTTGCGGGTGCGGGTGTCGGGGCCGTTTGCCAGCAATCACTACAGCTTGCTGAAGAAAGCGGCACTGGCCGGCGCCGGTATCGCCCGCTTGCCGTCCTACTTGTTGCAGGCGGAATTGGCTGACGGGCGTTTGCGCTGGCTCCTGCGCGATTATCAGACGCGGCGTATGCCGATGTACCTGGTTCACCCGTATCAGGGCGGGCTGCCAAAACGTACTCAAGTGCTGGCGGATTACCTGATCGGCTGGTTCAAGCGCAGCGGCGAAGCGCTGGATCGGCTTAGCCTCGCACGGCCTTTGTAGCAGCTGTCGAGCTTGCGAGGCTGCGTTCGACTGCGAAGCAGTCGTGAAGTCAGTCACCGTGGTCTGACACGTAAACCGCGTTTGCAGGTTTTGCGACCGCTTCGCGTTCGAACGCAGCCTTCGGCAGCTGCTACAGGGGATCTGAGTTAGCGGGAGTAGCGCCGGGCGATCAGATGATCGATCGACAATTTACCCGGCCCGGTTGCCATCAGATACAGCAGCACTGCCGCCCAGGTGCCGTGCGTCGGGTAAGCATCCGGGTACACAAACAGTTGAATAGTCAGGGTCATGCCCAGCAACGCCAGCGCCGAAAATCGCGTGGCGAAGCCAATCAGAATCAGGGCCGGGAAGAAGTGTTCGGCGAACGCCGCCATGTGTGCCGCGACCTCGGGCGAGAGCAACGGCACGGGGTACTCACTCTTGAATAATGGAATGGTTGAGTCGGCCAGGTGTGGCCAACTGATCTCGAACGTGCCATCGATCAAGTCGATGGCCAGGCCTTCGACCTTGGTTTGCCCGGACTTCCAGAACACCGCCGCGATGGAGAACCGCGCAATGAAGGCGATCAGGCTCTGTGGAATCATTTCCAGCAGCGCAATGGCGCGGCTGATCGGGTTCTGAGTGTTCATGGCGTTACCTTGTTGTGATGAAGGTGAGTAATGACGTTGTGGGTGATCAACAGGCTCAGGGTCTGGTTGAGGTCGAACGCGGGAGCGGACTCCACGGCCTGAATCAGGGGCTGGCCGTTTTGCAGGTTCTGGATGAAAGCGCTGGCGCCGGGGTCGATGGCAAAGACTTCCACGTCCAGTTCGTTGCGCACGATCAGCGTGTGTTGCCCAACGTTCAGATCGATCCCCGCCAGCGTTGCGTCTTGCTGATGTGCCGCCCAGATCGAAACCACGGCAAAGGCTGACGTCAACAGGTGCAAGGAGGGATGAAATTCGACAGTCAATTCGACCAGGGCTTGCGGATTGGCGAGTGCTGCGCCGATCTGTTGGTGGCTCAGCGGTTGAGCGTCGGCGGCGTGGTAAGCGACAGTGCGCAAGCGTTCCAATCGCGCGACATCGGCCAGATAGGGCAGGCTGGCCGCCGGTTCGAAGCCTTCGACGAAGTCCGCAAAATCGTCGCCGTAATCCTTTATCAGCGGGCTTCGGGGCGCATTGCCGAGCAAATAGATCCCGGCCATGGCGCGGAAGAATTCATCGCCGACCAATTGCGCCACTACGGGGTAGCTGTGCGCCAAGGCGTTGATCAGCGAGCTCTGCACATTGTTGCGATACACCGCGAAACGGCTGGCGGGATCGGCACCGTTGACGCTGAACAAGCCCTCGAGGCACGTCAATTGGCGATCAAGCAGGGCGGCGGCAAATGCGGCTTGAGTGCTCATGGTCGACCCCCGGCACACAGCAAGAGCTCATCGGCCTGACGCGCCTCGGCGTGCAAGACGCTGAAGGCCGGCAGCTGATTGTCGCGTTCGATCAGGGTGGCTATCGGGCCTGTTCGCTCCAGCACGTGCCGGTACAGCGACCAGACGGCGTTATCGATGGGGGCGCCGTGATCATCTATCAGCAGGCGGTCACCGAGGCTGTCGGTGTCTTCGGCAAACCCGGCCAGATGAATCTCGCCGATGCTTTGAAGGGGCAGGGCGTTGAGGTAAGCCAAAGGGTCGCGACGATGATTGATGCACGACACGTAGACATTGTTCACGTCCAGCAACAGCCCGCAGCCCGTGCGGTGGATGACTTCGCCGATGAAGTCGGCTTCATCGATGGTCGAACGCTCGAACGCCAGGTAAGTGGCCGGATTCTCCAGCAACATCGGGCGTTTCAGGGTGCTCTGCACCTGGTCGATGTGTTCGCAGACGCGGTCTAGCGTTGCGTTGTCATAGGCCAGAGGCAACAGGTCATTCAAAAACGCCGGGCCATGACTGGACCAGGCCAGGTGTTCGGATAAAGAGTGGGGTTGATAGCGCTCAATCAGTGCGTCGAGGCGCTTGAGGTGCTGAGTGTCCAGCGGACCTTCAGCACCGATCGACAAGCCTACGCCATGCAATGACAGCGGGTATTGCTCGCGAATCAAACCCAGGAAGTGATGAAACGGGCCGCCGGCCACCATGTAGTTTTCGGCGTGGACTTCGAAAAAACCGATGTCCGGGTGTGAACCGAGCACTTCACGGAAGTGCTCGGTCTTGAGCCCCAGCCCGGCGCGGGGCGGGAGCCCGAACGTTGAAGCGTTCATGGTCGACACTCAGGCGGGGTTCAGATCAGGCTTTGGCTTTAGCTTTGTAGGCTTCCATCTGACCGAAACCGGTCGGCGAGGTCTCACTTGCAGTCGTCGCGCAGGTGCCTTTAGGGACCAGTTTCCAGGCATTAGTCTGGAAGTCGGTTTTCGAGGTGCCGGCGCACGTGGTGCCAGCGCCTGCTGCGCAATCGTTATGGCCTTTCATGGCAACGCCGAAGCATTTTTCCATGTCGTCGGCGGCGTGGGCGGTGGAAACAGCGGCCATGCTCAAAGCAGAACCGAGGGCCAGAACCAGGGCGGTGGCGGACAGGGTGCGGGTGGTAGCAGTCATGGTGTTTCTCCGGTTTTTGAGGATTGGCAAGAACGCGTTTGTGCTTGCTTACCCCACTAGAGAAAGGTCATGGCGATGCGTTACAGCCGCGCCCAAAATTTTTAAAAAAACCTCAAAACACCATCAACCCCTTGTAGGAGCCGAGCTTGCTCGCGATAGCGGTTTGTCATTCGA